>CAYTFI010000118.1:0-5837 GCA_964437065.1 uncultured Zetaproteobacteria bacterium | reverse complement strand
GAAACCGATGCGGATGTGGCGGCGATTGAACGCGCCGCCTGCCCGACCTGCGGCTCCTGTTCCGGCATGTTCACGGCCAATTCGATGAACTGCCTGGCCGAAGCGCTGGGCCTGGCGCTGCCCGGCAACGGCTCGCTGGTCGCCACCCATGCCGCCCGCAAAGCCCTGTTCCTGCAAGCCGGTCGTTTATCCGTGGAGATGGCCAAGCGCTATTATGAGCACGATGACGCTTCCGTATTGCCGCGCTCCATCGCTACGTTTGATGCCTTTGAGAATGCGATTGCGCTGGATATCGCCATGGGCGGCAGCACCAATACCGTCCTGCATCTGCTGGCCATTGCGCAGGAAGCAGATGTCGATTTCGGCATGAAAGATATCGATCGCATGAGCCGCCTGATTCCGAATATCTGCAAGGTGTCCCCTTCCTCGCAATATCATCTGGAGGATGTGCATCGCGCCGGCGGCGTCATGTCCATCCTCGCCGAACTCAATCGCGGCGGCCTGCTGCATGCCGATGCCGGTTGCGTGCATGCGCCGACGCTGGGCGATGCGCTGCAAACGTGGGACATCGCCGACAAGGCCAATGAAACGGCGCAACAATTATACCTTGCCGCGCCCGGCGGCGCGCCCTCGCTGCAAGCCTTTTCGCAGCATGCGCAGTGGAAGGATCTGGATGATGATCGCGAAACAGGCTGCATCCGCGACATCGCCCACGCCTATTCCAGCGAGGGAGGGCTGGCTGTGCTCTACGGCAATATCGCCGAGCGCGGCTGCATCGTCAAAACCGCCGGAGTGGATGAATCAATCTGGCAGTTCACAGGCCGCGCCCGCGTGTTCGAATCCCAGGACGATTCGGTGACGGCGATTCTCAATGATGAAATCGTTGCCGGAGATATTGTCATCATCCGCTACGAGGGCCCGAAGGGCGGCCCCGGCATGCAGGAGATGCTTTATCCGACCTCTTATCTGAAATCGAAAGGGCTGGGCAAGAATTGCGCGCTTCTCACCGATGGCCGTTTCTCGGGCGGCACCTCCGGCCTCTCCATCGGTCATGTTTCTCCGGAAGCGGCCGAGGGCGGCGCCATTGGCCTTGTCGAAGAGGGCGACTCCATAGAGATCGATATTCCGAACCGCACCATCAATCTGGCCGTATGCGATGATGAGCTGGCCGCCCGCCGTACGGCCATGGAGGCGAAAGGCGCTGATGTCTGGAGGCCTGTTGGCCGGCAGCGCGTCGTTTCCAGAGCGCTGCAAGCCTATGCGGCGCTGACCACCAGCGCCGATAAAGGCGCTGTTCGTGATTTGAGCCAGCTACGAAACACTTAGCCCGCATGCGGGTTGGCCCTTAGTCGTCGAATCCCGACGCGTGATTTTCAAAGCGGGTAAAGCGATTGATAAAGGTCAGCTTGATATTGCCGATGGGGCCATTGCGCTGTTTGGCGATGATGATTTCGGCCAGCCCTTCATTTTCAGGCTTTTTATTATACACCTCGTCGCGATAGATAAACATGATGATGTCGGCGTCCTGCTCAATGGCGCCTGATTCACGCAGGTCGGCCATCATGGGTCGCTTGTCCGCACGCGATTCCAGCGAGCGGTTGAGCTGCGACAGGGCGATAACGGGCACATCCATTTCTTTGGACAGGCCTTTGAGCGAGCGGGTGATTTCACTGAGCTCCTGGGCCCGGTGCTCTGAGTCGGCGCGACCGCTCATCAGTTGCAGATAGTCGATCACAACCAGATCAAGTCTCTTGGCTTCACGTTTCAGCCGACGACATTTTGAGCGCAATTCAAGCACGGAGATCGCCGGCGTATCGTCCACATAAATGGCCGATTCGGCCAGCGAGCCGCTGGCTGACGCCAGCTTGCGCCAGTCTTCGGCGGAAAATCGACCGGTGCGCAGATGCTGCATATCAACGCGCGCTTCGCTGGCCAGCATGCGCATGGCAATTTGCTGGGATGACATTTCCAGTGAAAAAATGGCGACTACGCCCGTATCATCCGTACGGATGGAGGCATTCTGAGCCAGATTCATGGCGAAGGCTGTTTTGCCCATGCTCGGACGTCCGGCGACGATAATCAAATCGCCGCGTTGCATGCCGGAGGTAAGTTCATCAAGATCGTCAAAGCCGGTTGCAATGCCTGTAATCGCTTTCTTTTCCGCATAGCGGGCTTCAAGCTCTTTGTAACTCTCCAGCATCAGATCGCTCATCCTGCTGAAAGTGGGGCGCGACCGGTTGTAGTTCTCAGCTACGGAAAGGATGCTTTTTTCGGCCAGATCAAGGTGCTCATTGACTTCGCGTTCAGTCTCTTCATAAACGTCGCGGGAAACCGAGCTGCATACGCCAAGCAGTTCCCGCAGCACTGATCTCTCGCGTACTATATCGGCATAGTGTTTCACATTGGCGGAGGTGGGAACGGCGCTGACAAGATCGGCCAGATAACCCTCTCCGCCACAGGCGGCCAGCTCCTCCCGGCGTTCAAGGTGATCCTTGACAGTCAGGGCGTCAACAGGCTGGCCGCGACCGGCCAGTTCCTGAATAACATAAAAGATCGAGGCATTGGCTTCTACATAGAAATGCTCCGGATGCAGCGAGCCTTCCAGTCGCTCCAGCGCCTCGGAATCAAGCATGATGCCCCCCAGCACTGCCCGCTCTGCATCATATGCATGGGGCGGGATGCGCTCTCTGAGCATATCCGTGCGCAGGGGGGCGACCTTGCTCATGAATAATCCGGGCTAGTGGCTTTCCGGTTCAACCTTGATACTGAGATCAGCAGTCACATCTGGATGCAGGCGCACTCGGAAGTTATGCTCGCCGACAACCTTGATCTGTTCGTCGAGCAGGATATTCCGGCGCGCCAGATTGTGGCCGCTTTCATTCAGCAGTTCAGCCAGATCGCTGGTGCTGACCGAGCCATACAGATGCTTTCCATCCGAAGTGGCGCGCACCACTTCCAGGCTCAAACCAGCCAGGTTTTCAGCCTCTTTCTTGGCCATGCTCAGGGCGTCCGACTGCCTGGCCTCAAAGTTGGCGCGCTGCCGCTCGAACACCTTGCGGTTGCCGTCATTGGCCAATGTAGCCTTGCCCTGTGGAATAAGAAAGTTACGTCCATAGCCGGCGCGAACAGCAACCTCATCACCGACATTGCCCAGTCCTTCCACGCGTTCCAATAGAATTAATTGCATTTTATCCTCCAACTGCCGGAATATTCCGGCGAAAATTAAACCAGATATCAAGCAGCCCGATGATCAGAAAAGGGATGATCATGGCCGCCCAGATAAACAAAATCGCATACATAAGGCTTATTGCGAATTTCAAGCCTTTCGCTCTCAGCCAGCTATGCCCGACAGCAATGCCCTGGGATGAAAGCAGTCCGGCCAACAACAGCGCCGCATTGAGTGCGACATATTGCACGTCTCCGTTTGCAATATTGGCCAGCACCAGCATCAGCGCAAACACATAAGCCATGGCTTTGCCAAAGCGCAACCCCAGCGCATCGGCTTTATCGCCATGATAAAAACCGTATTTCATGGCGACTTTGCGCGCAAGCAGAATATCGCCCCACCAGATGAACCAGAGTCCTAAAGCCATGATGCCGGGCAGGATTGTGATCGACATCCGACGCGCATCTTCCAGCATCTGCACGGCCCCGGTCTCCGAGGACGGTATTTGCGCCTGGGCGCCGTCAAAAACCGGCCCAATCAAAGCTGCGACGAATTCATGCAGGCCCAGATTCTGCATCATGGCCCCGGCCAACAGTCCAGCCAGCAGCAAAAGGCCGATGCCGGCGGACAGGAATTGCGCACTGAGCCGGACGCCGTCCCGACGCATAACTCCCGCCGCGGCCAGCGTTGGCAGCAGACCGTACAGAATCAGCACGATCAACCCCGGCAACAGGGCAAAGCCCGCCAGCGCAGAAACGCCCAGCGCTGCAATAGCTGCAACCTGCATGGCAAACGCAACGCCGCCGCCAAAGCTGATCAGTGCCACCAGCCCCGGCGCGAGCAGGTGCAATATCAGCCCCAGCGTGGCAGCCAGAATCGCCAAAACGGGCAGTCCCTGCAACAGTGCCGGCAGCCACATTGCCGCCATCATCATCAACACCATCAGCAAGGCGCAAGACAGCCTGTGCGTCAGTATGAACGAGGCGACCGGCGGCAGCGTTGCCGGCGGGTTCGTTTCATTCATCTCAAAAAAACCAACCAAGGAACTGTCACGCTATTCCTTCACTCCCCGGTCCAGGCGCCTGTCGGAGTTGCGAGCAGGCGGTGGAGACGGGTCAGAAATGGCATGATTCCGAGGCGCATAGTGGCAACTATGCAGCGATAAATCAGGGCGCTTTTGGCTGTCATCCCTGCCGCCTGTCTGCGGACAGAGCACTAGTCGTGGTGCAGCGGCGTAAAGGGCAGCAGCGCCAGTACGCGCGCCCGCTTGATGGCGGTAGTCAGGCGCCGCTGATGCGAGGCGCAGGCGCCGGTCACGCGTGATGGCAAAATCTTGTAACGTTCCGTGATGAAGCCGCGCAGCATGTCAGGGTCTTTATGGTCAATTTTCAGGCTTGCGTCGGCGCAGAATTTACAGAATTTGCGCCGACGCTGAAAGCGACCTCCACCTCGCTGAGATTGACGCTGAGGTGGACGCTGAGGACGGGCGCCGGCGGGGCGCTGCGGACGATCTCCAGCCGGGCGCTGCTCACGGGCTGCCTGTGGCTGCGCCGCAGTTGTTTTTGTTTCATCACTCATATTGTTTCTCCTAAATATCTGCTTTGTTCTATCTCAACGGGCGCCGTCCTGATCCGTTTTTCGGCATGCGTTCACCCAAATTTCCACCTGGCCCCAGCAAGCCTCGCCATCCCGGCTATAATATCTGCGGCGTAAACAGCCTTCAACAGACACATGTTGGCCTTCCAGATTAAGCATGGCGCTGGCAATATCGCCGGAGGCTCTGAGCGGCATAGGCTGTTCATCCTGAACCGAGGCGCGAACCGGCCCCAGTCGCGGCCTGGTCGTAACCAGCTCTGCAATCAATGCCAGACTTCCATCCGGGGTCCAGCGTTGACGAATCTTTTGCAGCCGCCCCGATACCCTGGCGCGGTTTAGCTCAGGCGCCTGCTCCATCCGCTTCCGCAGCTTCAGCCTTTACAGGCTCTTCAGTTGCCTCTGCTGTGGCTACAGCTTCCTCCGGCGCCGTTTCTTCCGTCACCGTTTCATCAGGAGCTGTTTCCCCAGACTCTTTTTTTTCAGCGGCCTGTTCCTCGGCCCTGGCAGGCTGGGCGCGTCGCATCAGGGGTGATGGTTTATCGGAAAGTTCCGTCAGCTTGGTAGTCAGGGCGCGAATAATACGCTCCTCGAGACTGATTGCATGTTCGAGCACCTGAAGCGCTTCGGGCTCGCCGTCCGTGACAAGCAGGATATAATTGCCGCGTTTACGGTTGGCTATGGAATAAGATAGCGGGCGTGAACCCCAGTTTTCGCGTTTGACAGTTCGGCCACCGACTTTTTCAACCTTGGAGATCAGATCATCAACCAGTTTCTCGGTGTTTTCCTGAGAGATATCAGGATTAACGATAAAAATTGTTTCGTAATACACGGCGCTCCTCTTGGTGTACGTTGCGTACGCCCCGGTACGATTCAGCGCGTCCGGAGCAAGGTATTTTTTCCGCGCGCCTGGCGCAGAGCGCGGCACAATAGGGAAGTATGGCTTGAATTGCAACAATAAAAGGCAGCGCGCCCGAGTGCTGGCTCAGGCGACGTTGCCATATATTCAACTGATCGCCAGGCAGCCAGCCTCAGGCCGCCGAGGCAAAGGTGCGTAGCATCAAATGACGGAAACTGA
>CAYTFI010000117.1:0-5842 GCA_964437065.1 uncultured Zetaproteobacteria bacterium | reverse complement strand
GCCGGGGTGCTCACCGGAGTGCTTCTGGGGAATAATGAAGAACCTGTTACAACTACGGCAACATCCTTTTATCCAATAACCGGATCAGCTGGCGCCTCTAATAGTTGTTCATATACAACCTGGTCCATGACCTGTTTGCCGGCAGACGGCACTAGTGCAACATCATGTGATTTTACCTTTGCCGGCTCTACTGGCGGCCCTGTCGCGACAACAGGCGGCGGCGGCACACTATCCGGCTCCGGGGCTGCTCTGCCTAGTAGTGCAGTCGCCCATACTATTGTTATTACATTGCTCAACGGCACCAACCCGGCCGGTGGAATTGAGGTGTCCCTAACTAAAATCGGCGGCCCGGGATCTTGCTTTAGCGTCCTGACTGTTCCTTGATTATTTTATCAGGTTTAATCGTTTAAGCAATAAAGGCATGCGACCAACCGGTCGCATGCCTTTTTATTCCCGGCGCAGGGCCTGAATCGGGTCCATCCATGCGGCGCGACAGGCCGGATACATGCCAAAGAAGATGCCTGCCAATATTGAAATGAGCAGGCCGAGCGCGATTGCTTTCAGGCTGATCACCGCTTGCCAGCCAAGCACGCCGCTGATCAGCAGTGCGGCTCCGCCGCCGATGGCGATGCCAAGCAGGCCGCCAAACAGCGTCAGCATCACCGATTCACTGAGAAACTGTTGAATAATATCCGCCCTTGAGGCTCCCAGCGCACGCCTGAGCCCCACTTCCATGGTGCGCTCCATTACCGTGGCCAGCATCACATTCATGATGCCCGCACCACCGACAATCAGCGACAATATCGCGCTCCATAACAGAATAAGATTAAATATCTCACGCGACTGCTGTTCATGGCGCAGCAGATCGCCCGGAACCGTGACTCTGAAATCGCGAACCCTGTAGTGCAATCGTTCCAGAATGCGATCCGCCGCCCTGGCAACGGCGCCGATATCAGCCGAATCAAACAGGGCCAGATCAAGCCGGTCCACCTGCGCGCCCCGCCCCCGCGACAATTGCGCAGTGCTGTAGGGAATAAACGCCTTGCTATTATAATAGTATTGGCTCGGAATCTCCTTCACTTTTTTCGTGTCCCGTGATTGAAGCACGCCGATAACCTTAAACCAGTCGCCGCCAACACGAATGGATTTGCCAACTGCATCGCCGAACGGAAAAAGCGCCTTTCTGACTGCGCTGCCGAGCACAACCACGCGACTACTGTCCTGAATATCCCGGGCAGAGAGAAAGCGGCCGGCGGCCACATGCAGCTTGTGCAGAGCCAGAAACTCCGCCGAGGCACCGATCAGACCGGTCTCCATTTCCCTGCCCTGATTCCGGAGCACCCGGCTTGTCTGCAGGATCGGCGAGATCAGGCTGATATATTGCGATAATTCACGGCTGATGTTTCCCATGTCCGACAGCGTCAATCCCCTGGACGGATTGTGCCGCTCACGTTGCATTTTTGCCTCGTCCTCATCCAGATTCCGGATATTCAGCTGGTTCGCCCCGAGCTGGCGAATCTTCTCCATCATCTCATGCTTGCCGCCCTCGACAATGGAAAAGGCGACCATCACTGCGCCAACGCCAATTACGATGCCCAGAGTGCTTAACGCTGTCTGTAATTTTCTGGTCTGAACGGATTTGAACGCGACGGGGAGATATTTTCCGATCCGGAGATTCAGCTGCATATCGAGCCCTGATCTAGGTGAATGATACGCCCGGCATGCGCCGCGATCTGCATATCATGGGTGACAATAATCAGGGTTGTTCCTGATGCGTTCAGCTCGGAAAAGATCCGCATGATTTCGTCACTGCTTGCCCGATCCAGATTGCCGGTTGGTTCATCGGCCAGAATCATGGACGGAGAATTTGCCACGGCCCTGGCAATGGCCACGCGCTGGCACTCGCCCCCGGAGAGCTCGGATGAGCTGTGATTGATGCGCGCGCTTAAGCCAACGCGCCTTATCAGCTGATGGCAGATCCGGCGGCGTTGCTCAAATACCACGCCCCGATAAAAAAGCGGGATTTCGACATTTTCGATCACATTCAAATGTGGAATCAGATTAAACGACTGAAAAACAAAACCGATTTCACGATTTCGAATGGCAGACAACTCGCCATCCGGCATATTGGCTACATTCCGCTTCCTGAGCCGGTAAACGCCGGATGAGGGCCGGTCAAGGCAGCCCAGAACATTCAGCAGGGTGGATTTTCCCGAGCCTGATGCGCCGGTGATGGCAACAAACTCTCCTTCCCTGATGTGCAATGAAATATCCCTGAGCGCATCGACATGCTCTTCGCCCCGTCGATAGCGCCGGTTTAGTCTCTCAAGCTGTATCATCACTCATGCTCGGGAACGCTGAGCAACACTTTCTCACCAGCGGCAAGGCCCTGCTGAACAACAATGAAATTCTCATTGCTGATGCCCGTGACAATTTTGCGCAGACTGGCCTTTCCGGATGACCAGGGGCCATCTTCCCAGACATAACAGTAATCCTTGTCCAGTTTGCGGAACACTGCATTTATCGGAATCTGGAGCGCGCTTGAGAACTCGCCGACTGTGATATCAACTCTGGCTGTCATGCCCGGCCTGAGCCTTTTATCAGTCGTGTCAAGCAGCACGTTAACACGGAAAAACTTGCCGCCGCGGTAGCCTGAATTTGCATCGGTCTCGGCAATTGCGCCAATCTGGCTGACCTTGCCCTTGAGCTCCAGATCCGGGTAGGAATCAAGTCGGATCGCAGCGTGCTGGCCGACACGCACCTTGTGAATATCCACTTCCCGCACCCGGATCTCCACCGCCATCTGGCTGATGTCAGGCAAAACCATGAATCCCTGATTGGCCCACACGGAGTCACCTACATGCACTTTTCTCCGTTCTCCAATAATCGGCACCTCTTTGAAGATCACAAAGCCCGATGCCGGCGCCAGAATCCTGGTTCCCCTCAAACGCTTTTCCGTAGTTTTCAGGTTCTCCCGGGCGCTGGCCAGCTTGACACGGGTCCGATCAATAACCGACTGGCTGCGGACGGTGGAATACATGGTCACTTTACGCTGACGCGCAAGATCTTTCTTACGCTTGGACACCTCGGACCTGGCCTTTTCAAACTCCGCCGGAATGGCAACCTTTTCCAATACATCCGTTTTCTTCTGTTGTAGCAAATAGGCGTTTTTGGCGTGAGAGGCATTGATGCGCGCCTGCTCGACCTCATTTTTTGTCACAAAGCCATCGGCCAGCAGCGATTTCAGGTCACTGTATTCGTTTTGCGCCCGCTGCCACTCATTTCTGGCATCAACGAGATTGGCCTGCGCCTCCCGTTTTTTTAACAGCAGTTCACCACGTTTGCTCTTTTTATTCTTGATGACAGCCATATCAATCTCATGCTGAATAGATGAGAGATTCTTGTCGCCTTCCAGCTTTTGCAATCGAAGCTCCTCGGTGGCCTGCCGCAGCAGACCCTCCAGCTCCTTGATTTCAACCTGAAATTTCTTCCTGTCGTCGAGCAGAGGTTCATCATCAAACTCAACCAGCAAATCGCCCTGCTGAACATAACTGCCTTCGCTGACAAGAGAAATGATTTTTGCCCGGTTGCTTGGCAGACTGGATGAAATGGTGATTGAATGCAGGGATCGCAACACACCGCTCTCTTCCACTCTGCTGGAAAACGGTTCCTGTTTCACCTCATATATTAATGGCGCCTCCTGATCAGAATCGCCCGCACCGAAGAAAAGCGCCCATCCAGCTGCAATTGAAACAATAAGAATCAACAATGGCTTTTTTAGCTGTGACATCACCGCTCCCGCTCTAACCAGCGCTCAAGCTGACCGGTGTTTTTATACAGGCTGCCAAGCGCAATTTTATAATCTACAATGGCCTGAAGATAACTTATTCTGGCCGTGACAAGGCTTTTTTCCGCCTCAACTACGGTCGCATTGTCAACCAGCCCTTTCTGATAGCGAACAACAGCATATTTTTTCTGCTTCTCTGCCGCCTCGACCTTTTTCTCCCGCAATCCAATATTTCTCTCACCCTGGGCTACAAGCCGGACATCCTGCCGGATGCCGCTTCTGATTTTCTCCTGTAACTGATGATGTTTCAGCCTTGCATGTTCCAAAGCCAGCAACTGGCGGCGGTATTGCGCCTGCTCGGATGCCATGCTGAAATCGGGGCTGCCCGAAATACCGATGCCCAGGCGCGTGTCCTTCAATTTCGTGCTTTTGGAAAATGTCTGACCGCTTCCCGACTGAGATATCTGGAATGTCATATCCAGCTGCGGCTTGAGATTGTTTCGGCTAACCAGAACTCTTTTCCGGATGACCTCCTCTTCCATTTCCATATGCGACAGTTCAGGCCGGTTTTCCAATGCCTGTCTGATAAGCTCATCCTCCCCGGAGATTGCTACGCGGTGAAACTGAATCGGGTCGACCAGGCTGATCTTTTCCTTAAGGTTCATGCCGATCAGCATTTTCAGATCATCAAGCGTCTTCTGGTAAGCGCTTTGGGCAATTTCAAGCGCCTCCTTAGACTCCAGCATCTGCATTTCCGCCCGAAAAACATCCATTCTGGAAACCATGCCAAATTTAAACTTGGCATTGGATGATTGAAGCATATTACTGCTCTGCTCAATCGTCGCCTCATGAATTTTAATCGACTCCTTTTGCAATACAGCGCGAAAATAGGATGAGATCACGTCCAGCATCAGTTGCTGCTTGCCGCTTGCAACCGAACTGTTGTGTCTGGCCCGGTTCAGCTTCGCCTCTTCAATTCCAATCGTGTTCGCCAGAGTTCCACGTCCCCTGAGCAATGGCTGGCTAAAACTCAAACGCGCCTCCGTAAGCGATTCACCGCCAAACCTCGCCGTGCCCAGGCCGACCCCCATATTCAAACCGCTTTCAAACTTCTTGCTCACCTGCATGTTGTATTCCTGACCCAGAGTAGAACCGACTCTCTGACTCGATGAGGTCGAAACCGTTGATTTGATGCCAAACTGATCAGCGGCGGCCTCAATATCCAGCGACATTAACGGAGTCTGGGACACTTGCTCCAGGTACTGAATATTATGCCCCAGGCCAAACTGAATGGCTTGTGACAACGAAAGCTCCTTCGCTGGAGCGTGGTTGATCGCGTCGCCATCATCCGCCACTACGGCGCTTATTGGCTGCTCTGCCGCCTGTGGCTTCGGAACCATCAGTTTGTTCTGTTTTCCTGGCCCTGAGAACCCCTCGCTCTGATTCCCGGCTACGGGTTTCTTCAGTGCTTCTGTCGCAACTGTTTTCTCATTGATCGCCACTTTGGCATTTCTGTCCGGCCCTTCCGTCTCAGTCGATTGCAGTAAAAAAACCATCGTGTCGCTTTCACGCACAGCGGTTGTTCTGATGATTAAACGAAGACATGCGCCGGCATCGGCAAGGCTTGCAAAGCCGGACATGGAGACCTGATAAGCCTTGCCTGCCGAAGTCAAAAGCAACGCACTTTCAGCCTTAAACCCATGTTCAGCTAAACTTGAAACCAGTTTGTCCGCTTCAGACTTGCTGGCATTTGACAGTAATCTGACACCCCACATATTGCTCTGCCTCTGATTGCTGTCGTCCGCAGATGCAACTGCCGATTTCTGGCATATCGTGACATCAGCCAAAGCGATGATTGGAAAAATAAACAGCAATGATGCCAGACTCAAAGTGTTGATCAGATGTTTGGCGCTGAGCCGGCTACAGCATTTATTGGCAAAAAATCGAATGATTCCAGAAGTATGCATTGCTACCAGGCGCCTCCGCGATGCATGCAGCGTAACCAATGGGAAATGGATATCAAGAGGCGACGCGACAAAACGGACGGAGCACTAG
>CAYTFI010000116.1:0-5852 GCA_964437065.1 uncultured Zetaproteobacteria bacterium | reverse complement strand
CACCCCGTGATATGAAACATTATCACAGGGTGAAAAAAATCATGCAGGCGCGTTGTTTGTTTCATGCTAAACTTCGCCAATGGACGCTGTGATGAACACCTATGCCCGTTTCCCTGTTACGCTGGTGCGCGGCGAAGGCGCCCGCGTATGGGATGACGAGGGCAATGAATATCTTGATTTTATTGCCGGCATTGCGGTTAACACGCTGGGGCATGCGCACCCGGCGTTAACCCGGGCGCTGGCTGCGCAGGCAGGCGTGATGTTGCATTGCTCCAACCTTTTCCATATCCCGAAACAGCAACAGCTGGCGCAAAAACTGTGCGCGCTTTGCGGGCTTGATGCGGCATTTTTCTGCAACTCCGGCGCGGAGGCCAATGAGGCGGCGATTAAGCTGGCGCGCAAATATTTTTATGACCAGGGCTCGCCCCGGCGCACTGTGATTACAGCGATGAAATCATTTCACGGGCGCACCCTGCAGACGCTGGCCGCTACGGGTCAGGACAAGGTGAAAGCCGGCTTTGATCCCTTGCCGCCCGGCTTTGTGCATGTGCCGCTGAATGATTTGCAAGCCTTGCAACAGGCCGTGAATGAACAAACTGCGGCGATATTGCTGGAGCCATTGCAGGGCGAAGGCGGCGTCAACATTGCTGACGCTGAATATTTGCAGGGCGCGCGCGCCCTGTGCGATGATCACGGGCTGTTGCTGATGCTTGATGAAGTGCAAACCGGCATTGGCCGCTGTGGAACGATGTTCGCTTTTGAGCAGGCCGGCATTGTCCCGGATGTGCTGACGCTGGCCAAGGGGCTGGGCGGCGGCGCACCGATCGGCGCAATGCTGGCGACGGCAGGGGTTGCCGCATCATTCGGGCCGGGCGCGCATGGCTCAACATTCGGCGGCAATCCATTTTCCTGCACGGCCGCCCTGACTGTGCTGGATGTGATCGAATCAGAAGGTATGCTTGGCGGCGTAAGGGCGCGCGGCGAGCAGTTGCGGCAAGGCCTGCTGGCGTTGCAAGAGCGTTTTCCGGTTATTCGGGAGGTGCGCGGGCAGGGCCTTCTGCTTGGCGCCGAGCTATCGATTGATGCGGAGCCTGTGATGACTGAAGCGCGACGGCAGGGGCTGATGATCCTGTTGGCCGGACCGCGAGTTTTGCGCTTTCTGCCGCCCCTGAATGTGACGGAATCCGAGGTTAACGAGGCGCTGGCGCTACTTGCCGCAGCACTGGAGAATAAGACATGAGACATTTTTTAACCCTGCTGGACATCACTCAGGATGAAACGCTGCACATTCTCAGGCGGGCGGCCATCGTCAAGCGCAAGCTTCAGTCTGGCGAAGAGCACCTGCCGCTGAAGGGCAAGACGCTCGGCATGATCTTCGACAAGGCCAGCACGCGCACGCGCGTGTCATTTGAAGTGGGCATGTATCAGCTCGGCGGCCATGCGCTGTTTCTGCATTCCGGGGCGACCCAGTTTGGTCGCGGCGAGCGGCTGGAAGATTCAGCCCGCGTGCTTTCCAGCATGGTGGACGGCATCACGATACGAACGTATGGTCATGACATCGTGCAGAAGCTGGCGGAATATTCTTCCGTGCCGGTCATTAATGCGCTTTCCGACCTCACCCATCCGTGCCAGACGCTGGCCGATGTCTTCACCTATGAAGAAATGCGCGGCTCGATTGCCGGCAAAACCGTGGCCTGGATCGGCGATGGCAATAATATGGCCCATTCATGGATCAATGGCGCGGTTTCCCTTGATTACAAGCTGAACCTTGCCTGTCCCGAGGGCTACCGTCCGGATGAAAAGCTGCTCAGTGCGGCCAGGGCGTTGGGAGCGGATGTTTCAATCACGGCTGATCCGTTTGAAGCCGCCGATAAGGCTGATCTGGTGACCACGGATGTATGGGCCTCTATGGGCCAGGAGGAAGAGCAGGCCAGGCGCAGAAAGGCCTTTGCCGGCTATGGCGTTGATGATCGCGTTATGGCTTGTGCGGCGGCGGATGCGCTGTTTATGCATTGTTTGCCGGCCCATCGCGGCGAGGAGGTTGAGGCCAGCGTGATCGACGGCTCGCAGTCGGCGGTGTGGCTCGAGGCGGAAAACCGTCTTCATGTCCAGAAGGCGCTGCTCGAATTTCTGCTCGGCCCCAAGCTTGATATCCGGTGCAAATTATCTGCCGGCAACGGAGAATAGAAACGATGTCTGGCACTGAAGTAAAAAAGGCCGTACTGGCTTATTCCGGCGGTCTGGACACCTCCATTATTCTGAAATGGTTGCAGGACGCCTATGACTGCGAGGTTGTCACATTCACTGCCGATCTCGGTCAGGGCGAGGAGGTGGAAGAGGCCCGCGCCAAGGCGAAGGCAGGCGGCGTTTCTGCGATCTATATCGAAGATCTGCGTGAGCAGTTTGCGCGTGATTATGTGTTTCCGATGTTCCGCGCCAACGCCATTTACGAGGGCGAATACCTGCTTGGCACATCCATTGCGCGTCCGCTGATCGCCAAACGCATGATAGAGATCGCCGACATTGAAGGGGCCGATGCGGTGTCGCACGGGGCCACCGGCAAGGGCAATGATCAGGTGCGTTTTGAACTGGGCTTTTATGCCCTGAAGCCGGATGTGAAAGTGATTGCGCCATGGCGTGAATGGGATCTGGCGTCGCGTGCGGACATGTTGAACTATGCCGAAAAGCACGGCATTCCGGTGGAGCGCAAACGCCAGGGCTCCAAATCGCCCTATTCAATGGACGCCAATCTGCTGCACATCTCTTATGAAGGCTACGACCTGGAAGACCCGTGGTGCGCGCCGTCCGAGTCAATGTGGCGCTGGAGCGTGTCGCCGGAGAATGCGCCGGATGAGGCGGAACAGATTGAGCTGAGTTTTCGGGGCGGCGATATCGTCGCCGTCAACACGGTTCCCATGAGTCCGGCGCAGGTGTTGATCGAGTTGAACCGCCTGGGCGGCAAGCATGGCATCGGGCGTATTGATATTGTTGAAAATCGCTTCGTCGGCATGAAATCCCGCGGCTGTTATGAAACTCCGGGCGGCACGATTATGCTAAGGGCGCATCGGGCGATGGAATCAATCACGCTGGATCGGGAGGCGGCGCACCTGAAAGATGAACTGATGCCACGCTATGCCAAAATGATTTACAATGGCTACTGGTTTGCACCCGAGCGCGAAATGTTGCAGCAGGCCTTTGATGCATCTCAGGCCGTGGTCAATGGCGATGTCCGGATGAAGTTGTACAAGGGCAATGCGGACGTAGTGGGTCGCCGATCCGATAACTCGCTGTTTTCCGAGCGCCTGTGCACTTTTGAAGACGATAAGGGCATGTATGACCAGCACGACGCAGCCGGCTTTATCAAGCTGAACGCCCTGCGTCTGCGTCTCGGATCATTGGTCGGATAGATTCTTGCGGGATGCGCCCGCGCATCTGCCTGTGCATTGCCCGCAGACAGGCGGGCTTGATCATAACTTTTTACGAGGCCGTCGGATAAATAAGCAGTGCGCTGAACAGTTGCAGAGGAGGCGAGCATGATCAGACATGGAAAAATACTAGTGGCCACCGATTTTTCCGAGCCGGCGCAAGAGGCTTTGCGCCGGGCGATCGTACTGGCGCAAAAACTGGATGCTGAAATCTGGCTTGTGCATGCGCTCGAAGAGATCGTCATGTACGATGCTGAAAACCTGCTCCCCTTTCCCACCCCGGAGATCATGGAAAATCATCAGCGGGCGGCAGAGCGCCGCATGGCCGGGCAGATTGATTCGGCGCCTGAAGGCGTGGAGATTCATGCCTGTATCAAGCATGCGGTTCGCTCTTCATCGGCAACTCTTTGCGCCATGGCCGAAGAGATCAATGCCGACCTGATTGTGATTGGCAGCCACGGTCGCGAGGGGCTTCTGGATCATGTGCTGGTCGGTTCAACGGCGGAGCGCGTTGTGCGTCATGCTCCGTGCACGGTGCTGATCACAAAGCCGCATGGCATTTTTGCCGGCGAGGATGAATCCGCGGCGACGGGCCGGCAGGATTGATGTGAGTCATTACGGCGCTGAGGAGAAGGCGCTTCATGTTATGATTGGCGCCAGCGTGCTTTTTGAACAGGTGATGGAGCACTGGATGCAGCGCCCGAAGCCGGGTGAAACGGCAGCAACGCTCCATGCCCTTCTTTTTGGCGCGCATGAGTTTATCGGCGTCTCGCTGCTGGTGATTGTGATTGCCCGCTTTCTGCTGATGGCAGGACGAAAAAACAGTTTTCTTCGCCTGTTTCCGTGGCTGCGGGCAAGCGGGCGTCAGGGCCTTGCCAGGCAGTTAAAGGCGCTGCCGATTGATTACTGCGCCGGCGAGCAGGAGCTCCTGACCGGAAGCGTGCAGGGACTGGGTCTGTTGCTGGCGCTGGGCCTGGGGCTGACCGGCCTGATCCTGTTCATCGAACTTTCGCCTGAGGGGCTTACAAACGCGACCGGGCATGGGGCGATGGCGCTGCACGAAGCGATGGGGATGTTGTTGTGGGCCTTCCTGTTCGTCCATATCGCCATGGCAATCCATCACCCCCGAAAAGCGGGGGTTCACTTGAAACAAACAATGCGTTAGTGCGGCGTTGAAGCGTATTCCAGTTCCAGATCAATAATCTTTTTCAGAATAGAGGGCGGCGGCATGCCGAGCAGCAGGCCGTTGAACAGGAGGGTCGGCGTTCCCTGAATGCCAAGCCTGTATGCATCGTCGAGGTCGGCTGCGACCCGCTTTGCCGTGTCCGGATCGTTAAAATCCTTTTCGAGGCGAGCGACATCGAGCCCTGCATCCTTGCCGAGCTGCATTAGCGCGGCCTTGTCAAGGGCGGCGCCTTTAAATTCGGATTGACGCGAAAAAATCAGATCATGCAGCGGCCAGAACTTGTCCTGTTTGAGGGCGGCTTCTCCCAGCAGGGCCAGATCACAGGCTGAGGCATGCAGTTCGCGGCCCTTGCCGTCGATGCGAAACTGCGCATTGCATTTGAGGCCTAAAGGCATGTTTTTGAATATCAGCTTCACCCGATCCTTGTAGGCAGGCAGTATGGTTTGCAGAACAACATGGGCCTTGCGGCAGTGCGGGCACTGGAAATCGCTAAACTCAATAATAGTCAGTTTGGCGTCAGCCGCGCCATGAAACGGGTCTGCGCTCGAATCAACCTTCAGCCGCTTGAAGCTTTTCTCAAATTTACGAAAGCCGGCCTCATCAAATCTTGATGCCGCAGCAATGCTCTTTTGCATCTGCATCTGGCCGAATGCGCCTGCCGCAGCAATAAGAATAAAGGTGAGGATATAGCCGTAACGGGTTTGTCCCGAAAAGGGCAGCAGCAATCTTATCGCCGTGGTCATGGCCCGGACGGGCGGGATGTCGATTGCCCTGATCGCCAGGATCATGATTGCCAGATTTAACAGGTAAGTGAGAAGGCAGAGCAGGCAAATGCTGCCAATAGTGAAAATCATCAGCTGGGCAAGATAGATATCAACGGCGACGGCCATGACGGCGCAGAAAAGAATAATGCTGGTTGCATTTCTTCCGTGCTTTTCGGTATTGAGCAGGCCGGCTGAGGCCAGCGCCAGCCAGAACAGGTAGAGCAAGGCGCCCGCCCACGCCATGGGTACGCCGAACCATTCTGAATAGGGCGAGGCTGAAACGGTTTCACAGCTGAAATTGCGGCTGATGCCGCAAAAGCTGAAATCTTCGATCTTGCCGGTGAATATCTGCTGGTGCAGCCAGGTCAGGTAGATGGCGGAGGCAAGCCCGATGGCGGAGAAAATCCAGATCAGGATGATATTCTTTCTTTTAATCATGAAGGGAACCCTGCTTTTAGCGCGCCAGTCGGTCAATGC
>CAYTFI010000115.1:0-5893 GCA_964437065.1 uncultured Zetaproteobacteria bacterium | reverse complement strand
GCATTGGTAATCACCGACACCGAACTGAAACTCATTGCGGCAGCTGCGATAATCGGCGACAACAGCAGACCAAAGACCGGGTAAAGCACTCCGGCGGCGACCGGCACGCCGGCAGAGTTGTAAATGAAAGCGAAAAACAGATTCTGGCGGATATTTTTCATGGTGGCGCGAGACAGCCTGCGGGCGCGTACGATTCCGGTCAGGTCTCCCTTGACCAGCGTCACCCCGGCCGATTCCATCGCCACATCGGCGCCGGTTCCCATGGCAATGCCGACATGCGCCTGCGCCAGCGCCGGCGCATCATTGATGCCGTCGCCGGCCATGGCTACGGTTTTTCCCTCAGCCTGCAAGGCCTTGACTACTGCGGCTTTCTGATCCGGCAGCACATCCGCCTCGAAGCGGTCGATGCCGAGCTTTTCCGCCACGGCTGCCGCAGTGTTGCGGTTATCGCCGGTCAACATCACCACTTCGATGCCCTCGGCATGCAACGCCCTGATGGCGTCGGGCGTGGAGGCCTTGATCGGATCGGATACGCCAATAAGACCTGCAAGCACGCCATCCACCGCAAGATACATGACCGTCTCACCGTCCAGTTGATGATTTTCCACCACTGATCCGACATCACTGATCCTGATGTCACTTTCCTGCATCAGCCTGGCATTGCCAAGCAGCGCAGCCTTGCCGCCTACTGTGGCGGCAACGCCCTTGCCGGTTATCGCAGCAAAGCTTTCAATAAATTCCGGCTCCAGATCGCGCTCTTCTGCGCCTGCAACAATCGCCTCCGCCAACGGGTGTTCGCTGGCCCGCTCCAGACTTGCCGCCATGCGCAGCACCTGATCCTCATCCATATCGCCAACGGTCTGAACGGTCGTCAGGGTCGGTTTGCCTCTGGTCAGCGTGCCGGTCTTGTCCACTACCAGCGCGGTTACCTTCTCCATAATCTCCAGCGCTTCGGCATTCTTGATCAGCACGCCGGCGGTGGCGCCGCGCCCGGTGCCGACCATAATCGAGATCGGCGTCGCCAGCCCCAATGCGCAGGGGCAGGCGATAATCAGCACAGCCACGGCGTTGACGATGGCATGCGCCAGACGCGGCTCCGGCCCGGCAAGAAACCATACGGCAAAGGCGATCAGGGCTATGCCAACGACGGTCGGCACAAAATAACCGGCTACGGTATCGGCCATCTTCTGAATCGGCGCCCGCGAGCGCTGGGCCTCGGCGACCATATTGACAATCTGCGACAGCAGCGTATCCGCGCCCACCTTCTCGGCGCGCATCAATAATGAACCATTGCCGTTAACCGTGGCGCCAATCAGCCTTTCCCCGGCAACCTTCTCGACCGGAATCGGCTCTCCCGTCACCATCGATTCATCAACATTGCTTTCGCCTTCAGTCACCACCCCGTCCACAGGAACCTTTTCACCAGGCCGGATACGCAGCACATCACCGGCCACTACATCTTCCAGCGGCACATCGGCCTCAGAGCCGTCTGCGTTGACTCTCCGCGCTGTTTTCGGCGCCATGCCGAGCAGCAGTTTAATCGCTTCATTGGTGCGCGAACGGGCGCGCAGCTCCAGCACCTGCCCGAGCAGCACCAGCGCGGTAATAACGGCGGCGGCCTCGAAATAGACATCAACCAGCCCCCCCTCCATCTGCATGACAGGGGGAAACAGGCCGGGCGTCAGCAGCGCCGCCATGCTGTAAATCCAGGCCACGCCAACGCCGAGACCAACCAGCGTAAACATATTCAGGTTCCATGTTTGAATAGAAAGCGCAAAACGCTCAAAAAACGGCCAGCCGCCCCACAGCACCACCGGCGTCGCCAGCGCAAATTCAATCCACTGCACCGCGCCCATTTCAAGGCCGGCAGGCAGCCACGATGGCGCAAGATCAGCGATCATAGCAAGCACAAATACCGGCGCAGCCAGCAAAACGCTGATTTTGAAGCGTCGGCTCATATCATCGAGTTCAGGATTCTCCTCAGAGGCTTCAACCGTACGCGACTCCAGCGCCATGCCGCATTTAGGACAGCTTCCGGGCTCATCGCTGACAATCTCCTGATGCATCGGACAGAAGTATTCGGTTTTCTGCGCCAGCGTCGGCGTTGCCATCGGCTCCAGCGCCATGCCGCACTGCTTGCAGATGCCGGCTCCCTTTTGCTCCTGACCGGGACACATGGGACAGAAGTAGATCGCCTCCGGATCTTCGGCCACGGCAGGCCTGGCGACATGCTCATGTTCGCAGGCCAGATCCTTGCCCTCATATGCGGTCGGATCAGCCGAGAATTTCCCCACGCAGTGCTCACTGCAAAAGTAATAGTCGTGGTCTGCATGGCTCACATGATTGCATGAGGCTCGGCTGACTTTCATGCCGCAGACCGGATCACGGGCGCAATCCTCGCCCAGAAAATCTTCCGGCGCCTGCCCGAACTTCTCCAGGCAATGCGCGCTACAGAAGCGGTAATCCACGCCACGAAACGAGCGAGCATGTGCGCTCTCCTGCTTGACGGTCATGCCACAGACCGGATCAATGTCCGTCCGTTTCATATATTGAGCAGGGTTTGCTTCAAATGCATGCAGACACTTCTCACTGCAGAAATGCCATTGTTGCCCGTCGTATTCACTGCTGTTCGTCGAATCTGTTTTGACTTCCATTCCGCAAACCGGATCAATATTCATCGCTTTCTCCTTGTTTCTGATCATGCTAACAATTCATTTAATATTTGCTTCATCGTAACTACTCAGCACCCCGCCCTCAAATGGCTGTAACTGCTCAGGTCATCCCCTGATTTGTTCGAGTTCAAGGCGAAAATGCGCAGTGTGCTCCCGCACATGAGCATTTTTAACGCAGAAATCGGGCAAATCAGGGGATGACCTGAGTAGTTACGCTTCATCGCGAATAAGGACAGAGTATCTTGCATAGATCAAATGGCCCCGACCCGGCATCGAGGCCACCTGAGTTCCCTGCCCGTTACTCTTTGTCCGGGTGATGCAAGCCGCCCATCGTCTTGCGATGATGGACATCGGACATGGTTGCACTTTCCTTTTCAGCATCCTGCCTGCTCGCATCATCAGCATGTTCGGGGTGATGCAAGCCGCTCATCGTTTTGCGATGTTGGGCATCGGACATGGTTGCATCCTCCTTCTCAGCATCCTGCTTGCCCGCGTCATCAGCATGTTCGGGATGATGCAAGCCGCTCATCGTTTTACGATGATGAACATCGGACATGGCGCCAGCCTCGCTGCTATAGGCTAACGGCGTTACTGCAAGCATCCCCCCCATCAGTAGAATCATTGCACTTCTTATTAACATATCAACCTCCTTGTTTTGGCATCCGGGGTATTTATCGATCCTGATGGATGCCGGATCAGATTCGAGCCTGTTATAAGAATTCCCGGAGATCCACTCCACAGAATTCTCTTCATCGCTTACCCCTTGAGTCAAACGAACGCGCGCCCTCCCATGGTAAAATCCGGGCAAACACCGGATCCCCGGCACGCGCATGCATCAGCGCCATTGAAATATGCCCTGTCAGATAAAGCAGCAATAAAATGGAAAAAAAGGCGTGTGTTTCCATCAATAATTCCAGCTCGGGAGAGACTTTGCCGCCGGGGCCGGGCCACAGGTTCCATATCATGGTTCCAGTCGTTGCCATGGCTGTCATGGTCAGCAGTCCGAGCATTTCGAATACCAGAGCCAATGCATTGCCGGGTTGAATCAGCTCCCTCTTCCCCATCAGCATGGCTGGCAACCGTTTCAGAATCAAAATCGCCTCGCGCCAGCGCCTGGCGGAAACAAGGACGCTCATCTGCCGATGCGGAGGATTGCCCCGTGGCAGCATGGCCCAGATCAGATTGGCGACTACAATCGCTGCTACGACCACGCCGCCGGATCGATGCGCCTGCATCAATAACTCGCCCAATTCGTCACCTTTTTCATCAGGATGAGACATAAAAGCCGCCAAACTCAACTGACAGATTACGCCCAGCGCCAGTCCGGCATGCAGCCAGCGGGTTGCCGGGCGATAACCTGTCTCACTCAATGTTGGCATCCTGTTGTCCCTATGATAAGACATAGGTGTGACACACAGGTCAAGCCTCTTCTGTAAACGACTCGATCAGATGACAGATTGAATGACCGTCGGGGATGCCGTCGGGTTTGTTCTTCCACTCCCTGAGGGCTGTTTCCATACGCTTTTGCAGGGCGGTCAACTCGATAATCTTTGCCCTGTTCGCTTCAATTCGACGCTGGATGAAATCGCGCACCATCGGGCATGGAGAATCGCCGCGCATGCTGTGATGAAGCACCTGCCCTATTTCTGCCAGCGTATAACCAAGCAGTTTCGCCTGGCGGATAAAGCAAAGCTTCTGAATATCGCTAAATTCAAAAAGCTTATATCCGTTGCCAGGGTGGCGCTCGGGATGCAACAATCCCACCCTGGAATAATAGCGGACAGTCTCGGGGGTTACGTCACAGCGGGCGGCCAACTGGCTGACGGTTAGCATTACACGACTTCGGTCTTCGTGCGAATGTGATACAGCTTTTCAACAGGAAGTATCGCCACTATGCCATCGCCGGGCTGGCCAATATGAGCGGCATTCATAATGATGTCGGCAATATCTTCGGCCCTGTCCGTTTGCACAAATATTTCTATGCGCGCATGGCTGCTTGTACAGTCCTGATTATAGAAATTCATGTATTCGCCGCACCCCCGGACTGAGGCGATGCTAAAGCCATGAACGCCGTTTTCCTGTAGCGCTTTCTCAACCGTCTCCAGCATACTTTGCCGGAATATGGCTGTGACCTTTCTCATTGTCATGACACATTCTGATTTCATTATATTCTCCTGTAACGATCCCACTTTGAATAGAAAAATCGAACCGCGAATGAACGCGAATCAACACGAATTTTATTGGGATTTCGGAACAAAACGCTCTTATTCGTGTACATTAGCGTTTATTCGCGGTTCCAATGCCTGTACTGAATCGTTGCCATACTTTTAACCCTGCTTTGGCGGATGGCTACAACATGCCCCCTGCTGAGCGGTCAGATTATCCAACTCATTCTCTTCGGTGTAGTGCATCCAGCCCAGCCGCAGGCGGTCACTCCAGCCTTCTCCAAGTTTTACTCCGGCTCCTGAAAGGCACGCTTCAACCTGCTCGGCACGGCATTGCCTCAGATCATAAGTGACGGCAATGGTCTGACTTTGAATATCCACCTGTTTGATGCCCATCAACTGTTGGAGTTCCTTGCTGATTTTTTCGCCCTGAGGAATCGTCAGCGACTGGTCGAGCCTGAATTTCCGGCACTTGAGAATTTCACTCCGGCCTGTTTCCGGCGCATTTTTGCCGACATACAGCATGGGTTGGGAGAGAAAATTTTCACGGCACTGTTGTGAACAGAAGTTGTAATGAATGCTAAGATGCTCTGCTGAAATCTCATCGCTACTCACCGTCATAGCACAAACCGGACAGATAGAATTTTTGTTCATGGTTTCACCTCCTTTCAACCGGGTAACATCCTTTTCCCGGTCATTGGCGTTCTAATACCCCCATTCTATAACCTGTGTGTAACACTCATGTCAAGATCATTTGTCTAGAGAGCCACAGCAAAACTCTGGGTGGATGAGCAGCAATCCCACGTTGAGTCAATTTCCAGGATGGAATGAACTGCATGGTGGTTCCATGGAGTGACAACCAGCCTGGAAATTGGCCGACGTGGGGAAGCTGATCGCCGCTCACGAGTTTTGCTGTGGCTCTAGAAAGAACAGTTTCACCACTGGCGCGCGATGCTGTAAACCAAAGACCTCCAGAAGGAGCACGGCAAACAGTGCGGCCATCGACGCCAGCATCAGCCCGACAGCCGGGCCAAAAAGCCACATGACGCTTGCTTC
>CAYTFI010000114.1:0-5909 GCA_964437065.1 uncultured Zetaproteobacteria bacterium | reverse complement strand
CCGTGATAAGCAAGTCTTGTGAAGCAATGGGTGTTGCTTCACAAGGCGCGATAGCCCAATCAATCACAGAGCGGAAAAATCCATGCGCGTTAGACAAGCCTTGGAGGATCAATTTTGCGTGCTGATTGACACAGTAGAAAAAGTTGCATGCGTAACATCGTCCTGACCTGCAATCATTCAATCATTCAATTGAATGATTGAACTAACCTATTAAAATCATTGACTTTTTTTTATTCACTCCTAGAATGCCGAACTATCAGCTATATTTGCATCAATGCGTATCGGCAACTACTCAGCACCCTTGTGCAAAATATATTCGTAGCTGCTCAGATTGATCATCCTATATTCCTCAGTTGGGAGTGCGTGCAGGGTGTAAGATATGGATTTGAAGGGCGTAACGGAAAAAATCGCCGTCACCTTGCCGGTGATAAGAGTTTTTTCCGTTTAGCAAAGCGAATCAAGGGCTTGCGCCATGTGGGTGCTTCCAACTGAGGAATATAGGATCATGATTTGTCCCGGTCTGCGTGCAACGCACAGGCGGGGGCAGTTTTATTTCCAGGAAAGGAGATTATTTTATGCTTCGATTCAAAAATCTCGTGTTTGTTGCATTGGCTCTTGTCGCAGGCGTTCCATCAAGCGCTTTTGCCGAGACAGCTTCTGTTTTGAGGGTGTCCGCCATCCCGGATGAAGACCCGACGAAGCTGATGAGAAAATACCAGCCGCTGGCTGAGTATCTGGAAGCCAAACTGGACATGAAGGTCAAATTCATTCCCGTGCTTGACTATGCAGCCACGGTGGAGGGCATGGCGGCGAAAAAGCTTGATCTGGTCTGGTTCGGCGGCTTTACAGCTGTGCAGGCCATGCTCCGGGCCGGGGCGATACCCGTTGTACAACGGGCCCGGGATACGAAATTCCACAGCAAATTCATCGCCAGCGCCAAGTCCGGCATCAAGGGTCTGAACGACCTCAGGGGACATACCTTTGCTTTCGGCAGCGTCAGTTCCACCTCCGGCCATCTTATGCCACGATTCTATCTGCTGCAAAATGGCATCAACCCGGAAAAAGATCTCAAGCGCATCAGCTTCAGCGGCGCACATGACGCCACGGCAAAATGGGTGGAATCCGGCAAGGTGGATGCCGGCGCCTTAAACGAGGCGGTGTGGAAAAGACTGGTGAGCAAGGGCATGGTGGATGCCGGGAAAGTCAGGGTGATCTGGATCACGCCTCCCTATTACGATTATAACTGGACAGTAGGCAAACATGTCGATGCGGCGCTCAGGGAAAAGATCAGGGATGCCTTCCTGACCCTCGATTACGACAAACCCGAGGACAAAAAAATTATGGATCTGCAAAGGGCCAAGAGTTTTATCGCTACATACCCCGAGAATTATAAAGGCATCGAGAAGGCCGCAAGATCGGCAGAACTTTTAAAGTAAGGCAAGCATTGATGCCGGACAACAGATTCAAACCGGCGTAACAGGAGTTGATATGGACATCAAACTTACAAATCTCAGTAAAAACTTCAACGGCGCGCCTGTTATCAGGGACATCGACATCAGTGTGAAGTCAGGAGAAAGGATCGCCATCCTGGGGCCTAACGGCGTCGGCAAAAGCACGCTTTTCAGGCATATTAATCTTACGCTTACGCCCAGCGCCGGAGATGTGGCGCTGGACGGCGTTGCGACCAGCGAGCTCACTCCAAAGCAGACCCAGGCCATGAGAAAACGCATCGCCACGATTTATCAGCAACACAACCTGATCCCCAGATTCCAGGTGATTAATAATATTCTCGCAGGCCGGCTTGGCGGGTGGTCAACGCACAAGGCGCTGTTCTCGCTGCTGATAAAATCCCTTGATGTGGACGGCGTCCGCGCCGTGCTCGAAAAAACCGGCATCGCGGATAAAATGTACTGGAGAACCGATCGCCTGAGCGGCGGCCAGCAACAATGGGTTGCCATAGCCCGGGCATTTTATCAAAATCCTGATCTGTTACTCGCCGATGAGCCTTGCGCTTCGCTTGATCCCCGGAATGCTGAAAAGCTGATCAAGCTATTGGTGGACTGGAGCGAACAGAACAACAAGACCGTAATTTCCACGTTCCACTATCTGGAGCTTGCGCTTGCTTACTTTCCAAGGATAATCGGCCTGAAAAACGGTTCTGTATTCTTTGATCTTCCCGCCGGGCAGGTTACGCCGGAACTCTTGAAAGACTTGTATCGTGGCCAAATAAAGAAGGAGCGCAAGACAAGGAAACGTGTCGTCGTCCCCGTATGCTGCACCACGCCAATCGAAGTATGAATCGCTCCTTCGGGGACTCTTTTTTGTAGGAGTCGCCCTCGCCCTTGGCGGGAGTTACAAGCTTTCAGAGGTAGATTTCCCGCTGCTGTGGAGTGAGGACGGGATCAATGCCGCCAGCGACTTCCTGTCAGGCCTCATTCCTCCCGCCCACTCTCGCGAATTTCTCAGCTTCGCGATCAAACCCACGCTGGATACGCTGTATATCTCTATACTTGGCACGCTCATGGGAATGGCGCTCGCCTTTCCTCTGAGCCTTCTCGCCACCCGTTCCCTGACGCATACAGGCATGATCGAATCTGCAAGAAAACGATCTGCGGCAAAAACAATACTAAAAAACGCCCCCTATTTTCTCAGCCGGGGGTTTCTGAACCTGCTTAGATCAATTCCGGAACTGGTGTGGGCACTTGTTTTCGTCAGGGCCGTGGGACTTGGCCCCCTGCCGGGCGTGCTTGCTCTGGGCGTCGCCTTTACCGGCATTCTGGGCAAGCTCTATTCAGAGATACTCGACTCGGTCGATGCCAGGCCCATTGAGGCGCTGCATGCAACGGGAGCGTCAAAGGCAAACATCATTCTCTACGGCTACCTTCCCCTGGCCATGCCTAATCTGGTTTCATACACGCTTTATCGCTGGGAATGCGGCATACGCGCCGCCGTCGTGCTGGGCTTTGTCGGCGCGGGAGGAATCGGTCAGGAGGTAGAGTTGTCCATGCGAATGTTCAATTACCATGAGGTGGCGTCGCTGATCATTATTCTCTGCCTGCTGGTCGGCATGGTCGATATCGTTAGCGGCTGGATACGGAGAAAAATCATCTGAATGCAGAGGATCGCAAGGGTTCCCCCGATATTGCTGACGACTTTTATCATCGCCATGCTTGCTACGCTGAGCATCATTGGCCTCGATATAGACCCCGGCCTTATTTTCAGCATGGAGGGCATGGGGCAAATCGGCTTATATTTTTACAATCTATTTCCGCCCGATCTGTCCGCAGACTTCCTTCAGGAAGTCTCTATCGCCTCCCTGGAAACCCTCGCCATCTCTATCATGGGAACCGTCTTTGCCATTCCTGTCGCCGCCATGCTCACCCTCATGGCAACACGAAACCTGATGGTTACGCAATCGGCCGACGATGAAAAAGCCGCGCGGCCCAGCCGATTGCATGGTTCAGCAGCCTTTGCAAGCAGGTCGATTCTTAACATATTGCGCTCAATCCCTGAACTTCTATGGGCGATTATTTTTACGCTGATCGTCGGCCTGGGTCCCTTTGCGGGGGTTCTGGCCCTGGCCGTGCATACCGGCGGCGTACTGGGCAAGCTCTTCACCGATGTCCTTGAGAACGTTGACCCGCAGCCGGTGGAGGCCATCGCAGCGACTGGCGCGGGCAAGGTCAAGCTCTTTTTTTATGCCATTCTTCCGCAGGCATTGCCCCAGTGCCTTTCCTATGCTCTCTACCGCTGGGAGATGAATATCAGGGGCGCGACCATCCTCGGCTTTGTCGGCGCCGGCGGCATAGGCCTGCTATTTCACAAGGCCATCAGCCTGTTTTTCACTTCCAGGGTATTAACCCTGATTATCGTCGTATTCATCATGGTGAACATGGTGGACAGCCTGAGCCAGCATCTGCGAAAAAAACTTCTCTGAACTTGACGAATTATTTAACATGAAACAAACAACGCGCCCGCACAGCTTTTTCCGCCCTGTGACGGAGTTAGAAAATCTATGCAGGCGCGTTGCCATGCAATTCGTTGGGGGGGGCTTTTTCTGCTCGCCCGCCATTTGTTTTAAACACGGAAATTAATAATTAACCTGTGAATACAAGCCGTACTTTGTGGTCTTCGCCAATATTCCTGACACGTTGCCATTATTGCTTTTCTTCTGCTGATCAAAGGCGAGCGAAAAGCGGACAACCTTGTTGTAGATGTAATCCAGGCCGCCAATATATCGGGTCAGCTTCTGTTCGACTGCGTTGGCGGTAACGGTCTGCTTCTCATTGTCGTAACGAACAAAAGCGCCGAATTTGTCGGTCAGTTTAACCCAGCCATAAACATCAAAGCCCTTGTTGACGGTTTTAATGGCGCCAACCTCCTTGCTGTTGCGGATATAGCCTGCTGTCACGCGCCCCCGATCAATCCCGTAAGAAATCAAACCCTGAGTCAGCGTGCTGGTATTCCCGCTGACGCCAAAGGTCTTGGTGCCGCGATCTCCCCGGCGATACCCCCCCGAGATATCCATTCCGGCAAGCGGACGAAGCGTCAGGCGGGCATTCACATCAATGGCATCGCTTTTATTCGGCTTTGAATAGCCGCCGCCATTCACAGCCGCCACGTTATATTCAAACATGCCGCCGGCGAATTTTCCCTTCAGCCCGGCGCCGAAATCAGCGGAGTCATCATAGCCGTAACCATCGACATAGGTGTTGGTGACAAAGCGATGCGCCCAAAGCCCCTCCTCGTACGGAATCCACGGCGTACCGGCCAGCCCGACCCATGCCACGGCAGCCGGATTGAATTTGGCCTGAATAAAGGCCGCCTTTACAAACACATTCATATTACGTTTCAGACCGGGAGTCGTGGCGCTTCCCGTACGTCCCTGCTCATTATTCACGTCAGTGACAATTTTGGCGCTCCAGATATCATCGATCTGGTAACTGACCCAGAGATAGAAGCGATCGACAGCAAAGCCTTTGCTGCGATCGGTCGTCGCACCATTGGTTTCCACTTTGCTGTTGGTCAGATTAATGAATGCTTTCATGCCTATTTTCATTTTATTGTCGCCTTGTTCGGCAACAGTCACGCCGCCGGCAACAACAGGGGCTGAACAAGCCAGCATGGCGATGGCTGCAACGGCCAGTTTATTTTTCACAGTTTTCACAATTATTCCTCTTTTCACAGTTATTTCCTCCAGATTGCCGATCAAACCCGGGTTCATGAATCGACAGCGGCAATCTAGATGTGAATATGAAAAGATCAATGATTTTAATATCTTGTATCAATTATTCAATTGAATGATTGAACCTTGCCCAGGCTGGAAACACATCTTTCGTTTCCGAGCGTCGCATAAGCCTTGCCAGTCGCTATCCGGCGGACATTGCAGCGCCGGGATTAACCCGGAACGTTATCAGGGTGGTGCTGGAAACGGGCCAGCAGGGCGTTCTCGGCGCGCCAGAAGGATTTGGGGTCGTCCACGTTAACGCGCATGGATTTTTTCCACCCCGCGATAAGCAAGCTTTGTGAAGCAATGGGTGTTGCTTCACAAGGCGCGATAGCTCGTTTAACCACAGGGTGGAAAAAATCATGCAGGCGCGTTGTTTGTTTCATGTTAATCCAAAAGCGGCCGTTGATATCAAAGGCATTGGCCTTGCCAGCGAAGGCGAATCTCTGAACCCCGGCTGAAAGGCCTGTATTTCCCGACTCGCGGCTGGCTTGCTTGCTTCAGGGCATCAAAAATAACAGGCGCGCACAGGAAAATGCCGGTATCGTAAGCATTATAATCCTCCAGGCCTTTGCAGACTTTTCAGAAAATGATAATCTGGCAAGTCAGCACCCCTGTGCAAAAGTATCCGTAGCTAAAAAACTTGGGCGGCAAGCGCGTATTCACATTCCCCTGACTGCAT
>CAYTFI010000113.1:0-5938 GCA_964437065.1 uncultured Zetaproteobacteria bacterium | reverse complement strand
AGTTTATGCGCGAGAAAACAGTGACCGAAAACACCCTCAGACGCGGCTTCGCGCCGATGTCATAGCACGGGCTATAGTGTCCTGAACAGTATGTATATTAAGAAAGTCGTTAAATACGCGATTGCGGCGTTGCTACGCTAGGAGTCTGTCGGACTTATGAGAAATCTACTGCGCGGCAGGGATAACGGCCAAAAACAACCTGATTTATCGTTACATAGTCACCACTATGCGCCTCAAAATCATACTGTTTTTGACTCGTTCCCCCACCTGCTCGCTACGATCACCCTAAGTCCGACAGACTCCTAGGGATTCCATTGCAGGAATGCCTGCAGCAGCGACAGCCCGGCGCGCTGGGATTTTTCGGGGTGGAATTGCGTGGCGACTATATTGTCCCGCCCAATGGCGGCGGCGATCGGGTAGTCGCCATAGGAACAGGCGGCCAGCAGGTGCTCCGGATTTTCAGGCAGGCAACAATAGGAGTGGACGTAATAGGCCTGTTGCCCGGCCAGCGGCGCGAGCACGGGGTGCGGCGGCCTTTGCGATGAAAGAATGACATCATTCCAGCCCATGTGCGGAATCTTGAAGCCGCGTTCCGGGTGCGATTCCGGCAAGCGCCTGACTGAGCCGGGAATGAGTCCGAGGCCCGGATAGGCGCCGAATTCGAGCGATATGTCCATCAACGCCTGCATGCCCAGACAAATGCCGAGAAACGGCGCGCCGGAAGCAATCGCCTCTTGCAGCGCCGCATCCATGCCGCTCTCCTTCAATGCCCCGATGCAATCGCGAAATGCGCCGACGCCGGGCAGCACGATGCGTTCGCAGTTCTTCAGCGCTCCGGCGTCGCTGACCAGCTCCACCGCGCCGCCTGCCTTTTCCAGCGCCTTGGCGACTGAATGCAGGTTGCCCATGCCATAATTAATCAGGCCGATCATGAGTATTGCGTGCGGCTTGAGGGGTGAGGAGTGCGGCGGGTGCGAGAATGCCTCGCCCCTTTCTCGCCGTTCACAAAGCCCCTTTGGTGGATGGAACGCCGGTTTGGCGCGGGTCGGGTTCAACGGCCATGCGCAGGGCGCGCCCGAAGGCCTTGAATACGGTTTCGATGATATGGTGATTGTTGCCGCCCCGGATGGCGTCGATGTGCAGCGTGATGCGTCCGTGGTTGCTCACTGCCTGAAAGAACTCCCGGAACAGCTCGATATCAAAACCGCCGACTTTCTCTTTCGGGAAGTCGATATGATATTCCAGCCCCGGCCGTCCGGACAGATCGAGCACGACGCGGGAAAGCGCTTCGTCCAGCGGCACGCAGGCATGGCCATAGCGCACAATGCCGGCCTTGTCGCCGACGGCGTCGCGTAGCGCTTCGCCAAGGCAGATGCCAATATCTTCCACCGTATGATGGGCGTCAACTTCGAGATCGCCGCTGGCCCTGATGCTGAGATCAACCAGCCCGTGCCGGGCAATCTGTTCGACCATGTGATCGAGAAACGGGATGCCCGTATCCAGACTGGCCTCGCCGCGACCGTCCAGATCTATTGACAGACGGATATCGGTTTCTCTGGTTGTGCGGTTGATGCAAGCTGTGCGGCTCATGTCGGAATCTCCTTCAGAATTTCACCGAGTGCGGCCAGGGCCGCATCATTTTCTTCTTTGCTGCCTATTGTGATGCGCAGGCAGTTGCGCAGCAGTTCATTGCTGCCGTTGAGGTTTTTCACCAGGATGTTTCTGCTCAGCAGCCGTTCAGATACAGCATCTGAATCCGGCGTCCGAACAAGCAGGAAGTTGGCCTGCGATGGATATGCCGTGATGCCGTCAAGCGCAGCCAATGCCTTCATGACTCGTTCGCGCTCGTTGCAAATGGCCTTTGCCTGCTGTTCAAACGTCTCAAAATGATCAAGCAGGAATTCTGCCGACGCCTGCGTCAACGCATTGATGTTGTAGGGCATGCGCACTTTATTCAGCTGCGCAATGTTTTTCGCATCGCCAAGCAGATAGCCCAGACGCAATCCGGCCCAGCCCAGTTTGGAATAGGTGCGAAGCACCATCACATTTGGCGCAATCAAATGCGTATGCGTGTGATCCGCAAACGGGGCGTAGGCTTCATCAAGGATAAGCGCGCCATGCATTCTTTTTGTGATTTCGGCGATGGTTTGCTCGGGCCACAGGTTGCCTGTCGGATTGTTGGGGCAGGCCAGAAAGGTTATTTCCGCCTTTTCGCGCCTGCATACCTGAATCAGGCGATCGACATCCAGTGAAAAATCTCTGCCCAGCGGCACGCTGGCGACCGGGCGCTTCAGCCAGTGGGAAATAAGGTCGTACATCACGAAGCTCGGAGTTGGAACCACGCAGGTTCCGGGGCAGGTCGCCATCAGCAGCATTTGAATAATTTCATCGGAGCCATTGCCAAGCAACACCTGATCAGCATTCAGGCCATTGCGCGCGGCAATTTTTTCACGCACAGACAGCATGTCGGCATCGGGATAACGGTTGATATCCACCTGAGCCAGTCGTCTGGCCCATGCGCTGCGCAGTTCTTTCGGCATCGGGAACGGGTTTTCCATCGCATCGAGCTTGATCATGCCGGTGCTGGACGGCACATGATAGCCGGACAACGCCATGATATCCTTGCGAATCATGTCTTGTCCTGCAAGCGCAGTTCGATTGTTCTGGCATGCGCCTGCAATCCCTCTCTGTGCGCCAGGTGCGCGGCTGCCGGGCCAATGGCCGCCACGCCGGCCCGGCTTGAGCGAATCACGCTGCTTCGTTTCTGGAAGTCATAGACGCCGAGCGGGCTGGAAAAGCGCGCTGTCCTGTTGGTCGGCAACACATGGTTGGGGCCGGCGACGTAATCACCCAGCGCCTCGGGCACAAAATGACCCATAAAAATAGCGCCTGCATGCCTGATCAACGGCAGCAGGGCGTCTGGATCCTGCATAGCCAGCTCCAGGTGTTCGGGCGCAATCGTGTTGACCACGTCAGCGGCCTCCTGCCAGTTTTGCACATGAATGAGCGCACCGTGCATTTCCACCGAAGCGCGGGCGATTGCAGCACGCGGCAACTGCTGCAACTGGGCCTCAATGTGCTCGGCGACATCATCCAGCAGCCCCTGATCCGTAGAGATCAGAATGCTTTGCGCCGCCTCGTCATGCTCGGCCTGAGAGAGAAAATCGGCAGCCAGCCATGATGCATCGCCGCCGTCGGCCACGATGGCAATTTCCGATGGCCCGGCAATCATGTCAATGCCGCATGCGCCGAAGACCTGGCGTTTGGCGGCGGCGACAAACTTGTTTCCCGGCCCGACAATTTTATCCACTGCCGGAATGGTTTCGGTGCCATAAGCCAGCGCCGCAACCGCCTGCGCACCGCCGACGGCAAAGCCGCGCTGCACGCCGGAAATAAAGGCCGCCGCCAGCACCAGTTCGTTTAGCTCGCCGCCGGGGGCGGGCACGACCATGACAATCTCTTCAACGCCGGCAACCTGGGCCGGGACGGCGTTCATCAGCACGGAAGACGGATAGGCGGCCTTGCCGCCCGGCACATACAGGCCGACGCGATCCAGCGGCGTGATGCGCTGGCCAAGCGTCAGGCCGGCATCATCGACGTAGCTCCAGTCATCCTGTCGCTGATGTTCGTGGTAGGCGCGGATGCGCGCCACGGCCAGTTCAAGCGAGCCCCGGTCCTGATCGGAAACGTCGCGCCAGGCCTGCTCCATGCGCCGGGACGATATTTCTATCGATTCGCTGCTACAGACCCAGCCGTCAAAGCGGCCCGTATATTCGCAAAGCGCCGCATTGCCGCGACTTTTCACTGCGGCGAGAATGTTGGCCACCATGGCCTGCACGTCATCGCCGGTATCGGCGGCGCGACAAAGCAGCGCATCGAGCCTGGCAGCGAAGTCGGAGCGAGTCGAATCGAGTCGGGTTATGTTGCTCATCGTTGGTATTCCTTGTCGGCCACGGCCTGGCGCAAGCGCTCAATAATCGGCTGGATTTGAGCCTTGCGCAGGGCAAAGCTGGCCGGATTCACAATCAGGCGGCTGGAAATGTCAAATAATGTCGTCTCTTCAATCAGGCCGTTGGCCTTCAGGGTGCCGCCGGTTTCCACCAGATCGACAATGCGTTCGGCCAGACCGACCAGCGGCGCCAGCTCCATGGCGCCGTAAAGGTGGATGATTTCAGCCTGAACGCCCCGGGCGAGAAAATATTCGCTGGCGAGATGATCGTATTTGGTGGCGACGCGAATGCGGCTGCCGCGCTCGGGCCTGCCCGCTTGCACCAGCGCTTTCGGGCCGCAAACGCACAGGCGGCAACGGCCAATATTCAGATCCAGCGGCTCATAAACGCCGGGGCGGGATTCGAGCAGCAAATCGCGCCCGGCGACGCCCAGGTCTGCCGCGCCCTGCTCCACATAGGTGCACACATCCGCAGCCCGGATAATCAGAAAGCGAATATTCTCCGCTGCGTCGCCGTTCACCATCAGCTTGCGCGTGTTTTGCACATCCTCAGCCGGATTCAGCCCGGCAGCCTGCAAGAGCGGCAGCGTCTGTTGCAGAATCCGCCCCTTGGAAAGGGCGATTGTTAAGGGCCTGGCGCTCATATTATCATCCATCAAGTCGCACTCCCTGCATCCAGCTTTCACTGTCGCTCTGACGCTCGATATGGGCCCCGAGCCTGCCCAGTTTCTCTTCAATGCGTTCATAGCCGCGATCAATATGATAGACGCGGCCAATTGTGGTCTCGCCCCGGGCGGCCAGCCCGGCCAGCACCAGCGAGGCGGAGGCGCGCAGATCCGTCGCCATCACCGGCGCGCCGCAAAGATGGGCGCTGCCGCTGACAATCGCCGTATTGCCGTCGAGGCGAATATCAGCGCCCATGCGGGCCAGCTCCTGAACATGCATGAATCTGTTCTCAAAAATCGTTTCACGAATCACCGATGTGCCTTCGGCCAATGTCATCAGCGCCATGAACTGGGCCTGAAGATCGGTCGGGAAGCCCGGATGCGGCAGCGTATGGATATCGACGGCGCGCAGGCCGCCATTGGCCTTGCAGCGGATGCCGCCTTCACCGGCCTCAACCACGCCGCCGGCCTCGCGGATGCGCGCCAGAAACGCCTCCAGCAGCGAGGCGTCCGTGTCGGCGACCGTCACATCGCCGCCGGTAATCAGTCCGGCGGCAAGGTAGGTTGCCGTTTCGATGCGGTCGGCAATGGTTGTTATATCGCCGCCGGCAAGGCGATCAACGCCCTGAATCAGAATGCGATCATGGCCATCGCCTGTAATGATTGCGCCCAGAGCGCGCAGGGAATCCGCCAGATTTACAATTTCAGGCTCGCGCGCGGCGTTTTCCAGTATTGATTCGCCCCTGGCCAGCACCGCGGCCATCATCAGATTTTCTGTTCCGGTCACCGTCACCTGATCAAACACGATGCGGGCGCCGGTTAGTCCGTCCGCCGCCCTGGCGACGATATTGCCCTGCGACACATCAATGTTCGCGCCCATCGCCTCCAGGCCTCTCAGATGCATATCAATCGGTCGCGCGCCAATGGCGCAGCCTCCGGGCAGGCTGACGCTGGCCTCGCCGAAGCGGGTCAACAGCGGCCCGAGCACAAGGGCTGATGCGCGCATGGTTTTCACCAGTTCATAAGGCGCCTCGGCCTTGTTGGCCGGGCGCGTGTCCACATGCAGCCGATGCTGATCATCGTAGGCGACTTCCGCGCCCTGCCACGTGAGCAATGTCATCATCGTTGAGATGTCCCGCAGATGCGGAATACGGTGATAGACCACCGGCCCGTCAACAAGAATGGCGGCCGCCAGCAGCGGCAACGCGGCATTTTTCGCGCCGCTGGCCTCAACAGTTCCTGAAAGAGGAACGCCGCCCTGAATGATGATTTTATCCATACAATGCCCGATTCATGAAGACCCTGAACGCTAGCCCCTGGGGCT
>CAYTFI010000112.1:0-5956 GCA_964437065.1 uncultured Zetaproteobacteria bacterium | reverse complement strand
TTGCGTTCAAACTCCTTAAGCAGACGTTTGCGCAGGCGTATCGATTTCGGCGTGATTTCCACCAGTTCATCATCATCGATAAATTCGATAGCCCGCTCCAGCGTTAACTGCAATGGCGTGACCAGATCAATAGAGTCATCTTTGCCCGAGGCGCGAACATTGGTCAGTTTTTTCTCCTTGACCGGATTGACGCAGAGGTCGGAATCACGGCTGTGAATGCCGATAATCATGCCTTCGTAAAGCCTTTCATTGGCGCCGATGAACATTTTTCCCCGCTCCTGCAATTTCCACAGGGCGAATGCAACCGATTCGCCGTCAACCATGGATACCAGCACGCCATTGTTGCGACCGGGCAGATTGCCGATGAACGGGCCATAGTCATGAAAAACATGGTGCAGAACGCCTGTGCCCCGAGTGTCGGTGAGAAATTCCGATGTGTAACCAATCAGGGCGCGCGTCGGACACATGAATTCAATGCGGGTTGTTCCATCCTGATTGGCGTCCATTTGCGTCATTTCCGCACCGCGCCTGCCCAGTTTTTCTATGACTGATCCCTGGTATTCCGAGTCCACGTCAACGGTCACATGTTCATAGGGCTCCTGTTTGACCCCGTTGATTTCGCGCACAATGACCGTCGGCCTTGATACGGCCATTTCAAAGCCTTCGCGGCGCATGTTCTCCAGCAGAATGCCGATATGCAACTCGCCGCGCCCTGAAATCTTGTAGATATCCGCTGAACCGGTTTCTTCCACCCTCATGGCCACATTGGTGCGAACCTCCTTCATCAGCCGGTCGCGAATCTGCCGCGTGGTGACGAATTTCCCCTCTCTGCCGGCCAGCGGAGAATTATTGACATGCAACTCCATCGTCAGCGTCGGCTCGTCAACATGAATGACAGGCAGGGCGACCGGGTTTTCCCTGTCAGCGATGGTTTCACCGATATTGATGTGTTCGACGCCCGCAACTGCCACAATGTCGCCTGCCAGCGCCGATTCCACTTCAATGCGTTGCAGGCCGTGGAAGCCCAGCAGGCGCGTGATGCGGAAATTTTCAATCGATGCGTCTGCATGGATGACAGAAACCTCCTGGCCGGTGCTGATGCGCCCGTTGGCGATGCGGCCAATCACAATGCGACCGATATAGTCGTCCCAGTCCAGGGTTGTGGCCAGCATTTGCAGAGGGGCGTCCGCGTCGCCAACCGGCGCTCCGACATGTTCGATAATGGTTTCAAACAGGCAGACAAGATTGTCAGATTCCTCCGACAGGTCGAGCATGGCATAGCCATTTTTGGCCGAGGCGTACACAACCGGGAAGTCAAGCTGTTCATCGCTTGCGCCAAGTGATGCAAACAGATCAAAAGTGGCATCAACCACGGCATCCGGATCAGAGCCTTCGCGGTCGATTTTATTAATCACCACAATGGGCTTCAGGCCAAGAGAGAGCGCCTTTGAGGTGACAAACTTGGTCTGCGGCATCGGGCCTTCGCGGGCGTCAACGAGCAGCAGCACGCCATCCACCATATTCAGGATGCGTTCCACCTCGCCGCCGAAATCGGCATGACCGGGCGTATCGACAATATTGATGTTCATGTCGCCATATTGAATAGCGGTGTTTTTGGCCAGAATGGTAATGCCTCTTTCCCGTTCGAGGTCATTGGAATCCATGATGCGGGTTTGCATTTCCTGATGCGCGTTAAATGTTCCTGATTGTTTCAGCAATCCATCCAGCAGCGTGGTTTTGCCATGGTCAACGTGGGCGATAATGGCGATATTGCGGAGCTTGCGGGTCATGTGATTGCCTCGGGGTCAAAAGTGGCGCGCATAGTAGCGTTTGGTTGACTATATGGAAGCAGAACGGCAGTTCCCCGCTTTTGAGTCCCGCAATAATAACGGCGAATCACCATCTATGCGGGTTATAATGGCTAGGAGTCTGTCGGACTTAGGGCAATTGTAGCGAGCAGGTGGGGGAGTGAGTCAAAAATAACATGATTTTGAGGATCATAGTGGTGACTATGTGACGATAAATCAGGGTGTTTTTGGCCACTATCCCTGCCGCGCAGTAGATTTCTCATAAGTCCGACAGACTCCTAGGGGGCATCGGCCTTATGCGGCGTTGTTTGTTTCATGTTAACGCGCATGGATTTTTCCCACCCTGCGATAAACAAGCTCTGTGAAGCAATGGGTGTTGCTTCACAAGGCGCGATAGCTCGTTCAACCACAGAGTGGAAAATCCCATGCAACCGCGTTGTTTGTTTCATGTTAACGCTGAATCAGTCCAACGATAAAGATCAGGATGACGGCGCCAAGCACAGCCGCCATCAGTGTTCCGATCATGCCGCCAAATGACAGGCCGAGAAATCCGAATACATATTTTCCGATATATGCGCCGGTGACGCCAATCGCCATGTTGCCGATCAGGCCGAAGCCGCCGCCCTTCATCAGATTGCCGGCAATCCAGCCTGCAAAGGCGCCGATGGCCAAAAACAACAATAAATCCATATATTCCTCCCTGCGTCACATATTCGCCAGCATAGTGCGGCGCGAAGTTTTTAGCCAATGTCTGCATTAAAAAAGTCTGTTCGTGGACTTTTCACAGGTCCCGTCAATAATACCCGGCCAGTCTGATCTGAATATCGTAAACCGGGCGGCATCAATACACATGACCAATCCAATACCCTTTGCCTTGGCGCAATGCCATGGATAACGCGAAAATCCGCGTGCTCGGGGCGCGGGTGCATAATTTGAAAAATATCAGCCTGGAGATCCCGCGCGGCAAGCTGGTGGTGATCACCGGCGTTTCCGGCTCCGGCAAGTCGAGCCTGGCTTTTGATACGTTATACGCCGAAGGCCAGCGACGTTATGTTGAATCGCTTTCCGCCTATGCGCGGCAATTCCTCGGCATGATGGAGCGCCCGGACGTCGATGCCATTGAAGGCCTCTCTCCGGCCATATCCATTGAGCAGAAAACCACCAGCCGCAATCCGCGCTCCACAGTTGGCACCATTACCGAGGTTTATGATTATCTGCGCCTGCTGTTTGCCCGTATCGGTCAGCCCTGTTGCTACGGCTGCGGCAAACCGATCGCTTCGCAGCCGGCCAGCGTGATTACTGATCAGCTTGAGGCCATGGAACAGGGGACGAAGCTGCAACTGCTGGCGCCGATTGCGCGCGGAAAAAAGGGCGAGTTTCGTCGGGAACTGGAGCAGGCGGGCAAGGATGGCTTTGTGCGCGTGCGCATTGATGGCGAGGTGATGGCGCTTGAGGATGCGCCGGCGCTGAAGAAAAACTTCAAACATGATATCGAGCTGGTGGTGGACAGGCTGGTGGTTCGCGACGGCATCCGCACGCGGCTGGCCGATTCGGTTGAGACCGCCCTGAAATATGGCGACGGCGTTCTGATTGCGCTGACAGACAATGGACAACAGATCTTTTCCGAGCGCTTCGCCTGCCCGGACTGTGGCATCTCTTATCCGGAGATTGAACCGCGGCTGTTTTCATTCAATTCGCCTGTGGGCGCATGCCAGAGTTGCGATGGCATCGGCACGCAGACCATTTTCGACCCCGGTCTGCTCGCGCCTGACGCCTCGCTTTCACTGGATCAGGGCGCTATTGAGCCCTGGGCCGGGCGCGAAACATTCATGTATCGGCAGACCCTTGAGGCGGTCGTGCAGTTTGCCGGGGCTGATATGCATACGCCATTCGCCGAACTGTCCGAAGCCGCCCGGCAGATGATTCTCTATGGCACGGGCAGGAAAAAGGTGCGCTTTGTTTTCCAGACGCCGGGCGGGAGCAGGGTGGTTGAGCGCCCCTTTGAGGGCGTCATTCCAAATCTCCGGCGCCGCTATCGGGAATCGTCATCAGACGATGTGCGCGAGGCGCTTGGCCGTTACATCAACAAAATCCCCTGTCCGGCCTGCGCGGGATCGCGCCTGAACAGGGCGGCCAGGCATGTGCGCATCGGGGGCGTAAGCCTGCCGGATGTAACGGCCATGCCGTTGTGGCAGAGCAAGGCCTGGGTTGAAGGCCTGGCGCTGACGGCGCAGCAGCGCGCCATTGCCGACAGGGTGCTGGAAGAGATTTCCGCCCGGCTTGGCTTTATGCTCGAGGTCGGGCTGAATTATCTCAGCCTGGAGCGCACCTCCGGCACGCTTTCAGGCGGTGAGGCGCAGCGTATTCGTCTGGCCACCCAGATCGGCTCGGCTCTGGTTGGCGTGCTTTATATTCTCGACGAGCCATCAATCGGCCTGCATCAGCGCGATAACGGCCGGTTGTTGACAACGCTCAAGCGATTGCGCGATCTGGGCAATTCGGTCATTGTGGTCGAGCATGATGAAGATGCAATTCGTCAGGCCGACTGGATCGTGGATATGGGGCCGCTGGCCGGCGAGCATGGCGGCGAGATTGTCGCTCAGGGCAGGCTGCAGGATATTCTCGCCGCCAGCACGCTGACTTCGGACTATCTCTCCGGTCGCAAAAGCATCGCCATCCCAAAGCGCCGGAAAATTTCGCGGAACCACCCGATGATCGGCGTTGACGGCGCTTGCCAACATAACCTGAAACAGCTCAATGCGAGATTCCCCGTGGCAAGGTTCAGCTGCGTTACGGGCGTATCGGGATCAGGCAAGTCAACACTGACCAACGACACCCTGTTTCGCGCCCTGGCGCGCCGCAAGGGCCTGAAAACGGAGCGCGCCGGCGCTCATGCCGCGCTGTTTGGCGAACATCATATTGATAAAATCATCGATATTGACCAGAGCCCGATCGGACGCACGCCGCGCTCCAACCCGGCCACCTATACGGGCATTTTCACGCCCGTTCGCGAGCTGTTTTCCCGGACGCCGGAATCCCGCGCGCGCGGCTATAAGGCGGGGCGCTTTTCTTTCAACGTCAAAGGCGGTCGCTGCGAGTCCTGTCACGGCGATGGCATTATCAAGGTGGAGATGCATTTTCTGCCCGATGTTTATGTGCACTGCGAGTCCTGTCAGGGCAAACGCTATAACCGGGAGACGCTGGACATCCGCTACAAGGGCAAAACTATTGATCAGGTGCTGCATATGACCGTTGACGAGGCGCTGGAATTCTTTGCCGCCATTCCTGCATTGAAAAACCGCCTGACGACATTGCAACAGGTGGGTCTGGGCTATATCCAGCTGGGTCAGTCGGCCACCACGCTTTCCGGCGGCGAGGCTCAGCGCATCAAGTTATCCAAAGAGCTGGCGCGCAGGGCCACGGGAGACACGCTTTACATTCTTGATGAACCGACCACCGGTCTGCATTTCGATGATGTCGCCAAGCTGCTGGATGTGTTGCACGCGCTGGTTGATCACGGCAACACGGTGATCGTCATCGAGCATAATCTGGATGTCATTAAAACCGCCGACTGGGTTGTTGATCTGGGCCCGGAGGGCGGTGATCTGGGCGGTGAGATTGTCATCGCCGGAACGCCTGACCAGGTGGCTGCCTGCAAGTCATCCCATACCGGGCATTATCTGAAGCCCCATCTGGTTTGACGGCAACGCATCGCTATGTCCAGTTTTCCAGCCTGAGATCGGGCACTCTCTGAAATTCTTTCGTATTATTACTGACTAATATCATTCCTGATGATCGTGCATGCGCAGCGATCCATAAATCATTCGCTCCGATTGGAGTGCCTGCCCGCTCCAGATGCGCTCTGATATCTCCATAATGCAGAGCAGTGTCATGGCTTGGAAATATGACAGGTATCAGCTCGGTGAGATGAATAACCCTTTCGATTGTCTCATTGCGGTAGTGACTCTTTTCCGCCCCGAATATCAGCTCACCATGTGTCACGAAAGACATGGCTACATCACCCTGCTGTAGTTGCTCAAAGCGCTTCCCTTTTTTCAGGAAGAGGGTCGCGACGTCCTTCTGCGAAAAAATCTGATGGCATATCTGAAAGCAGCTTGAATGCTTCTGACAGACTGGCCTGTTTCTTG
>CAYTFI010000111.1:0-5977 GCA_964437065.1 uncultured Zetaproteobacteria bacterium | reverse complement strand
GGGAGTGCGTGCAGGGTGTAAGATATGGATTTGAAGGGCGTAACGGAAAAAATCGCCGTCACCTTGTTGGTGATAAGAGTTTTTTCCGTTTAGCAAAGCAAATCCGGAGCTTGCGCCATGCGGGTGCTGCCAACTGAGGCTTCTAGGATGATATGTGGGGACTTGAATCGGTAAATCCAAGGGTTGGATTATGAAGGCAGATGGCGATGAATCTCGCCGAGAAATGTGTCTCTGGTATAGGGTTTGCGAACAAAACCGGCAAGGCCGTATTCACTCAGACGACTGACCGCTTCAGTCTCTGAAAAGCCGCTGCTCAACAGTACGGGAATATCATCCCGGATGGCCCGGATGGCATGAAATGCCTGCTCGCCGGACATGACCGGCATGGTTAAGTCCAGCAATACGACTGCAATGTCCCGGGCGTGTCGGCGAAACATTTCCACGCCCTGCTCGCCGTCACAGGCCGTCAACACCCTGATCCCGTCGGATTCGAGCATGCGGGCGGAGACCTCCAGAACGGCCTCCTCGTCATCAACCACCAGCACCGTCCCTCTAGGCGATGCCGTCGCAACATCGCCCGGCAAGGCCGCAATCCCGGGGCCTGTAGCCGTCAACGCCGGAAAATAAATTGTGAAACACGAGCCCTCCCCCGGTTGGCTGTTCACCGCCAGCGTGCCGTGATGCCCGCGCACTATCCCCAGCAAGGCAGCCAGCCCAAGCCCGCTGCCTGACTCCTTGGTAGTGAAAAAAGGATCAAAAATTCTGGCCAGAGTCTCGTCGTCCATACCGCAACCGCTGTCTTTCACCTCGACGAATACATAATCTCCGTCAGCCAGATCAGAGGGCATATACATACTGCTAAAATCTTCCCTGCACATGGCCCGGATTCCCGTGCTCAGGCATATGCTGCCAGGCCTGCCCTGTAGCGATTCCGAGGCGTTGGTCATGAGATTCATGATCAACTGGGTAAGCTGATTCTTGTCGCCATACACCTTGGGCAAATCCTGCATCAACATCTGATCAAGCTGCACCTGCTTGCCGATAACCGAGGCCAGTAATTCGGAGATATCCTGAATCAGCGTATTGAGATCCTGCTCCCCCATGGCAAATCTGCCCTGGCCCGAATAGGCCAGCATTTGCCCGACCAGATCGGCGCCCCGACATGAAGCCTTGAATATCTGCTCCAGATAATGGCGCGTCTCACCCTTCTCCGACGCATCCAGCATGGCAAGCTCCGCATTGCCCATAATGGCGACCAGAAGATTGTTAAAATCATGCGCGATGCCCCCGGCCAGCACGCCAATGCTCTCCATCTTCTGCGCCTGTTGCAGCTGGCCAATCAATTCATCGCTCTCCTGCCGCGCCTTCTTGCGCTCGTTAATATTGCGGACATTGCCCTCAACGCCTGCAATCTCCCCCCTGTCATCAAAATAGTACTGTGAATTCACCTCGGCCCAAACCCTGGAGCCATCCTTATGCCTCAGGCACACTTCATAATGTTGCAGATCTCCGCCGCTGTCCTCCAGCGCCTGCAAAAACCTGTCACGCGCATGCGGTTCGTAATAGAGCACATCCAGTTGCATGCCGATCAATTCCTGCCGCTTATATCCCATCTGCCGCTCGCAGGCCAATGACACCCAGACAATCTCTCCGGCAAGATTGGTTCGGTAATATGCATCCTGCATATGATCGAGAATGTCTTTATACTCCGAGGTGATCTTTTCAAAATCAGCTGTGCGCCTTTGCACGCCTCGCCGCAGTTGCGTGTTAAAAAGATATAAACCCAGAATAAGGCCCGCCGCCACGAAGGCGCCCAACCCTGCAATCGGATAGCCGATCATGGCTCTTCAACCACAATCACGGATACGCTGGCCCGACTCACCGGATTGGAATTGGCGATCTCGACAATCAGGTCAAACGTCCCCTTTTCATTATTAAACACCATATTAAACTCATGATTATCCACACTGTAGCTGCGGTATTGCCTGATCAGGGTCTCAACATCATCTTCAACACGCGACACCTGAAAAGTTAAAGGCCCGACAGCATCGGAAACCAGTGTGATTTCATAGCGTCCGGGGCGATCAGGCATATCAAAAAACTCTCGCGACTTCTGGAAGGGCGGCACGCTGGCGTCACGATAATACAGATAATCCTGGCGGCCATCTTCGGCCATAACCGGGGCGGAAAATAATAACGCCGATAAAAGCGCAAGCTGAAGTAAACGCATATTAGAATTCAATACCGTATTTGTCGCACAGATAACGCATTTTATCCTTGGCGCGATCTCCAAAACCGAGCCAGCGACCGGCCCTTGCCTTGATGTGATTGTTGCGCTCAAGCGCTGTTTCAAGCAACTGCCGCTCAAAATCCGCCACCGCTCTCTCCGCCCGCACGCCCGAATCAGGCAGTTGTTGAAACCATGCCTGCAAGGGGTCGGTTTCATCCTCAAGCGGCTGCGGGCCGGCCAGAGAGGGCAAAGACTCCACCACCGTATCGGCTGCCAGCACAACGGCGCGCTCAATCACATTTTCCAGTTCCCGCACATTGCCCGGCCAGCTGTAACGCGCCATCTGCTCAAGCACTTCATCGGATAAAGTCTGCATCTGCTTGCCGCATATCGCCGCCTTGCGCAGCAAAATAGCTTCCGCCAGCTCGGGCAGATCCTCCACATGCTCGCGCAATGGCGGCACGGCGATTTCAACCACGCGAATGCGATAATAAAGATCATCCCGAAACGCCCCGCAGGCCACCTGGCGCTCAAGATCTTCCCGCGTAGAACAAAGCAGGCGCACATCGGAATGAATGATCGCCTCGCCCCCCAGGCGCGAAAACTCGCCTGATTCCAGCACCCTGAGCAACTTGGCCTGCACCGGCAAAGGCAGGCCGGCCACTTCATCCAGAAACAGCGCGCCGCCATTGGCGCGCTCAAACCAGCCCAGCTTGCGCTTGCCGGCGCCGGCGAAGGCGCCCTTTTCGTAGCCGAACAACTCGCTCTCCAGGTGCTCGCCGCTCATGGCGGCGCAATTGATGGCAATAAATGCCTGCTCCGCACGCTTGCTCTGCGCGTGCAGACACCGCGCCACCAGTTCCTTGCCCGTTCCGGTTTCGCCTCGAATCAACACGGTTGAGGGGGCCGGCGCGACCTGCGCAATCATCGCCTTCAACTCCAACATGGCCTTCGATTCGCCCAGCAAGTCGCTGTTCACCCTCGTTTCCAGCGCCCGCTGCATCTCCTGCTCGCGCATGGCCTTCCAGCGCGCTTCCAGGGTTCGACTAATAGCGCCCTTCACTTCATCGGGATCGAATGGCTTGCCAAAAAAATCCTCGGCGCCCAACTCCTGCGCCCGCAGGGCAAGCGCCCGCTGATCATGGCCTGTGATCACGACAACCGGCGTGTCCGGACTTTCAGCCTTCAGGCGTTTGAGATAGCCCATGCCGATTTCCGGGTTGTCCGGCTCCGGCGGCAGGGCCAGATCAAGCACGACCAGATCAACCCGGTGCCCGGACAGGGCGACGTCAGCGGCATCAAGATCGCCGGCTTCCAGAATCTGGTAGGAATCTTTCAGCAGCAGCTTCAGATTCAGGCGGTTGATGTCATTATCATCAACGACCAGCACGGTGTGTTTCATATTCGGGTCTCCTTAACGCGCGTTGTTCGTTTTATGCGATGGCGCGCAACTTTTGCTACGCCTCATCTTGCCATAAGGGCAAACGTACAATAAAGGTGGAACCTTTACCCTCGCCTTCGCTTTGCGCCGTAATAGTTCCACTGTGGGCCTGCACAATGCGACGGCTTAAGTACAGGCCAACGCCCAAACCGTTGCTCTTGCTCGTGCCAAACAGGCGAAACAGCCGCTGCTCGATAAATTCGGCAGTTATGCCGCAGCCTTCATCAGCCACGCGCACTTCAACGCATTCAGGCTTGATTTCATCATCTGCCAGCCTCGCCGTCACGATTAACGCCCCCTGACTCTGCATCGCCTGCACCGCATTGTCATAAAGATTCTCAAAGACGCCGCGCAACAGGTCGGCATCTCCGGCAACTGCCGGCAAGGCGGCGAATTCACTCTCCACCCTTATGGCCTCCGGCCACAGTCTTTCCCGGATTGTCGCCTGTAACAATTCAACCATGTCCAGCGGCGCAATCACCGGATCAACCGGCGCATTCGGGTCTGTGACGCGTTGCATCAGCGTCTGCATGCGTCCGGTCACCTTGCCGATGGCGACTATCATACGCTGCAAATCATCTTCATCCAGCTTGCCCGAGCCCAGATGATGGGCAAGAAAAGAGAGGTCGTGCAAGCGGTTTTTCAGGTCGTGCGAATGCAACTGCCGGGTAATGCGTGACAGCGAATCAAGCCGCGCAGCCTCCGCCTGTTGATAAGTCAGCCGAGCATGCTCAAGGCTTATCGCCGAGAATCTGGCCAGACTTTCCAGACTGGTTCTTTCCTCGGCGTCGAGCGGCCAGCCATCCGCCCTTGGCCCCAGATGCAGATAGGCGTCGCCGCTGTCTCGCGGCAACTTCAAACATAAATCATAAGCCTCGGAAGGGCTGACAAGCCCGCGCCGCATTTCAATTTTCGGGGCGTGATCAGGGAAGGCGAACCAGCCGCCATCCGGCAACAGGCGTTCATCCAGCGCAGCATAGCGGCGGCGGCTCACCTTGCAGATGCGTTCAAGCAGCGCCACCTCGACATTTTGCACCGGCAACTGCGACAGGGTGCCTGCGCCAAGTTGCCGAATGGCAGCCAGCGTATCGAGTTGATCGCGAAAAAACAGCCGATCCAGCCGCCGCTGCATGGCCTGCACCAGGGGCGCATAGCCAAAGGCGGCGGAGATGGCGGCGATCACCATCGCCCACGCCGACACAGGCCGGCCGGTGAAGGCGTAAACCGCTGATTCCGCCAGCATAAGCACAATCACAAACACCGCGATTGCAGCCAGCGTGGCGGCAAGATAAGCCAGTGAATGCACCAGGCGCCTGAAGCTGAATTTCAGGCGAATGGGTGAAAGTCCGGGGTTAACTATCGACCGGCTCCAGATGTTCGAATTCGGAATCAAGGCCCAGCATCGCCTGGCGCAGCCTGGCCAGCGCTTCGCCGGCCAAAGGCGTCAACGGCAGGCGAAGCTCGCCGGAGAACCAGCCGAGCATGTGGCAGGCCGCCTTGACCGGAATCGGGTTGGATTGAATAAACAACGCCTCGTTTAAGGGCCGCAGAGCGAATTGAATTGCGCGCGCAGTTGCGAAATCGCCCTGACGCATGGCGTTCGTCAGCGCTTTCATGGTCTTTGGCACGATATTCGAGGCGACGGAAATAACGCCATGCCCGCCCAGCGCCATAAACGGCATCACGGTCGCATCATCGCCGGAATAGAATTCCATGCGCCCTTCACAAGCATCCATGCTCTGCGCCAGCTGCTCCATATTGGCCGTGGCGTCCTTGATGGCGATAATATTGGCGATATGCGACAAACGACCGACAGTTGCCGGTAAAATATTCGATTGCGTCCGCCCCGGCACATTATAAATCACCTGCGGAAGATGAACCGCAGCGGCCACAGCCTTATAGTGCTGAAAAATGCCTTCCTGCGTCGGCTTGTTATAATAAGGGGAGATTAACAGGGCTGCATCCGCGCCCTGCGACTTGGCCGCCTGCGTCAACTCGATTGACTCCGCCGTATTATTGCTGCCGGCGCCGGCAATGACGGGCAGGCGTCCGGCCACCTGCTCGACAGCAATGCGAATTATCTGCTTGTGCTCGGCCAGAGAGAGCGTCGCCGCCTCGCCCGTCGTGCCCGCCGGCACGACGCCGTCAACGCCCGCCTCCACCTGGCGTTCCAGATGTTCACGAAATGCATCTTCATCAACCCGGCCATCCTGAAATGGCGTAACCAGTGCTGTCATCGTGCCGTAAAACATTCAATCCTCCACAAAGGACGAACTATAGCCGCTTCCATGCCCGGAGAAAGGGGC
>CAYTFI010000110.1:0-6038 GCA_964437065.1 uncultured Zetaproteobacteria bacterium | reverse complement strand
AGGCGTGATCATCATATTCCACTTCCGCCTCAGCCAGCGCCGTGGCGCAGGAGACGCACCAGTGCACCGGCTTGGCGCCCTTATACAGGCCGCCGCTGGCCAGAAACTTGCCGATCTCACGCACGGTGTTGGCCTCAAAATCATAATCCATGGTCACATAGGGATGATCCCAGTCGCCCATCACGCCAAGGCGCCTGAACTCATCGCGCTGCACATCAATCTGGCCGCTGGCGTAATCGCGGCAGGCGGTGCGGAATTCCGAATCGGAAATATCTTCCTTCCTGCGTTTCTTTTTCTTGAATTTCTCTTCCACCTTCAACTCAATCGGCAGGCCATGGCAGTCCCAGCCAGGCACGAAAGGCGCATCAAAGCCGAGCATGGAGCGTGAACGGACAACAATATCTTTCAGCACCTTGTTGACGGCGTGGCCGATATGGATGCTGCCATTGGCATAGGGCGGGCCATCATGCAGAATAAACTTCGGCGCATCCCTGCGCGCTGCGCGAAGCTGCGCATAAAGCCCGCTCTCTTCCCACTGAGCCAGCCGTTTCGGCTCATTGTTCGGCAGATTGCCGCGCATCGGGAAATCAGTTTTTGGCAGGAAAACGGTGGGTCGATAATCAAACGTATCTGTCAAAATAATACTCCATATTCGCCGCTGTTCAGGCGCGCGCCTTGCCGCGCCGCGCCGGTTTATAACAAAGAGAGGCGGCAGGATATGCGATACGTCCTGCATTGCCAGTATGATTTTTTTACAACCCCGTAACGGAGCCGGCGCCCGTCCGCTTTGCCGATAGCAATTGCTGACGCTAGCGTCCCATGCCTGACAGGAAACAAACATGTGCGTCAGGGGGACGAAATGACCCGGGATGAAATGAAACAAAAAGTTGCCGAGGCGGCGCTGGCTTATGTTGTCGAGGACAGCATTGTCGGCGTTGGCACAGGCTCAACGGCAAACAAGTTTATTGATGCGCTGGCAGGCATCAAAGATAAAATCAGGGGCGCGGTGGCCAGTTCGGAAGCCACGTCAGAGCGGCTGAAGGGCCATGGCATTGCCGTGCTGGAGCTGAATGAAGCGCTGCGGCAGACGGACTCGCTGTCTATTTATATTGACGGCGCTGACGAGTTTGACGCCGGGAAAAACCTGATCAAGGGCGGCGGCGGCGCGCTGACCCGCGAAAAAATTGTTGCGGCGGCCTCCGACCGGTTCATCTGCATCGTTGATGAAAGTAAAAAGGTGGATGTGCTGGGGGCGTTTCCGTTGCCCGTTGAGGTGATCCCGATGGCTGAGGAAATTGTCGCCGCTGCGGCCAGGCAGCTTGGCGGCGTCCCGTCCGTGCGCCGGGGATTCACCACGGACAACGGCAATATCATTATTGATATCGAAGGCCTGAAAATTACCGCGCCGCTGGAGCTTGAAGACCGGCTGAACAGCGTTCCCGGCGTTGTCACCAATGGCATTTTCGCCCACCAGGCCGCCCATGTCGTGCTGATTGGCGCAGCTGACGGCGTCGCCCGTATCGAATGAGCCGCGCGCAATGGCCGATCCAGGGCGCAGCCCCGTATGATGCACCGATACGGCAGGGCCCGTGACCGGCCATGCGCACGCTTGACTCCCCGCACCACGATACGCGACCGCACGGTGCGATCATAGATTTGATCGTGCTGCATGCGATCAGCCTGCCGCCCGGCGAATTTGACGCCGGCAATGTTGAGGCCTTTTTTCTGGGTTCGCTGGACTGTTCGGCGCATCCGGCATTTGACAACCTCGGCGATATGCGCGTGTCATCTCATTTTGTCGTCGATCGCGCCGGAAGCATCACCCAGTTTGCGCCATGCGAGCGTCGCGCCTGGCATGCAGGCGTCTCGGAGTGGCAGGGCAGGCCGCACTGTAATGATTACGCCATCGGCATTGAAATGATCGGGGATGAGCAACAGCCGTTCACCACGGCGCAATATCGGGAAACCGCGCGCCTTTGCAGGGCCCTGATGAACCGCTATCCGGCCATTGACCGGAATCGCATTGTCGGCCATCAGGATGTTGCGCCGGGGAGAAAATGGGACCCGGGCAGGCAATGGAACTGGCCTCGCTTTCATCGTTCACTATCGCATATTCGTAAACTTCAGTTGCATATTCAGTGAATCGGGCTATAAATATTCCCAAAGCGCGTTGTTTGTTTGATGTAAGCGCCAATGTATCACGGGCAGAAATAAAATGAGAGAAATTATTCGTCAACACATGTCCGCAATTGCCTGGAGCGCGACCGGCCTTGTCACGCTGGTGCTGGCGGTTCTGATAGATGCGACCGGGCCGCAAAAAATGGAAAATCTTTTTCCTGATATGGATAAGATCGTGCACTTTCTAACCTTCGGCCTGATGGCCTATCTGTGCGTCAATCTGCTTTACGAGGCCGAACTGGTCGACCCTTTGTTTTTGCCCCTGCACGGCATTATCTTTGTCGGCATCATCGGCATGATTGATGAGCTGATCCAGTCTCACACCCCCGGTCGCCATGCTGATTTGCAGGATGTGGCGGCGGATATTGCAGGCGCAATCGTATTTATGATTTTCTGGTATCGCGTAAGAAAAAAAAGAGAAAAAGCGTTGCAATATTTATGATTTGATTGTCGCGGCAATGTCGGCGCATCAACAGCGCTTTGACATCCAGGGCAACTAACCCGATCATCTTTTGCTCCGCTTGCAGGGTTCCAGGTTCAAGGAGGTGACGCACATGAAAAAACAATCCGCTTTTATCATCCTGGCCGCGCTTTTGTTGCCTGGCGGCCTTATTCCCCCGGCCCAGGCCCAGTCCCAGTCTCTTGTCTTCGGCCCTGAATTTTTTGTCAATGATCAGGGCGACGCCGGCAAGACAGTCAGGCGTTTCCCGGTTAACAACGCCGGGCGAAAGTTTATCCTTTCCGTACAGGGCGGTGGGCGCAGCAAAAAGGGAATCGGCAAGGGCGCCGTTGAAATAAACGGAGAACTCGTCGCATCGCTGGATCTGGGCGATCAGTTCAACATGCTCATGCGGCCAGTAAGCCTTCAAAAGACAAATGATCTTGCCGTTGCCATGGCGCATGCGGCGGACGCATCGATTGTGGTGAGCATCATGAGCCGGGAGGGACGCAAATCTACTGTAAACGTGCCGCTAATTGGCGGCGAGGCGGCGCTGCCGGGGTTTGCTGTTGTTGCTTTTCCCTCCGGCTCTTTCGAGCAGGCTCGCAAGGTTATGGTTTCTGCCGCTGCATCGGACAGCGATATTTTTGGCGCTCATGAAACGGGACTTCGCCTGCCATACGAGATCAGGATCAACACCGGCGACAGTGCGCCTGAAAAAGACATGAGAGTCGATCTGAATCTTCCGGACTCTTTTTATGCATCGCCGTTTCAAATCCACATATTCGCCCGGATGCAGGATAATCCGGCGGCGACAGACGATCACGGCCGCTTCGTGATGCTTACATCTTCCGTAAAAAGTGCGACCATGACGGCCAGCACCGTGTTTCCAAGGCAGGCATTTTCAACCCGTTTCAGCAAAGATGGAACCTTCGAGGCGGTTCTGACAGTTGGATTGATTCCGTTCTAGTCGCAACGTAACTACTCAGCTCACCCTTGATTTGCCCGATAACTGCGTCAAACATGCTCGAGTGCAAGAAGCACACTGCGCGTGTTTGCCTTGTTGCCGAACAAAACAAGGGCAATCTGAGCAGCTATGGACACTTTTGCACAGGGGTGCTGACGCAACAACGTCTGTGTTTCAGCCTGAGCCGATATTGCGGCGCTGTTGCGTTTCAGTTTTTAGCTGACCGCAGGCGGCTGATATCTCCACCCCGCGCGACTGGCGAACTACGGCCACCAGGGATGCGCCCGACAGCACCGAGCGGAAGGCCGCAACGGTCTCATCATCCGGCCTGTCAAATTCCGCTCCGGGATAGGGATTGAACGGCAGCAGGTTCACCGTGCAGTCGAGGCCATTGAGCAGTTGGCACAGGCGTTTGGCGTCTTCAGCGCTGTCATTGATGCCGGCCAGCAACACATATTCAATCAGCACGCGCTTGTTGCCGCGCGCCTGAATATAATCGCGCACGGCCTGCATCAGCACGGCAATCGGATATTTGCGATTGACCGGCATGATGCGATCGCGCACCGCATCGGTGGCGGCATTGAGGGAAACGGCAAGATTGCACGGCAGGGCATCTTCAATCATGCGATACATAGCCGGCGGCAGCCCTGCAGTGGAAAGGGTGACGCGATTGGGCGAGAAAGCCATGCCCTTCGGGTCGGTGGCGATGCGGATGAAATGGGCCGTTTCATCATAATTATGCAGCGGCTCGCCCATGCCCATCAACACCAGATTGCGAACGCCGCCATTGCTCGCTCTCTGACCGGCCATCACTTCGGACACCATTTCAGCGGCGGTCAGGTTTCTTGCCAGGCCGCCGGTCGCCGTCAGGCAGAAGGCGCAGCCCAGTGCGCAGCCGGCCTGAGTGGAAACACACTGGGTCAGGCGGCCCGGCCCGGCAATCAGCACGCTCTCCACCTCTTGTCCATCCGCCATTTTCAACAGCAATTTGCGCGTTCCATCCTCAGCCTGCCGACTGGCGATGCAGTCGGGTTCAAGGATGTCGGTATGTTGCTTCACATATCGGCGCAGCGTCGCCGGCAGCCCCGGAATGGCGTCAATATCGGTGTTGCGGTAGCGGAAAATGGCAGCAAGGAGACGCTCCGCATGCGCCGGTTTGGCGCCGGCGAGGCGGCAGAGCTCAACCAGCTGATCGTATGAAAAGCCGGCGAGCGCATTTTTTGTTTTCATCACGGGATTAACGCGCATGGATTTTTTCCACCCTGTGATAATGTTTCATATCGCGGGGTGGAAAAAATCATGCAGGCGCGTTGTTTGTTTCATGTTAAAAAGCATGCATCGCCAACCGGACACGCGCTTCACGCAGGCTCCGCGTAACGCGGCTACAAGCCGAATCTGGCCTTGTTTTCAGCCACTTCCTCAGCCGATGGCGGCTCATGATCGGTCACTTCCGCCAAATCAAAGGCGTCGCGATCAGTGTCGCACAGATCATTCAACGCGATATCTGATTCGAACACATCCGGCACATCTTCTTCCGGATAAATCGCCTCCCACGGGCATTCCGGCTCGCACACCGCGCAATCGATGCACTCTTCCGGAGAAATGAAGAGCATTTTGGGCTTTTCCTCGCTGATCTCTTTCGGTTGGTAAAAACAGTCAACCGGACATACGGCGACGCAGGCGGTATCTACGCAGTCCCTGCAAAGCTGGGTGACAATAAAAGCCATGAACTACACCTCGAATATCAAATATCATGAACCAGACAACGCGCCCCGCGCGTCAGGGCCGCATGCTAACACGGCGGCGCGACTAGAGCGAACTGCTTAAAATCAGATGATCCGTCCCGGATGCGGGCTTCCGGCGGGCGGTCAGCGCGGCGGAATGATGCTTCTGCCGCCAGTTATAAACAATCACAAAGGCCCTGATCTGTTGCACATAGCGGCGGGTTTCATTGAAGGGAATGGCTTCAATCCAGGTGTCTTCCCATTCAAACGGCGTTCGCTTCAGCCAGCTTTTTACACGATGCGGGCCGGCATTATACGCCGCTGTCGCCAAGGCCATGTTGCCGTTGAAGCGTTTTTTCATCCGGGCCAGATAAAAGGCGCCGAGCCGAACATTGACATTGGGTTGCAGAAGCCTGGATTTTCTGTACTTCATCTTATGCCTTTTGGCCACCTGCTGTGCGGTTTTAGGCATCAACTGCATCAGCCCGCGCGCGCCCGCGCTGGAAACAGCCTGATGATTGAAGGCCGATTCCTGCCGAATAACGCTCCATATCTGGGATGCGTCCAGCCCTGTTTCCCTGGCGGCCCGCTTTACAACCCGCTCAAACCCCATGGGAAACCGATAAGCAAGCGCATTCATCTCGCCCGCTTTAAAGGCGGCATTAATCATGCGATTGTACCAGCCCCATTTTGCCGCCATGTTTGCCGCCGCCTTCCACATCTGCGGCGA
>CAYTFI010000109.1:0-6120 GCA_964437065.1 uncultured Zetaproteobacteria bacterium | reverse complement strand
ACAGGTGAAAGCGAAATTGTTCATAGCCGCAGAATAAGTGCATGACAAGTTGAAGGTAAACCATAAGGATTTTGGAGATGAAGCGCCTGCTGATTCTCGGTTGTGGTTATGTCGGTGGAAAACTGGCAGAAGCATGTATTGCGCGGGGCATGGAAGTGGCAGGCGCCACCCGTTCCAAAGCGCGGGCGAAAGAATTAAACAGCCTGGGCGTTCATGCGGCGCTTGCCGAATCCCCGGATCTGTTGACCGATGATTTTCTGTCAACCTGTGACGCCGTACTTGATTCAATCCCGCTGCAAAGCTCGGAGCAGGGGCTCCGGGCCGGTCAGACGGACTGGGTTGCAAAGCTGGCGCCACGGCTGAAGCATATATCCTGGCTCGGATATCTTTCATCAACCGGCGTGTATGGCGATGCCGACGGCGCATGGGTGGATGAATCATGGCCATGCAGGCCGGGCAGCGTAAGGGGACGGGAGCGCCTGCTGGCCGAGTCCGCATGGCTGCATTCCGGTCTGCCTGCCGAGGTGTTTCGCCTGGCCGGCATTTATGGCCCGGAGCGGAATATTCTGGCGCGCCTGATGACCGGCGGTTACAAGGCTGTAGACTGGAATCCGCCCCGCTTTTCCAGCCGTATTCATGTCGATGATATCGTGGCCGCCCTGCTGGCAGCCATGGACAGACCACGGATCGGGCGGATCATGAATCTGGCAGATGATAATCCCTCGCCTCATTTTGATTATGTCAGTCAGCTGGCCCGGATGATTGGCGCGCCGGCGCCTGTTAGATTAACAGCGGAGCAGGCAAAAAGCCATTTGTCTCCCGCAGCACTTTCTTTTTTCACCGATAACAGGCGGGTTTCCAACCGTCTGCTGCACAGGGAGCTGTTGAGCGATCTGAAATATCCCGGCTTCAGAGATGGCTTCAGCCATCTGGCGCAGGCCTGATGGATACGGAAACATTCCGCTTTACAGCAGAACGGATTCTCAATGCGCTGCCCGGAAAGTTCCTCAAGTCTCTGGAAAACGTAGTGATTGTAATCGAAGATTTCGCCGCCGTCGAAACACTGCATGAAATGCAGGCGGACTCGCCTTTTGAGCTGCTTGGCCTGTATGAGGGCAGGCCGGTGACTGAACGGGAGGCCGTATCTTCCGGAGCCTTGCCCGATATGATTCACCTGTACCGCAGGCCGATTCTTGCCATGTGCGATCAAAGCGGCGAAGACGTGGATCATTGCATACGTCATGTTCTGATTCATGAAATCGGCCATCATTTCGGCTATTCAGATGCGGAAATGGAGGCTATGGAGTCTTCGGCGGAGGCGGCAAGATGAGCGGCGTCAACGCGACTGTGGACGCCATAAGGGCGCAGTTGGCTTCAGTGCTTGCCGGCAAGGATGAAGTCATCAATCAGGTGCTGATCGCCCTGCTGGCCGGCGGACACTTGCTGATTGAAGATGTGCCCGGCGTTGGCAAGACCACGCTGGCGCATGCCCTGGCGGCAAGTCTGGATACCGATTTTGGCCGCATTCAGTTTACCGCCGACCTGTTGCCAGCCGATATTATCGGGGTGGACATATTCGATCCGGTCGAGAGGCGTTTTATCTTTCACCCCGGCGCTATCTTTCACCATATTGTGCTGGCCGATGAGATCAACCGCGCCACGCCCAAGGCGCAGTCGGCCCTGCTTGAGGCCATGGCTGAAGGGCAGGTCAGCATAGAGCGCGAAACCAGGGCCTTGCCGCAACCATTTTTCGTTATCGCCACCCAGAATCCGATGGAGTACCTGGGCACATTCCCCTTGCCGGAATCGCAGCTGGATCGATTCTTCATGCGCATCTCCATTGGCTATCCCGACCGTGAAGCCGAGCGCAGCATTCTGCTTGGCGAGGCGGGGAGAACAAGGCTGTCGGCGCTCGGCGCAGTCGCCGACTGGCAAGGCATTGTGCAGGCGCGTGAACAACTGGCGACGCTGACCGTTACGAATCTGTTGCTTGATTACCTGTTGACCCTGCTTGAAACCAGCCGCAATGGCGAATGGCTGCAACAGGGGGCGTCGTCTCGCGCCGGCGTTGATCTGATTCAAGCCGCCCGCGCCCGCGCCTGGCTGGCCGGGCAGACATACGTGACAGCCGCAGACCTTCAGGCTGTCTGGCTGCCTTGTCTGGCCCATCGCGTTGTTGCTGCGGGCGATGCCGAGGCGGCCCTGACCGGGCTGCTGGAAAGCGTGCCTGCGCCTGCATGAACATCTGCGGCACAGCTGCAAGGGCTTCTTAATTGCCCGCCGGCTGCTAGCCTTCGCGCCATGCGTCCAGCCGACCTGTTAAGACAGCAGATGAACAAGCGCATCCTGATTCTGGATGGCGCCATGGGCACGATGATCCAGTCATACGGGCTGGAAGAGGCCGATTATCGCGGAGAGCGCTTTGCCGACTGGGCCAGTGAGCTGAAAGGCAATAACGATCTGCTTTCTGTCACCCGCCCCGACATCATCAGAGAAATTCATACGAAATACCTCGACGCAGGCGCTGATATTCTCGAAACCAACACCTTTAATTCCAATGCCGCATCAATGGCCGATTATGGTATGGAGACGCTTGTTTATGAGCTTAACGAGGCCGGCGCCAGGCTGGCGCGCCAAGCCTGCGATGCCGCTTCAACGGATGACAAGCCTCGCTTTGCAGCCGGCGTGCTTGGCCCCACGCCCCGCACCTGCTCAATCTCTCCGGATGTCAACGATCCGGGCTTTCGCAATATCTCATTCCATGAACTTGTCGCCACCTACAAAGACGCCGCCCGCGGCCTGATTGATGGCGGCGCCGACATTATTCTGATTGAAACCGTGTTTGACACGCTCAATGCCAAGGCGGCCGTATTCGCCGTCAGGGAAGTCTTTGAACAGGCGGGCGTCAGCTTGCCCGTGATGATTTCCGGCACCATCACCGACGCCTCCGGGCGCACCCTGTCCGGCCAGACGGCCACCGCCTTTTATAACTCGCTGGCCCATGCCGAGCCGATCAGCATCGGCCTGAACTGCGCCCTCGGCGCCGGTGAATTGCGCCAGTATGTCGAGGAGTTATCGAACACCGCCGCCTGCGCCATCAACGCTCACCCCAATGCCGGTCTGCCCAACGCCTTCGGCGGTTATGATGAAACGCCCGAAGATATGGCTGCTGAAATCAGGGAATGGGCCGAATCCGGCTTCCTGAATATCATCGGCGGCTGCTGCGGCACGGGGCCGGCGCATATCAGGGCCATGGCAGAGGCTGTCGCCGACATCAGGCCGCGCGCCCTGAACACCAATGCCGATGCCGCGCCTGAATGCCGCCTCTCCGGCCTTGAACCGCTGCACATCGGCGCGGACTCGCTGTTTGTCAATGTGGGCGAGCGCGCCAATGTGACCGGCTCCGCCCGCTTCAAACGACTGATCATGCAGGGCGATTACGATACCGCGCTTGATGTCTGCCGCGAACAGGTGGAAAACGGCGCGCAGATTATCGACGTCAATATGGATGAAGCGATGCTGGATGGCGTTGTCGCCATGCGCACATTCCTCAACCTGATCGCCTCCGAGCCGGATATCGCCAGGGTTCCGGTGATGATCGACTCCTCCAAATGGGAGATTATCGAAGCGGGCCTGCAATGCATTCAGGGCAAGGGAATCGTCAATTCCATCTCGCTGAAAGAGGGTGAAGAGGCATTCATTCATCATGCCCGACTGATTCGCCGTTATGGCGCAGCGGCCATCATCATGGCCTTTGATGAAGACGGGCAGGCCGACACCTATGCGCGAAAAACCGCCATTTGCGCACGCTCGTACAGGGTGCTGACCGGCAAGTGCGGCTTCCCGCCGGAGGATATTATTTTCGATCCGAATATCTTCGCCATCGCCACCGGCATTGAAGAGCACAATAATTATGCCGTTGATTTCATCCGGGCCGCCGGCTGGATCAAGGAGAATTTGCCGCATGCGATGATTTCCGGCGGCGTTTCCAATGTATCCTTCTCTTTCCGGGGCAACAACCCGGTGCGCGAAGCGATTCACTCCGTATTCCTTTACCACGCCATCAAACAGGGCATGGACATGGGCATTGTTAATGCCGGTCAGCTGGCGGTTTATGATGATTTGCCCGAAGAGCTGCGCAAGGCCGTGGAAGACGTGGTGCTGAACAGAAGCGAGCATGCCACCGACCGCCTGCTGGAGATTGCCGACAACTATCGCGGCGATGGCGTGCAAGCCAAAAAGGCCGATGAAGAATGGCGCAAACTGCCTGTCGCCGGGCGTCTTGAGCATGCTCTGGTGAAGGGCATTGACACCCATGTTGATGCGGATGTCGAAGAGGCGTTCCACCAGTTTGACCGGCCTATAGAGGTGATTGAAGGGCCGCTCATGGATGGCATGAATGTGGTCGGCGACCTGTTCGGCGACGGCAGAATGTTCCTGCCGCAGGTGGTGAAATCGGCCCGCGTGATGAAAAAGGCCGTGGCCTGGTTAATGCCGCATATCGAAAAAGAGAAGGCCGGCGGCGTCTCGTCCAATGGCAAGGTGCTGATGGCCACAGTCAAGGGCGATGTCCATGATATCGGCAAAAATATTGTCGGCGTGGTGTTGCAGTGCAATAACTTCGAGGTGATTGACCTCGGCGTCATGACGCCTGCCGCCACGATTCTCGAACAGGCGCAGAAGCACGATGTTGACATTATTGGCCTGTCCGGCCTGATCACCCCCTCTCTGGATGAAATGGTGCATCTGGCCAAAGAGCTGAAACGCCTCGGCTTCACCAAGCCGGTCATGCTTGGCGGCGCCACCACCTCCAGGGCGCATACTGCTGTGAAAATCATGCCCGAATACGATGAGCCTGTGATATGGGTGAAAGACGCCTCACGCGCCGTCGGCGTCGCCCAAAAACTTGTCTCTGAAAACAGCCGCGCCGACTTTGTGGCCGGCGCCCGCAAGGAATATGAAGCCGTGCGCCAGCGTTATCTGGGCCGACAGCAACAGGCCGACTGGCTCACCCTCGCCGAGGCCCGCGCCAACCACGCTGTTTTGCAAGCCAGCTCCATCGCGCCGGCGCCGGCAAGGCTCGGCGTGCAGATGTTGGATAACATCTCCATCGCTGATATTCGCCCCTTTATCGACTGGTCGCCATTCTTCTCCGCATGGGAATTGAACGGCGCCTATCCGCGCATTCTGAATGACCCGCGCAAGGGCAAGGAGGCGCAGAAGCTGTTCGACGATGCGCAGGGCTGGCTTGATAAAATCATTTCTCAAGGCTGGTTTGCCGCCAGGGCCGTATTTGGCCTGTTCTCCGCCGCATCAACGGATAATGACAGCATTATTGTTTATGACGCTGCAGGCGCGGAGGCCGCCCGCTTCCACTTCCTGCGTCAGCAACGGAACAAGAAGGACTCGCGCCCGAACCTCTGCCTTGCCGATTTCGTGGCCAGGGCGGATGATCATATCGGCGCCTTCGCCGTAGCCATCTTTGGCGCAGAAGAAAAGGCCGGGGCATTTCAGGCAGAGCACGATGATTATGCGGCAATTATGATCAAGGTGCTGGCGGATCGTCTGGCCGAGGCGCTGGCCGAGATGCTGCATAAAGATGTGCGAAGACAATACTGGGGCTACGCAGCGAACGAAACACTCAATACTCAAGACATGGTTGGCGAAAAATTTCAGGGCATCCGCCCCGCCGCCGGCTATCCTGCCTGCCCCGAGCACAGCGAGAAAGGCACGCTGTGGCGGCTTCTCGATGTCGAGAATCGCATTGGCATGAGCCTTACAGAATCCTATGCCATGATCCCCGCCGCAGCCGTCTCCGGCCTCTACTTCGCCAACCCCGAAGCCCGCTACTTCACCGTAGGGCCGATCAACAGGGATCAGATGGAAGACTATGCCAAACGTAAAGGCATGAGCATCGAAGAAGCCCGGAAATGGCTGGCTCCGAACTTGGAAAGCCAGGAGTAGTCGGTCGTCTAATTAACGCGCATGGATTTTTTCCACCCCGCGATAAGCAAGCCTTGTGAAGCAATGGGTGTTGCTTCACAAGGCGCGATAGCTCGTTTAACCACAGGGTGGAAAAAATCATGCAGGCGCGTTGTTTGTTTCATGTTAATAGGCAAT
>CAYTFI010000108.1:0-6212 GCA_964437065.1 uncultured Zetaproteobacteria bacterium | reverse complement strand
GGATTTTTCCACCCCGTGATATGAAACATTATCACAGGGCGGAAAATTCCATGCAACCGCGTTATTTGTTTCATGTTAAAAGGGCGACGGATTATGGCGGCGGAACAAAACAAGTCAAATCAAACAGGGCGGGCCGTAACTTCCGGCCTGTTGCGCGCTGCCTCCAAAGTCGGCGGCTGGACAATGCTGTCCCGTATTCTCGGTTTTGTGCGCGATATTTTACTGGCGCGCGTGCTCGGGGCCGGCCTGCTGGCCGATGCTTTTTTTGTCGCTTTCAAACTGCCCAATTTTTTCCGCCGCATGTTTGCCGAAGGCACGCTGACAGTGGCGGTGGTTCCGGTTCTGGCCGACCAGCGCGAGAAGGGAGAGGCCGAGGCGCATCAATTTCTCAATGCGCTGGCGACAATGCTGCTGCTCGTCCTTGCCCTGTTTACGCTGCTGGGCGTTATCTTTATGCCTTGGCTGCTGTTGCTGTTCGCTCCCGGCTTCGCTGATGAACCGGATCGCTGGCAACAGTCCCTTGAACTGGCCCGCTGGATGTTTCCCTATCTCGCCCTGATTTCACTCACCGCCATGGCCTGGGGCGTATTGAATGCATACGGAAAGTTCTCTCTTGCCGCTGCCAGCCCGGCGTTGTTAAACGTCGCCATTATTTTTGCCGCCCTCGTTCTGGCCCCGTCATTCGCCAATCCCGCGCATGCCCTGGCTATCGGAGTCCTGGCAGGCGGCGTCATGCAGCTCGCCGTCCAGTTTCCGGCGCTGAGACGGATCGGCTGGATTCCGCACCTCAGCTTTCGCTTCAGGCAACCGGCTATTGCCCAGGCCATATCATTGTTTGGTCCGGCGCTGCTGGCCATTGCCGCCGTGCAAATCAATATTCTCGTCGGCGCCATTCTCGCCACCCTGCTTGATACCGGCGCCGTGTCGTATCTCTATTACGCCGACCGCATTGTGCAATTGCCGCTGGCCCTGTTCGGCATCGCCATGAGCACTGCGCTTTTGCCGACGCTGTCCGGCCATCTGTCCAGAGGCGATCAACCGGCAGCGACCGATGATTTGCGTGCCGGCTTGGCCTGGTTGACATGGCTCACCCTGCCATCGGTCGCCGGCGTCTATTTCCTGGCCGAACCTATTATTGTGACGCTGTTTGAACGGGGCGCATTCACCCACGCTGACAGCATTGCCACGGCCCGAACCCTGCAGGCCTACGCCATCGGCCTGATCGCCTTTTGCTGGGTGAAGCTGCTGGCGACAGCCTGCTATGCCGGCAAAGATGCCGCTGCGCCGATGCGATTTGCGGCAATAAGCGTGGCTGCCAACATTGCGCTGGCCGTGGTTTTTATGCAGATATGGACTTATGTCGGGCTGGCTCTGGCCACCTCGCTGGCCGCCTTTGTCAATGCCGGTCTGCTTTTTATGCATTTGGCAAAAAGACATGGCGGCCTGTTTGACAGGCAGAGCGCGCAGCGTATTTTCACAGCCGTGTCGGCCAGCCTGATGATGCTGGCCGCGCTGGCCGCCATACAGGCGTATTGGGCCTTTCCAGCCGATGATAATATGATGCAGTTTGTCTGGATTGCCACCCTGGTGCCGGGCGGCGCTATGATATTTTTCACCTCCGCATACGCACTGGGTCGATGCGGCCCGTTGAAAACAGCCGCAAAATAGCACGTTGCATCGACCTTGACCGTATGCATTGCAGTGCAGCGCCGGCTGGATTATGCTGCGCCAGACTATTTTAACGACGCTCATGGATTTTTTCCGCCGCATGATTTATCGGACTATCGCGGGGCGGAAAAAATCCATGCGCGTTAGAGGGGATCAACATGTCGGAAATCCGTAATGCAACCATTGAAGGTAATGAGGCGGCAGCTTATGTTGCTCACCGCACCAATGAGGTGATCGCCATCTATCCCATTACGCCATCCTCGCCTATGGGCGAATTATCCGATGAGTGGTCGGCCAAGGGGCAGCCCAACCTGTGGGGGGCGACGCCCGAAGTTTACGAAATGCAGAGCGAGGCCGGCGCGGCCGGCGCCGTGCATGGAGCGCTTCAAACCGGGGCATTGACCACCACGTTCACCTCTTCGCAGGGATTGCTGCTGATGATTCCGAATATGTATAAAATCGCCGGTGAACTGACCAGTTCCGTGATACATGTTGCTGCGCGTTCGCTGGCCGCTCAGGGGCTGTCGATTTTTGGCGACCATTCGGATGTGATGTCCGTGCGCCAGACCGGCTATGCGCTGCTGGCCTCCAACTCGGTGCAGGAGGTGATGGACGCCGCCCTGATTGCGCAGGCATCGACGCTGCGAGCGAGCCTGCCCGTGCTGCACTTTTTTGACGGCTTTCGCACTTCGCATGAGATCAACAAGATTGAAGTGATCAGTGATGAAGTGATGCGCGCCATGCTTCCCGATGCGCTTGTTCGCGCCTGTCGCGCCAGGGCCATGACGCCGGATGCGCCAACCCTGCGCGGCACCAGCCAGAACCCGGATGTTTATTTTCAGGGCCGTGAATCGGTCAACCCCTATTACTCGGCCATGCCTGAAATCGTGCAACAGGCGATGGATCAATTCGCCGCCCTGACCGGCAGACAATATCGGCTGTTTGAATACGAAGGTGATGAAGATGCCGACAGGGTGGTCGTCCTGATGGGCTCAGGCGCTGAAACCGTGCAGGAAACTGTGGAGCACATGGCTGCCCGCGGTGAAAAAGTCGGCGTGCTCAAGGTTCGCCTCTATCGCCCCTTCTCGCCACAGCATCTGCTGGATGCTATTCCCGCCACAGCCAGAAAGATCGCCGTGCTGGATCGCTGCAAGGAGCCTGGCTCTGATGGCGAGCCGCTGTACAAGGATGTGCTGACGGCCATGGCCGAGCATGTTGCCCAGGGCGGTGAAAAGTTCGCCGCCATGCCACGCATTGTCGGCGGGCGCTATGGCTTGTCGTCGAAGGAATTCACGCCGGGGATGGTGATGGCGATTTTTGCCGAACTGGACAAAGAAGCGCCGAAAAACAACTTCACCATTGGCATTTATGATGATGTCAGCCATACCAGCCTCGAGTGGGATGAAAATATCAGGATTGATTCCAACCGGGGCGTCACCCAGTGCCTGTTTTATGGTCTTGGCTCGGATGGCACGGTTTCGGCCAACAAGAATTCCATCAAGATTATCGGCAAGGGCACTGATCTTTATTGTCAGGGTTATTTCGTTTATGATTCAAAAAAGGCGGGCGCAGTCACGGTCTCACATCTGCGCTTTGGCGCAAACCCGATCCATTCTCCCTATCTGATCGGCCAGAATGACGCCAGTTTTATCGGCTGCCACCAACCGGTATTCCTTGATCGTTATGATATGCTGGATAATGCGGCCGAGGGGGGCGTATTCCTGCTCAATTCGCCGCATGCCAAGGATGAAGTGTGGGATACGCTGCCGCGCATCATGCAACAGCAGATTATCGACAAGAATCTCTCATTTTATGTCATTGATGCCTACGACGTGGCCGACAAAACGGGCATGGGCAGGCGCATCAACACCGTGATGCAAACCTGCTTCTTCGCCATTTCCGGCATTCTGGACAGGGATGAGGCAATTGCAAAAATCAAGGATGCGGTTCAGGAAACCTATGGCAAGAAAGGCGCGAAAATTGTCGAGATGAATTTTTCCGCTATTGATCAGACCCTCGCCCACCTGCACCGGGTGGACACGCCCGGATGCATTACCAGCAATTCTGAGAGAAGGCCGCCTGTCGCCGATGATGCGCCCGACTTCGTTAAGCGCATCACCGCTGAGATGATTGCCAACCGGGGCGATTTATTGCCCGTCAGCGCCCTTCCGGCAGACGGCGTATGGCCGACCGGAACGGCTGCCTACGAAAAGCGCAATCTGGCGCTGGAGATACCGGTCTGGGATGAAAACATCTGCATCCATTGCGGTAAATGCCCGTTTGTCTGTCCTCACGCGGCGATTCGCTCCAAGGTGTTCCCGCTCGAAGCGGCTGAAGGCGCACCGGATACGTTCAAGTATGTGAAGGTAAGAGGCAAGGAGTTTGCCCCGGGCCTGCAGATCACCTATCAGGTGGCGCCGGAAGACTGCACCGGCTGCGGCCTTTGCGTAGAGATATGTCCTGTTGCGGACAAGAAAATCCCCGGACGCAAAGCTCTGAATATGGCGCCGCAACCGCCCTTGCGCGAGCAGGAGAATGAAAACTGGGACTTCTATCTTGGTCTGCCTGAATATGACCGCGATCTGATCAAATGGAATGGCATGAAAGGCGCCATGATCGGGCAGCCGCTGTTCGAGTTCTCCAGCGCCTGCGTCGGCTGTGGCGAAACGCCATATATCAAGCTGGCTACGCAGCTGTTTGGCGATCGCATGGTGATTGCCAATGCCACCGGCTGCACATCCATTTATGGCGGCAATCTGCCGGCAACGCCCTATGCAAAGAATCCGCAAGGACGCGGCCCGACCTGGAATAATTCCCTGTTTGAGGATGCCGCCGAATTCGGCCTGGGCTTTCGCCTTTCAATCGACAAGCAGGAAGATTATGCCAGGACTTTGCTGCGCCGGATGGAACAGCAGATCGGCCCGCAACTGGTGCAGGATATTCTCGAGGCGGATCAAAGCACGGAGCCGGGCATTCATCAGCAACGCGGTCGCGTTGAGGCCCTGAAAAAGCAGTTGCGGGAGATTGATGGCGACGATGCCAGAAACCTGGAAGCCGTAGCCGATCAGTTGTCTCAAAAGAGCGTTTGGATTATCGGCGGCGATGGCTGGGCCTATGATATCGGCTTTGGCGGCGTGGATCATGTGCTGGCCAGCAACCGGAATGTGAATATACTGGTGCTTGACACCGAGGTATATTCCAACACTGGCGGCCAGATGTCCAAGGCGACGCCAACAGGCGCCATCGCCAAGTTTGCAGCAGGCGGCAAGCCGACAAGTAAAAAAGATCTGGCCAGCATCGCCATGGCCTACGGGCATGTATATGTCGCTCAGGTCGCCTTTGGCGCCAAGGACATGCACACGCTCAGGGCGTTTATGGAGGCTGAATCCTATCCCGGCGTTTCGCTGATTATTGCCTACAGTCCGTGCATTGCGCAGGGCGTGGATATTGCCAAATACAACTTGCGCCAACAGCAACTGGCCGTGGACAGCGGTCATGTAAGCCTGTTGCGCTACGATCCGAGACGGGCCGAGAACAAGCAGAATCCACTACAGCTGGATTCCAAAAAGCCTTCCATTGCATTTACGGACTTTGCCAAGACTGAAACGCGCTTCTCCCAGCTCAGCCGCAACAACCAGCAAGCCGCCGAGAAGCTGTTTGGCGAGGCACAGGCTAATATCGATGAGCGCTATCGCCAATACAAGCAATTGGCGGATCTTGCTTACGATAAAACCGGGGAACAGGCAGATTAGTTAATTCTACCGCGCAGCCTGACCGGTTAAGACGGGAAAAAACGTGGCATACGGCAAACCCATTCGCATGCTTCATTCACTGCTGGCGTCATGCGTGATTGCGCAACTGGCCATTGGCGAGCTGATGGATGTGCCGGGCCAGCACGACTCCCCGATTGCAGCGACAGGGTTGGTCACGCCCGCTTATGCTCATGCAGGCCACCATGCCGGTTCGATGCCGGCGATCGGGGAAACGCCCGGTTTTATAGTGCATGGCTGGTTGGGCATGTTCATTGCCGGGCTATTGCTGATGCGTCTTTTTCTGTCATTTTCAGCCATCCCGGGGGCCAACTGGCGCGATTTGCTGCCGTGGCTGTCCGGCGCAGGGCGCAAGATGCTGCTGGACGACGCAAAATCACAGGCCGGCGACTGGATGCGGGGCAGATTGCCGCCGCTGGATGAAGGAAAAACGGTCGCCAGGGCAGTGCACGGATTGATGCTGTTGACGGCGCTGGCTATCGCCACGGCCGGCGTATTGCTGTTTTTCGCCTGGAATGCGCATGGACGGCAGTCTGAGATCATCCTTTTTGTCGGCGAGACCCATGAAACGCTGGTCGGCCTGTTGGAAGGGCTAGTCGGCCTGCATGTTCTGGCGGTGATTATCCATCAACGCATGGGCCATGATTGCCTCTCGCGAATCAAGCCGGGCGGCGACTGAAGACTGTCAAACTGCTCTGCAATTACTAATAAGTGCATAATATTGATCCGGCACATAATAGTCTCTATGCGGCATATTTAACTTTTTCATCCTGG
>CAYTFI010000107.1:0-6296 GCA_964437065.1 uncultured Zetaproteobacteria bacterium | reverse complement strand
ACTGTTTTGCGCGCCGATATATTCAGCTCTCTGGCGGAGCTGAACATGGGCGATCCGGTGGTGCACGAAGACCACGGCGTGGGCCGATATCAGGGGCTGGAAAGCATTGGCGAGGACGGCGAAGAACAGATTGCCGATTTCATCAAAATCGAATATGCCGACAAAGCGCACGTCTTCGTGCCGGTCGAGGAACTGTCGCGTCTGCACTGCTACAGCGGCGATGAAACGCCCAGGCTGAACAGGCTGGGTTCGGAGCGATGGAAACGAACGCGTGAACGGGCCAAGCGTGATCTGTTGGCCATGGCGCATGAATTGATTGAAGTAGAGGCCGAACGCAGCAATCGTCGCCGACAGCCCTACCCGATGCAGGGGCCGCTGTTTGAAGCCCTGGAGGAATTCTCCGCCCGCTTCCCGTTTGAGGAGACCGACGATCAGGCCGAGGCCATTGACGCCACTCTCAAGGATTTGTCCGACGACAGACCGATGGATCGTCTGATCTGCGGCGATGTCGGCTTCGGCAAAACGGAAGTGGCCATGCGCGCCGCCTTCGTGGTGGCTGAATCAGGTCGGCAGGTCGCCGTGCTGACGCCGACGACAGTGCTGGCCAATCAGCATTTTGCCAGTTTTTCAGAGCGTTTTGCGGGCACGGGGCTCAAGGTTGAATTGATCTCCCGGCTACAGGGCAAAAGGGAAACAGAGCGAATAATTCGTGAACTGGCGGGTGGAGACGCCCGCATCATTGTTGGCACGCACCGGCTGCTCTCGGATCAGTTTAAATTTGCCGATCTGGGGCTGGTGATTGTCGATGAGGAACAGCGTTTCGGAGTCAGGCACAAGCAGAAGTTGAAATCGCTGCACAGCAGCGTCGATCTGCTGACGCTGACCGCTACGCCGATCCCGCGAACCTTGCACCAGACCTTGTCCGGGCTGCGCAGCGTATCGATTATCAGCACGCCGCCGGCTGAACGCGAATCCATCCGCACCATGGTCTCCAGTTTCGACCGTCATATTGCCAGTGAAGCCATTCGCCGGGAGCTCTATCGCGGCGGCCAGATTTATTATCTGCACAATCATGTCAAAAGCATTGAACGCATTGCAGCGCGATTGCGCCAGGATGTGCCGGAAGCGGAAATAGGCATCGCCCACGGCCAGATGTCGCCTGCCGATCTGGATCGGCAGATGATGGCCTTTTATGAGGGGCGATTGCATATCCTCGTCTGCACCACGATTGTCGAGTCGGGGCTGGATGTGCCCAATGCCAATACGCTGATTGTTGAGCGCGCTGATTTGCTTGGGCTATCGCAATTGCACCAGATTCGCGGTCGCGTCGGGCGCAGCCATCGTCAGGCCTACGCCTATTTATTCACGCCTGATGAGCGAGCCATGACCCGCGATGCGCGCGAACGTCTGCAGGCCATCGCCCAACACACGGAGCTCGGGGCCGGGTTTTTGCTGGCCAGGCAGGATATGGAGATTCGCGGCGCCGGCAATCTGCTGGGCGCCGAGCAGAGCGGCAGGCTTGAGGAGATCGGCCTGGACATGTACCTGGACATGCTCTCCGATGCCGTGTCGGAAGCGCGCGGCGATGCGCCGCGACCGCAACAGCCGCTGGATCTGCATTTGGGAGTGAACGCCATCCTGCCGCCGGATTATGTGCCGCAGCAGGGCGAGCGGCTTAATCTTTACCGGCGCATCTCCCGAGCTGAAAGTGATGCCCGGATCACGCTGCTGTTCGAGGAGATGACCGATCGCTTTGGTCGCATGCCGGATGAGGCCAGGTATTGTCTGGAAGGCGCGCGCATCCGCTGGCGCGGACAGGCGCTTCGCCTTTCCGCCATCAAGGCCGGAGCGCAATGCATGCGCTTTGTGTTCACCTCTGAGTCGCCCATCGAAGCGCCGGGCCTGTTTGCCCGCGTGCAATCCAAACCGGATCGTTTCCGCCTGACGCCAGACGGCAATCTCACGCTGTTGCAGTTGCCTGATGAAAACCTGCAATCGCTAAGGGCCTGCATTGCCTTTCTTGATTCGCTGCTTGAGCCTGCGGCGCTCATCAGACCCGAAGGATAATCCGCCATGCTCAGCAACTTTTTGCTGCCGCCGAACTTTGAACTGCCCATTGCTGTCAATTCGCCTGTTTTCTCGACCCCGGGCGATGGCAGGCTGCTTGTTTGCCGCGCCCACGACGCCTATCGCCTGCGTCGGCATTACCAGTGCGAGACGCTGCAGCAGGTGCAGATGCGCGCCCGCACGGCCGGCGCGAGCCTGGACATCTGGCAGGCTGAACTGGAAGCGGCGCATATGCATGCGCATATCCATGGCTGCGACAGCTTCGAAGCATTCAGGGAAATATGTGAATCGCTGATGCTGGAGCGCATCGGCGTCCTGCAGGTCTGCAATCAGAACAATCACTGCAATATGCTGCTCACCGGCGCCAGCGACGCCAAAACCATGACCATGCGCCTGCGTCCGCTGGCTGAGCGGCTGAATGTCGATATTGCCGTCACCGCACTGCCGCCAACGCCCCGTCTGTCCGAGCCGGGCCTGCTGCTGATGGATATGGATTCCACCCTCATCCGGTGCGAATGCATAGACGAAATTGCCGATTTCATGGGGATCAAGGAGCAGATTGCCGCCATCACGCAGCTTTCGATGGAGGGCAAGCTTGATTTTGTCGCCTCCTTCACAGAGCGCGTCAAGCTGCTCAGGGGGCTTGATGAGGGCGTCCTGAACAGGGTGCTCAACGAACGCATCAGGCTGACCGAAGGCGCCGAAGAGCTGATCTGCGGCTTGCAGGCGCACGGATGGAAAACCGGCCTGGTTTCCGGCGGCTTCACCTTCTTCACCCGTCATTTCGAGGCCCGGCTGGGGCTCGACTTTTCCCTTGGCAATGAACTGGAAATTATCGACGGCAAGCTCAGCGGCGGCTTCATCGGCAGGGTAATCGACGCCGATTGCAAACGCGCAGCGCTGCTTGCCAGGGCAAAAGAGTGGAATATTCCCATTGAGCAGACCATTGCCATCGGCGACGGCGCCAACGACCTGCCGATGATTGAGGCTGCGGGCATGGGCGTCGCCTTCCACGCCAAGCCCAGAGTCCGGGAACTCGCCCCCTACGCCCTTTCCCATGGCGGTCTGGATCGCATCCTCGATCTGCTCTGATTGCTGCCGGGCTGTCATTTCGTCGTTACAGATGCCGCAGCGCAGACCGGAAAGCCGCTGGCTGATTTATTGCTTCACAGCTATGCTGCGCAGCCAGAGATTAGCAGGGGGAACGGATGTCCATAAAATCGGATCGATGGATACGCAAAATGGCCGGCGAGCATGGCATGATTGAGCCTTTTGTTGATGGGCAGGTTAAAAAGAGGGGCGACGGCGCAGGCGTTATTTCCTATGGTCTTTCCTCATATGGCTACGATGTGCGCTGCTCCGACGAGTTCAAGATATTCACCAATATCAACTCGGCCATTGTCGATCCCAAGAACTTCTGCCCCAGCTCTTTTGTCGATGTGCAAGCCGATGTCTGCATTATCCCGCCCAACTCCTTTGCCCTGGCCCGGACGGTGGAATACTTGCGCATCCCGCGCTCCGTGCTGACGGTCTGTCTCGGCAAATCCACTTATGCCCGCTGCGGCATTATTGTTAATGTCACGCCGCTGGAGCCGGAGTGGGAGGGCCATGTGACGCTGGAATTTTCCAACACCACGCCGCTGCCGGCCAAAATCTATGCCGGCGAGGGCGTCGCCCAGTTTCTGTTTTTTGAATCCGATGAGGTTTGCGAGACCTCATATAAGGATAAGAGCGGCAAATATCAGGGGCAGACCGGCGTTACGGTGCCTAGGCTGTAATGAAACTTTCCGATATTCTGGCATCAGCAGACGGGCCGCTCATTTCATGTGAATTTTTCCCGCCCAAAACAGACAAGGGCGAGGCCAACCTGTGGCGCTGCCTGAATGAGCTGAAAGCGATTAACCCGGCCTATGTTTCCGTCACCTATGGCGCCGGCGGCAGCACGCAGAATCGCACCAGGGACATTGTCGCCCGCATCAGGGATGAAACCGGTCTGTCGCCGGTGGCGCATCTGACCTGTGTCGGCGCCTCGCAGAATGAACTGGCCGAACTGCTGGCTGATTATCAGGCCGTCGGCATAGAAAACATCCTCGCGCTCAGGGGCGATGCGCCCGAAGGCATGGATCATTTTGAAGCGGTTGCCGGCGGCTTCTCCTATGCCGCCGATCTGATCGCCTTTCTGCGCCATCAGGGCGATTTCTCCATTGCCTGCGCCACCTATCCGGAAGGCCACCCGGAATCAAAGGGCGGCGTGGCCGATGACATACGCTATCTGAAGCTCAAACAGGACAACGGGGCGGACTGCGCCATCACCCAGTATTTTTTCGATAACGACACATTTTTTCGTTTCCGTGACGCAACAGCCAGGGCCGGGGTTACGATTCCGATTATTCCGGGAATTATGCCGATCACAAATTTTGATCAGATTGTGCGCTTTTCCGGCATGTGCGGCGCTTCAATTCCGCCATGGCTGGAAGAGAAAATGGCCCCTGTCAGGGACGACCTGGCTGCCGTGGCGCAGCTCGGCATCGAAATTGCCACGGTGCAATGTCGTGAACTTCTGGATGCCGGGGCGCCCGGCCTGCATTTTTATACGCTGAACAAATCCGCAATGACCATCGCCATTTCAGCCAACCTGCATCCCGCATGATGGCGAGCATTTCCTCAATCTGGCGGCTGTTGTCGCACTATATGGCCATGTTCACCCTGTTGTGCGCCATTGCCGCATTCATGTATCCACCCGCCTTTCTGATCTTCAAGAGCTACTTTCTCTGGCTGTTCGCCGCCACCATGTTCGCCCTTGGACTGGTGCTTAAAACTGAAGAGGCGCTGGATGCATTGTCGAAGCCATCGACCATTGCCATGGGCGTGTTCACGCAATATTCGGTGATGCCCATGCTGGGCTTTATGGCCGCATCCATTGCCGTTTGGCAGGGCGTTGCGCCGGAAATGGCGCTGGGCTTTATTATTGTCGGCTGCGCCCCGGGCGCCATGGCCAGCAATGTGATCACCTATCTGGCCGGCGGCGCTGTCGCCTTCTCCATTGCAATGACCATGGTCGCCACCATCCTCTCGCCCCTGCTCACGCCGCTGCTGGTGGATCTGCTCGGCGGTTCATTTATGGATATCCCGTTCTGGCCGATGATGCAAACCATCCTGCTCACCGTCGCCCTGCCGCTGACGCTGGGCATGCTGTTGCGCGCCCGGCTCGGCGCCTTGCAGGACGGCGTTGAACAATTCGCCCCCGGCATGGCCGCCCTCTCCATCATCATCATTTGCGGCTATGCCGTTGCCGCCAATCATGATCGCATTGCCGATACGCCGGGGCTGGTGATTGTCTTTGTCGTCCTGCTCAATGCCCTGGGTTACCTGTCGGGCTGGACTGCCGCCCGGCTGCTTGGCTTTGATCGCCCTTACAGAATCACCCTGACTATCGAAATCGGCATGCAGAATGCAGGCCTTGGCGTCGCCCTTGCGCTGAAACACTTCTCGCCTGAAACCGCGCTTCCCGGCGCCTTGTTCGCCGTCTGGTGCATACTCACTGCCGCCGGCATGACCCGCCTGATGCGCCGGCAAACAGCAGATGTGCCGGCAGCGGTATAACAGTTGGCCGCACTCTTTGCCACAGGAGGCTATCCATGTTTGTCACCATGAACCGTTTCACCGTTCACCCCGAGCACTGGCCTGCATTTGAACAACGATTCAGGCAGCGCGCCGGCCTGATCGATAAAGAGCCGGGCTTTATACGCAATAGCGTGCTTCGCCCGACTGCGGAAGCCGGCGGTCAGCATATTGTCATGACATTATGGGAGTCCCGGCAGGCCTTTGAGGCGTGGACGAGATCCGAATCATTTCGCGCCGCTCATGCAAAGGCCGGACAAACGCCGACGTGCTGGTTTGCCGCGCCATCAAAGCTTGAAATGTATGAGTCAGTCACCGATTCAGCGTTTTAACATGAAACAAACAACACGCCTGCATGGAATTTTCCGCTCTGTGATTGATTGGACTATCGCGCCTTGTGAAGCAACACCCATTGCTTCACAAGACTTGCTTATCACGGGGTGGAAAAATCCATGCGCGTTAGGATTATTTGCACATTTGCGCCAGAATCGCATTCCAGCCAGCCGCCAGATTGCCGCGATTATAACCGCCGCCGCCCAGTGCGATCAATCGGCCCTGACAAAATTCATCGGCGATTCCGCACAGGCTGGCGGCGGCATGGGCATGCG
>CAYTFI010000106.1:0-6421 GCA_964437065.1 uncultured Zetaproteobacteria bacterium | reverse complement strand
TCAATCACAGAGCGGAAAAAATCATGCAACCGCGTTATTTGTTTCATGTTAATAAAATAAAGGAGATAAATATGAAAAAGATAATTCTTGCAGCAGCGGCTGCTTTAACCCTCGGCCTTGGCGCTCAGGCTCAGGCCGCAACGACTATCAACGGCGCAGGCGCCACCTTCCCTTACCCGGTTTATGGAAAATGGGCGCATGCCTATAACAAGGAGACCGGCATTCGCTTCAACTATCAGGCCATCGGTTCCGGCGGCGGCATCAAGCAGATCAAGGCGAAGACCGTGGACTTTGGCGCTTCTGATGCGCCGCTGAAGCCCGAAGCGCTGGACAAGGCGGGCCTGATGCAGTATCCGATGATCATGGGCGGCGTTGTGCCGGTTGTAAATATCCGGGCCATCGGCGCCAACCAGCTCGTTCTTTCCGGCGATGTGCTGGCTGACATTTATTTAAACAAAATAACCAAATGGAATGACAAGCGCATCAAAAAGCTGAACCCGAGCATCAACCTGCCGGATGACGCCATTGCTGTCATTCATCGCGCCGACGGTTCCGGCACTACCTGGATTTTCACCAACTACCTGACCAAGGTAAGCGCTGACTGGGCCAGGAGCATCGGCAACAGCAAGGCGGTGTCATGGCCTACGGGCCTGGGCGGCAAGGGCAATCAGGGCGTCGCCGCATTCGTCAGCAAGGTTCCGGGCTCCATCGGTTATGTTGAATATGCCTATGCCTTGCAGAACCACATGGCGTCCGTGCGCCTTATCAACCATGCCGGCAACGCGGTTGCGCCGACTGCCGAAAACTTTCAGGCCGCAGCCGCCGGCGCAGACTGGGCGCATGCCAGGGGATATTACATGGTTCTGACCGACCAGCCGGGCGCAAAATCATGGCCGATCACCGGAGCTTCTTTCATCCTGATGTATAAGAGTCAGGCTAAACCGGCCATAGCCGGGGAAGTGCTGAAGTTCTTTGACTGGTGTTACAGGAACGGCGCGGCAATGGCTGAAAAACTGGACTATGTCCCGATGCCTGAAAAGGTGATCAACATGGTTGAAAAGACCTGGGCTGCGGATATCCGTGCAGCTGACGGCGGAAAGATCTGGAAATAATCCAAATATCCGATGAATGCGATGGAGCCGGGTTTTGCCCGGCTCCGTTTTTTTGTCCGTTTGCCGGTTTGACAATAAAGTTAATAACCAGAGACTGCTGACGGAAATCGAGAGGGGCTCATCCATGACAATGGCGACATCCAGCGCATCCAGATTCAGCGCCGATCATCTGTTCCGGCTGCTGACTGCGGCATTCGCCGCCTTCATCGCCGTGCTGTTTGTTGTGATGCTGGGCATGTTATGGCATCAGTCGCAGCCGTCGATTGACAAGTTCGGCTTCGCCTTTCTGACCAGCAGCGAATGGAATCCCGTCACCGATCAGTATGGCGCGCTCATCGCCATCGTCGGCACCCTTCTAACCACCACCATCGCCATGCTGGTCGCCCTGCCGCTGAGTCTCGGCATCGCGCTGTTTCTTGCCGAGATTGCTCCCTACTGGATGCGCGGGCCTGTCGGGGCGGCTATTGAACTGCTCGCAGCCATTCCCAGCATTGTCTATGGCATGTGGGGACTGTTCGTGGTGGCGCCGGTGATGGCAGACACGATTGAACCGTGGCTGTACGGGCATTTTAGTTTTATACCCCTGTTTTCAACGCCGCCTATCGGCATCGGCATGCTCACTGCCGGTCTGGTGCTGGCGTTGATGATTATTCCCTTTATCGCTTCAATCACCCGCGATGTGTTTCTGATGACGCCGCAAAACCTGAAGGAGTCCGCCTACGGTCTGGGCGCAACAACATGGGAGGTGGTCAGGGATGTCATGATTCCGTATGGACTGAAAGGCATCGTTGGCGCCGTTTTTCTGGGGCTGGGCCGGGCGCTGGGTGAAACCATGGCCGTCACCTTCGTGATCGGCAACGCCTATCATCTCTCCTGGTCGCTGCTGGCGCCGGGCAACTCCATAGCCTCCACCCTGGCCAACGAATTCACCGAGGCCGATGGTGAAATTTATACCGCATCGTTGATTGAACTGGGGCTGGTGCTGTTCCTGATCACCTTTTTCGTGCTCAGCATGGCGCAAATCTGGCTGCGCTCCAGCAACAAAAAGCGGGGCGGCTGATGAAATCACGCGCCGCCCGCCGGCAATTCACCAACCGCTTCGTGATAACCGTCTCCACAGCCGCCGCCCTGCTCGGCATTGTCATGCTTGTGCTGATTCTTGGCGATGTCGCATGGCGCGGATTAAGCGCCATGGACTGGAATTTCTTCACCGAACTGCCCGCTCCGCCGGGCGAACCGGGCGGCGGCCTCGCCAATGCCATTGTCGGAACGCTATTGATGACCGTGGCGGCAGGGCTGATGGCCGTGCCCGTTGGCATCATGGCCGGAACTTATCTGGCTGAATTCGGCAAGCACAACCTGTTTGGCCGAATGGTGCGCTCGCTTGCCGATATTCTTGTCTCGGCGCCGTCCATTGTCGTCGGCGTTTTTGTCTATCTGATCATGGTCAAGACCATGGGCCATTTCTCCGGCTGGGCGGGCTCTGTGTCGCTGGCTATTCTGATGCTGCCGGTGGTTATTCGAACAACGGAAGAGATGCTGCGACTGGTTCCAAATGAAATGCGCGAAGCAGCGCTGGCGCTGGGCGCGCCATACTGGAAGATGTTGCTGCATATCGTCTTCCGCGCAGCAAAAAACGGCATGATCACCGGCATCATGCTGGCCGTCGCCCGCGTGGCCGGCGAAACAGCGCCATTGCTGTTTACCGCCATGAACAGCCCCTACTGGATGGAAAGCATGAACGAGCCGATGGCCAACCTGACCGTCACCCTGTTCAATTACGCCATGAGTCCTTATGACGACTGGCAACAGCTGGCATGGGGCGCCGCATTTCTGATTACCATTTCCGTTCTGGTCGTCACCATCACTACGCGCCTGATACTGGCCGGCAGGAGTAAACATTGAGCGTTACAGACAATAAAAAAGCGGAGGTCAGGATTGCCGTGCGCAATCTTAATTTCTTCTACAATGACAAACAGGCCCTGTTTGATAATACGCTGGACATCATCGCCAATAAGGTGACGGCGTTTATCGGCCCGTCCGGCTGTGGCAAATCCACTCATATTCGTTGCTTTAACCGTATGTTCAGCCTGTACAAGGGGCACAGGAGCGAGGGGGAGATTTTTCTTGACGGCGTTAATATACTCGACCCGGGCGTGCCCGAATTGCAGCTGCGACACAGAATAGGCATGATTTTTCAGAAACCCACCCCCTTTCCCATGACGGTGTACGATAACATCGGCTATGGCCTGAAGCTGCATGCAAAATACCCGCAAAACGAACTCGATGACCGGGTTGAAAAGGCTCTGCGCGACGCAGCCCTATGGGATGAGGTCAAAGATTATCTGCGCAAACCCGGCACGGCGCTTTCCGGCGGTCAGCAGCAGCGCCTGTGCATCGCCCGCGCCATCGCCGTTGAGCCCGAGGTGATTCTGATGGATGAGCCGTGCTCGGCGCTTGATCCCATTGCCACCGCCAAAATTGAGGAGCTGATTGACGAGCTGAAGCAGCGGTTCACCATCGTTATCGTCACCCACAGCATGCAGCAGGCGGCGCGCGCATCCGATTACACAGCCTATTTCTACCTGGGCCGGCTGGTCGAATATGGCGACACCCAGACTATTTTCACCTCGCCGACAAATCAGGAGACCGAAGACTATATTACAGGACGCTTCGGCTAAGGGAGGGCAGCATGAAAGGACATACAAGCAAGCGTTTTGAAGATGAATTGATTGAGCTTAGAGAGAGGGTGCTGTGCATGGGCGGCATGGTTGAAAAAGCGCTCAAGCGTTCGATGAATTCGCTGATCAAGCAGGATTCGAAACGGGCCATCAAGGTCATTGAACGTGACAAGGCCATCAATGCGCTGGAAATACAGATCGATGAAATGACGCGCTCAATCCTGGCCCTGCGGCAGCCGGCGGCCGGTGATCTGCGGCTGGTGATTGGCGCCATCAAAATTGTCACCGATCTTGAACGCATGGGCGATCGGGCGGAGGATATTGCCGAAGAGATGCTCAAATCCCGCGACTATCCGGTCATTCACTTAACCACGTTGAAATCACTGGCTGAACAATCATCCACTCAGCTCGCCCAGGCGCTCGACGCCTTCGCCCGCAGCGATGTCGATTCGGCCTTGCAAGTCATTGAGAATGATCAGAAGGCGGCCGATCTGTTCGATAGCATGCAACGGGAGAATCTGACCTATATGCTGGAAGACCCGCGCGAAATTTCCGCCGGCATGATTGTCTTTGCCATTGGCAGAGCGCTTTTGCGCATCAGCAATCATTCCACCAATGTCGCTGAAATGGTGATCTACATGATTCAGGGCCATGATATTCGCCATGTCGATCATGAAACAGCAGCGGCCCTGATCAGCGGAGAGCTTGCGGATGAAGAGTGAACGAACGCAAGGTGCGTCCGGACAAAGCGCCATAACGCTGAAACAGGGCCTGGACGGCATCGTCCCCCTGCCGAACCGGTTCCTTGTCAAATCCGGGTGCGCCCTCCAAACAGAATTATCATCCCGGCCTGAAATATTCATAAATGTTGGCGCTGCCAACTGAGGATTCCGGTGCTCCGTCTGCAACAAACCTTTCGTTTCAGAGCGTCTCTCATAAAACAGGGCAAGGCGGATAAAAATCAACATGGCGATTTGTGCGTGAATCGGCATGATAAGCACATGGAGATCATCAGACTTGCAACGGCGGATGGCTCGCCCGAGCTCGGCGGGGCGCTCGTCGGCGCCATTGATGTCGGCTCCAATGCCATGCGTCTGGGCATCGCGGCGCAGGATGTTGACGGCGCGCCAAGGCTGATTCAACGCTATCGCGAACCGGTTCGCCTTGGCCATGATGCATTCACTACAGGCGTCCTGAGCCGACAAACGATGGATGACGCCGTCGAGGCATTCCGTCAGTTCAGACGCATTCTTGAGCAGCACCACGTTGAAAAATACCGGGCCGCCGCTACCAGCGCCATGCGCGAATCCAGAAATGGCCCTGAACTGATCAGTCGCATCCTGGATGAAACCGGCATCAGGCTAAGCCTGATCAGCGGCGAAGAGGAGGCGCGGCTGGCGCATTATTCGATCTGCCGTCGCGTCGATTTGTCGAACCAGTCTGCGCTGTTGATTGACATGGGCGGCGGCAGCGTCGAAGTCACGCTGTGCGACAACGGCGAAATCATCTCGGCCCAGAGCTTCAAGATCGGCACCGTGCGCCTGCTGGAGATGCTCAGACAGGCAGGCGATGACTTCAATACCCTGTTGTCCGAATATCTGGACGGCGCGCGCAACAAGCTGAGAACGCAAATCGGCAAGCGGAAAACAGACCTGTGCGTAGCAACCGGCGGCAATGCCGGGGCCATCGGCGAACTGGCGCATCAGATGCTTGCAAGCGAATCGCCGGATCGTATCAGCCGCAAACAGCTGGGCGAATTGATCAAGAGGCTTGCCCGGCTCAGCTATGAAGAGCGCATTCTTGAGCTGGGGCTGCGGCCTGACCGGGCCGATGTCATTGTGCCTGCGGCCATGGTGTTCCATGAAATCATGGGCCTGGCCAAGGCTGCAACGATGCTTGTACCGGACGCCAGCCTGCTTGATGGCATCATTCTCGATATGCTGGACAGTAAAAAGCGCGTCTTTCATTCGCAGCGCCGGAATCTGATGGCCTGGACGCGCAGTCTGAGAAAAAAATATCACGTTGATCACAGACATGGCAAACATGTCGCCCGGCTGGCCCTGAATCTGTTTGATCGAATGACAGGCCTGCATAAGCTGGAGCACCGCGATCGCCTGCTGCTGGAGATTGCCGCGCTGGTGCATGAAATCGGCATGTATGTGCGCGTCGGCGGTCATCACAGGCATGCAGCTTACCTGATTTCGGTATCGCCCCTGCTGGGTCTGGACAAAATTGAAAAGCAGATGCTGGTTCAGGTCGTGCGCTACCAGCGCAAAGCTGCTCCATCGGCGTCACATGAAGACTTTGCCCGCCTGCCTGAGCTTGAGCAACAAAAAGTCTGGCAGTTAAGCGCGCTGTTGCGGCTGGGAATTGCCTTGAACAAGGAGCGTCGCAATCGGGTTCATCATGTTGAAGTGAAGGTGTATGACGATCAAACCGGTATCGGACGGATTGAGCTGCATCCGTCAGGCCACGGCGACCTGCTGCTGGAGCGCTGGGCTGCACTGCAGGAATCAGACTATATTCGACAGGCGTTCGGTAAAAGTCTCCATGTCGACATCACTAATCCGCATCTTTTGGTTCATCCGGCAAACGCGTCCTTACGAGTCTCATGCATTGAAAGTATTT
>CAYTFI010000105.1:0-6509 GCA_964437065.1 uncultured Zetaproteobacteria bacterium | reverse complement strand
ACTATGTATATGTGCTGCCAGAAGAGGTGGACGACGACAATTGGCTCATCTACAACCCAAGCCTGCACTACTGGTTTGCGACAGGGCAGTGGGGGGCAGCACTGATCAAGTGCATTGATGGCAGCACATTAAGTGATGTTCAGGATCGGATGCGGGCAAAGTTCACATCGGTTGTCGACCAGCAGACAAAATCCTTTCTTGAGAATCTGCTAAGCATGGGCTTTTTAAGTCTGGAAAAGACGTCCGCAGAACTGAGTTGGGTGTCCGGAACACATGACACAGATAAAGATTATCACTTTGATGCCATGTTCATAAGTTTGGGTGACTCGTGCAACCTGGATTGCCCGTATTGTTTCAATAAGACCCGGCGAAAGACCCGACTGCAAAATCGTCGTAAAGATTCGATCAATGTCCCGGCTATCGCCCGGGCAATGAAGGAATTCAAAGAAATTGGCGGCCAGGCAGTCTGTTTTACAGGCGGAGAGCCGACCTTGTTTAAGGGTGTTCTGGACGTATGCGCCGAAGCAAAGCGTCTTGGTCTTGCAACGAATATGATGACCAATGGCAAGCGACTTAATACGCTGGATGCAGAAAGGCTGGTCGACGTCCTTGATGGAATTGATGTCAGCCTTGATACGACAGACGAGGCAGTGGCAGAAAAACTGTGGGGGGGACGTAACCACCAAATCCGTACTCAGATATTGGAGCGCTTGGCTCATATCGTCGCCGTGGCGGAAGCACGTGATGTGGAATTTCGTGTGACGATCAAACCGATAGTTTCAGCTGTGAACCTGCACACGATGGCGCCGTTAGTTGAGGAGGTGTGTCAACGGATACCCGGTCATCGGCTGTTCTGGGATTTTAGCCCGTTTAACCCAGTCGGTGACAATCAAATCGATTCAAAGCTCGGGGTCACTGAAGAGCAATATATCGATACGCTGCTTGGGTGTATCAAGCTCATCCGTCCTGAGATCGAACACGACCGCCATGAAGCACGACGGCTTGCATTGCAGAGAGTGCGCAAGAAAAGCCCGGGAAAGGCAATGGATATCAGCCCTTGTTCACCGTCGTTTTTCATTGTCCCCAATGGCGATGTCTTTCCTTGCCAGGAACTGGAGGTTGAGGAGTTTTGCGTCGGGAATATCGAAAATGAAAGCTTAATGCAAATGTTTGCTAAACCGGCATGGAAAGAGCTTCGGCAACACATGACTGTTGATGACCTTGATGTCTGCCGGGATTGCGAACTACGATTTGTTTGCGCAAGGCATTGTCACGGTGAATCGTTCTGTGAGTCAGGCGATACAACGTCGTTTACCGGATCGGACACAACCCAATGTCGAAATCTTGTGATTGAGCAACTCTGGCTGGAAACTCGCAGATTCAAAGGCGTCCACTCGAAATAAAGTTAATGTCAAGATGACAGATCCCTGGTTCCCACCGCACATATGGCAGCGGCGCCCTCATGATTGCGGCCCTTGCTGCCTTTATATGGTGCTCCGGCACAATGGGGTGGAAGTGTCGTTGAAGAAGGTGCGGCGCGCGACCTCTTGGGGCTGGGGAGGTACAACCCTACAGGGGCTCGCCCGTGGTGCGGAAACACTGGGGCTCCAGGCAATATGCGCCCGGATCGACAACACGCAGCTAGGGGAAATAGCAGATCCCATAATCGCTCATATTGGCAAACGACACTTTATCGTGGTGTTAGGGGCCAGCACCCGGCAGGTTGAGGCAGTTGATCCTCGCTTAGGTTTCGGGCATGTATCACGTGACGTGTTTTACGAAACATGGAGCGGCAATGTTCTACTTCTGTCGCGAAAAAAACCTCTTGCGTATTCCGAGGCATCCCGGCCACCCTGTAAGCAGGTTGTCCGTTGTCCGGGTCACCCATTATGAGTTTCCGTATCGGGGCCTGCTGACGATAGTATTTCTCCTGCTGTCCTTTTTTGTCCGTTTCAGCACTCGGAAAATGGCAAGGGCGATGGAAGTTGATGCAGGGATTGACGTGTTTTTCCGGTTAAATACATCCATCATTTTTGCATGCTGTCGGGGAATGCGTGTTCGCCATGCTTCTCCTGCTCACGCTTCCAGCGCCCCGGCATGTTGGCATTGATATTAAGGTTTCGGGCCGCTTCCGCCACCCCGCAACCATGAACCAGTATCAGGTCAACGGCTTCCCGCTTGAGTTCATCGCCGTATTTGCGTCTCCTCTCAGGAGGTATATTCACCCTTTTCGAGGTCTCCACAATCATCCGACCACTTCAGGCCTGTCTCACCATACTCTTTTACCAGCCTTGTCACATGCTGGCGGGAATAGCCTGAGAGCTGTTCAATATAACGCAGAATCAGGTCTTTCCGCTTCTTCCCCAGCCATAGAAATCGGAAACCGCACGAGCGTACGCTTGATCCAGGCATAAACATCATCCTTGCCGCCTTGCAATACCGGCTGTTGTTTCAGACGAATTTTGTATTGGAAAAGGCTCGTTGTTGTCCGCAGGGAATTTGTAAACTATAGTCAGGGGGATGAACTTTCCTGCTGGCAATTTCTGGCGGTATTTGCTAAATCTTTGGCCGCTATTAATCGTATTAATCCTTGGGCAACTGATCATGCGAGCAAGTGGCAATAGCGCTGAACTTGGCATATCGCTATACATTTCGTTGCTTGATCTGGTTGTTTTTATAGCGCTTTTCAGTGCTGCTGCGTGGTGGGCCTATCAGCCGCTGTTTCCTTGCCTGGATAAGTCTGACCAGTTGAAAAACCATCATCGGGTTACTGCCAGAGTGATTGCGAATTTTCCATGGCGAGCCCTGGGCGCGTATGCTGTGGCTGGCTGGGCCTTTGCGATTTATCTTATTGCCGTAGTCAGCTCGGCGGCCATTATGGGGGGCCATGCCTTCAATTGGCGAATCTTTGCCGCGTTGATGCTGAACTTCTGCTTTACGTCAGGGGTGCTGGCCCCGGCGCTGTCCATAGCGATTTCGATGAGATTCACAACTTATATCAGGCTTGAGCTTTCCCGACAGGGACTGTTTGTCAGCCAGCTTCAGGATGTGCGTTCAGGCAAACAGATGATTGAATCTTCATACCGGCCATGGCTGGTGTTTATGGTGACAGGCCTGTTGCCGACCCTGATCCTGGCGCTCTACGTATATCTCGCTCTGGCCGGAGCGGAATCCGAAAAAGATTTTATTTTATCGCAGGCCATGGTGCTGCTGGCTACGTCGGTGATGTCCAGCATCTTCCTGGTCTGGATCATCAGCAGCACCATCCAGCGGGTCACGCAGGTATTGGAAAAGGGTCTCAGGCAACTGGGGGCGGGCCAGTTTGAAGGGCGGGTTCCCGTACTTCTGGATGATGATTTCGGCGACCTGGCGCGAGGGTTGAATACCGCCATGGCCGGTTTGCAGGAGCGGGAGGATTTAAAAGACTCTTTGTTTATGGCGGCCGAGATTCAGCAGGGCCTGTTGCCCAGATTCAAGCCTGTGATTCCCGGTTACAAATTTAACGGATTTCAGCAGACCTGCTTCTCCGTGGGCGGAGATTATTATGATTATATCGTACTCGAGGATGGTCGCATATGGATCATGATTGCCGACGTTTCCGGCAAGGGCTATCCTGCCGCGCTGACCATGGCGAACCTGCAGGCAATGCTGCGCGGATTGGCCAAACTCAACTGGCCGATTGAAGATGCCATCAATTATTTGAATGAGGCATTGTGTGATTCACTCACCGCAGGTCGCTTTGTAACCCTGTTTATGGGAAAGCTTCAGCCGCTGTCTCATTCGCTTGTTTGGGTTAATGCCGGTCAGGCGCCGCCGATGATGGTGACAAAAGACGGCATTCGCACCATGGAGGCGTCTGCTCCGCCGCTTGGCGTGTTAAGGGATGTTTCCTACGAGGTGGATCGAACCGAGTTTGAAGGCGGCGATACGTTGTTGGCATATACCGATGGCGCAACGGACACGTCCAATCGATCGGGCAAAGAAAGATATGGTGAAAAACGGCTGAGAAGGTGGCTGATGGCGAACAAGGCTGAGCCTCTGGAGGCTTTGCCGGCGGAATTGCTCGACGAGCTCAATGCATTCGGGCGTGACGAGCGGGATGATGATCTGACGCTCCTATGCATCAGGAGGGAATAAAATGACAAATATGCGAACTGAAAGAGATTCAATGGGGGAGATGCAGGTGCCGGAAGATGCCATGTATGGCGCTTCCACGGCGCGGGCGGTGGAAAACTTTCCGGTTTCCGGCCTGCGCTTTCCGGCGGAATTTATCAAGGCGCTTGGTCGCATCAAATATGCGGCGGCGGCGGTGAACCAGTCGCTGTCCAGGCTGGATGACGCACATGCCGATTTGATTCGCAGCGCCGCTGGAGAAGTGGCAGATGGTCGGTGGGATGATCAATTCGTGCTTGATATTTTTCAGACGGGTTCAGGCACTTCGAGCAATATGAATGCCAATGAAGTGATCGCACGCCGCTGTAGTCAGATAAATGCGAGCGTAACGGTGCATCCGAACGACCATGTGAATATGGGGCAGTCATCCAACGATGTGATCCCGACGGCGATTCACCTGGCCGCCAGCGATCTTCTGGCGGGAAGGCTGTTGCCGGGGCTGGAGCATTTGCATGCGGCGCTGGTCAGGAAGTCGGAAGCGACCATGGATGTGGTCAAAATTGGCCGCACCCATTTGATGGATGCCACGCCGATTACCATTGGCCAGGAAATTTCCGGCTGGGCCAGGCAGGTGGCGCTTGGCATTGAACGCCTTAAGGCCTGTTTGCCGCGCATTACCGAGCTGGCTCAGGGCGGCACTGCCGTTGGCACGGGGCTGAACACGCATCCGGAGTTTGGCCGGATGATCGCTGATGAACTGTCCGGCATTTATGGCATTGCATTTCATGAAGCCCCCAATCATTTTGAAGCGCAAGCTGCGCAGGATGCGGCTGTTGAGCTTTCCGGGCAGATGAAAACGGTGGCTGTGTCCTTGCTGAAAATTGCCAATGATGTGCGCCTTCTCAATGCCGGGCCGCGCTGCGGCATTGGCGAAATCAGCGTTCCCGCCGTGCAGCCGGGCTCTTCGATTATGCCGGGCAAGGTCAATCCGGTGATTGCCGAGTCGCTGGCTCAGGTTTGTGCGCAGGTGATTGGCAATGATGCGGCGATTGCCGTTGGCGGCGCCTCCGGGCTGCTGGACCTGAACGTCATGCTGCCGATGATGGCGCATAACCTGCTGGAATCAGAGCGCCTGCTGGCCAATGCCGTTATCATGTTTTCGGATAAGTGCATTGATGGTCTGGAGGCGAACGAAGACCGGTGCGCCGAACAGATTCAGTGGAGCATGAGCATGGTGACCTCGCTGGCGCCGGTGATTGGCTACGATCAGGCATCTAAAATTGCCAAGCAGGCCGTGGCCGAAGGCAAGACAGTTCGCCAGCTTTGCCTGGATGAGGGCGTCGTGCCGGAAGCCGAACTGGATCGATTGCTTGATCCGAGAAATATGCTCTGTCCGGAGGCCTGAGCTCTTTGGATAGGCGCGCACGCGTTAACCCTATTCATTTGCCCGTAGCGCCAATTAGCTGGCCCTGACCGGTTGAGAGGGCGGGGAATGCGCTCGCTGTTGATTGCAGTCGTTATAAGTTTGACGGCTTGTTCTTTTCAGCTTTATGGCAAGCATGATGAGACGGTAAAGGTCATCAGGGCGTTTTATGGCTACAACAAAGGGCCGGCCTTGCATCGATTCGCCTGGCATGAAGAATATTCAGTGGATAAGAACGGACTGCGTTTTCGTCGCGATGGCGGCTTGAGAGATCTTAATGTCGGCATTTGGAAAATAAGCGCCTTCAGTGATAGGGAGAAGGCGCTGTTTAAGGTGTTGACGGACGCTGAGGCCTGGAAAATCCGGAAAATTGTAAATGACAATAACGACTTCGGGGTTGGCGGCGTCGGCGCCTATTACGGTGCGGAGTTCAGCAATGGCAGGACGATATCAGTCGCCTCCGCTACAGATGTTCACTATGACCATCCGGAGCGGATTGCCGATCCGCTCCGTGCTTATCTGGACGGGATTAAGCTGCCGGATCGCCTCGCCGCATTTAAAGGCATGGCGCCTGAAAAGCCGTTTAATATGGCGGTTTATTTTAACAGTAATTCTGCATCCCTGATCGCGCTTGCGAAAGAAAGTCTGAAAAAAATTGCAAACTATTATTTATTTTTCCGTGACAGAGGTTCGCTTACGGGCGTTTTGCTTGAAGGTCATACGGATCAGCATGGAACAAGGAAAAATAATTATGCTCAGGGGCGCAGCGAGACCCTTGCCGTTAAATCCTGTCTTGTCAGCCTGGGCGTGAAGGCGTCAGATATTGAGACGCGCAGCTTTGGCGACGGGCGGCCCCGATGCGTCCGGGATATGGGCGAGGCGTGTCAGGCACAGAACAGGCGCGTGGATATTTCTTTTTACTAGTGTAGTGTTCTAAATTGCATGTATATTAAGAAAGCCGTTAAATATGGGA
>CAYTFI010000104.1:0-6558 GCA_964437065.1 uncultured Zetaproteobacteria bacterium | reverse complement strand
ACCCTCTGGTCCCAAACCAGATGCGCTACCAGGCTGCGCTACGCCCCGAATTTAAGCCTCCAAACGAAGGCGGCGGACAATAGGCATCCGGTCAGCTTTCGTCAATCCCCGAATCAATACTGACTGGCTTAACTTTCACGGCTAGCATGCGACGCGCCGAATTCACAAAAAACCAGACACAGGCGCGGGCTTGTCCGCCTCCGACAACCCGGATTAACTGCTACGAGGTTCACCATGGGTGCAACAGGAATGCGCGGAACAACAATTTGTTGCGTACGAAAAAATAATCAGGTCGCCATTGGCGGCGACGGGCAGGTGACGCTTGGCGACACCGTTGTCAAACATGGAGCGCGCAAGGTGCGCACCATCCGCGACGGCGCGATTTTAACCGGCTTTGCCGGCTCCACTGCGGATGCGATGAATCTGTTTGAACGCTTTGAAGCCAAGCTTGATGAGCATGGCGGCAGTCTGATGCGCGCCGCTGTTGCGCTGGCCAAGGATTGGAGAACTGATAAATACCTGCGCCAGCTTGAAGCCATGATGATCGTGGCGGACAAGGACAACACGCTGCTGATCTCCGGCAATGGCGATGTGCTGGAACCCGACGACGGCATCGCTGCTATTGGCTCAGGCGGCGCCTATGCCAAGGCTGCCGCGACTGCGCTGGCCCTGCACAGTGATCTTGCCGCCGTCGAAGTGATCCGTCACGCCATGCAGATCGCGGCCGACATATGCATTTACACCAACGCCAACACAACTATTGAGTCCATCCCCAGGGAGCCGCAAACGTGAGCCAGACCATGACCCCGCGTGAAATTATTTCTGAACTTGACCGTTATATTATCGGCCAGAATGATGCCAAACGCGCTGTCGCCATCGCCCTGCGCAATCGCTGGCGTCGTCAACAGGTGGAATCACCCATGCGCGAGGAAATCACGCCGAAGAACATCCTGATGATCGGCCCCACCGGCGTCGGCAAAACAGAAATTGCCCGACGGCTTGCGCGGCTGGCCAATGCCCCGTTCATCAAGGTCGAGGCAACCAAGTTCACCGAGGTCGGTTATGTCGGTCGCGATGTTGAAACTATTATCCGGGATCTGGTCGATACCGCCATTAAAATCGTGCGCGAGGAGCATCTGGGTCGTGTTCAGATCAAGGCTGAAAAAAACGCCGAAGACCGGCTGCTTGATATCCTGATTCCGCATACGGTTTCAGCCAGCGGCCCGGTTGCCAGCAAGCCTGTCCCGGCGACAAGCGATTCGCGTGAGAAAATGCGCAAGAAACTGCGCGATGGCGACCTCGATGAACGGCAGGTGGAAATTGAAGTTGAGCAGTCGCCCAACCTGCCCATGATGCAGGTTTTCTCCAATCATGGAACCGAGGAGATGGATCTCAAGGATATGCTGGGCAATATGATGGGCGGAAAAAACAAGGCCAAGCGCATGAACGTCGCAGACGCCCTGACCGTTATTCAGCAACAGGAGGCCGACCGCCTGCTGGACATGGATGCCATTAAGGAAGAGGCCATCAGGCGCGCTGAAAATGACGGCATCGTATTCCTCGATGAAATGGATAAAATCACCCATCGGGCCAGCACCGGCGCCGACGTATCGCGCGAGGGCGTGCAGCGTGACCTGCTGCCGCTGGTTGAGGGAACTACAGTCAACACGCGCTATGGACACCTGAAAACCGATCATGTGCTATTCATCGCATCCGGCGCCTTTCACCTGTCCAAGCCATCCGATCTTATTCCCGAATTGCAGGGCCGTTTTCCTATTCGGGTAAGCCTGACTGCACTTGGAGAGGAAGAATTTCGCCGCATTCTTGTCGAGCCCGAGTCATCGCTGAGCCGCCAGTACGCCGCCCTGCTTGGCGCTGAAAACGTCAGCATTGAATTTGATGCGGATGGCATTGCCGAGCTTGCCCGCATCGCCGTATCGGTGAATGAAAAGACCGAGAACATCGGCGCCAGGCGTCTGCACACCCTGCTTGAGCGCGTACTGGAAAACATCAGCTTTGAGGCCTCGGATCGCAATGGAGAGAGCGTGCTTGTTGATGCTGCTTACGTACGGGAGCAGCTCGGTGAAATCTCTGAAGATGAGGATTTGTCGCGTTATATTCTCTGAACGGCGTAGCCGCTCAGATCGCCCCTGTAGAGTAATTACCGCCTGTCACTCAGGCTTTGCCTTTAATCGGGCTGGCGTGCAGGCCGCATTCGGCCACCCCCTCCTCATGTTCCCACCACCAGCGACCGGATCTCAGATCTTCGCCGACTGTGATGGCGCGCGTGCATGGCAGGCAACCAATGGAGGGATAATGCTGATCATGCAAGGCATTGTAGGGGACATCAAACTTGCGGATATAGTCCCAAACCTCATTTTCCGTCCATTCAATCAGCGGATTAAACTTTTTCAGACCGAAAAAATCATCATCTTCAATTGCGGCCATCTCCTGCCGCGAATCCGACTGGTCGCGACGCAGGCCCGTAATCCAGGCCCTTTTTCCGGCAAGCGCACGGCGCAGGGGATGAATTTTGCGAATCTCGCAGCAGCGTTTGCGATTTTCTACAGCGTGATAAAACAGATTAACGCCCTGCCCGCGCACCATCTGTTCAACTTCCGCCGCATCCGGAAAACAAACCTTGATATCAACGCCGTACTTCTCCCGGCATGCATCCATCACATCGTAGGTCGGTTGCGGCAACCGGCCCGTATCCAGCGTTATAATCTGAATCCCGGATGCATGCCTGCCGATTAAATCAACCAGCACAACATCCTCGGCCCCAAAGCTGCAGGCGAACACCAGACCAGGCGCATATTGATCCTCTGCCTGTTTCAATAGCTCTATACTTTCGTCTATTCTGGCCTGCATGATCAAAACCCCTGAAAAATCGGAATCATTATTCGCATAAACCCGGCTCGGATCGTTCACAAATCCTGCCACGCTCATCACGGCGGTTTATGAAAAATCCCGGCTAGAAACTGTAGTTGGAAACGCCTGCATGGCGCAAGCACCAGTGTTCTGACACAGCGTGAATCAAATAAACGCGAATCAGAACACTACACTAGCTCGCTGTGCTTGCCGGAGACCACAAGCAAATCCTGCCAACTGCGTTGTTTCTGGCTCGGCGAACGCAGTAAATATGCGGGATGATAGGTGACCCATGCCGGGATGCCCCTGTATTCATGCCAGCGACCGCGCAAAGAACCGAGCGGCGCATCGGTCTGCAATACGGTTTGCGCAGCCACCCGGCCAAGCAGACAGATGATTTTCGGTCGCAACAAATCCAGTTGCTGCTCAAACCATAAATGGCACGCATCCACCTCTTCCTGACGCGGATCGCGGTTATTGGGCGGGCGACATTTAATGGTGTTCATAATGTAAACCTGCTCCCGGCCCAAACCGATCCCGGCCAGCATAAGATCCAGCAAGCGACCGGCGCGCCCGACAAAAGGTTCGCCCCTTAAATCCTCATCCCGACCGGGAGCTTCACCAATAAACACCAGATCGGCATCCGGGTTGCCGACGCCAAAAACCACCTTGTTTCTTTTTTCAGCCAGCGCGCACAAACGGCAATGCGCAGCCTTTTCAGCCAATGCATCCAGAAGATGACGCGTTGGCAGAGAATCGCCCTCGCCATTCTGCGTCAATGGCCGGGCATCTGCCTCTTCAACAGGCGCGGTTTCCGGCTGAACAACGGAAACAGGCGTATGCACGCCAATTTCCGCCAAATATGTTTTGAGAAAAACTTCCTGGTTTGACAAGGGCAGGCTGGAAAGCTAGGCGAGCAGGGCATCTACTGCCGTCCGGGCGCCGAGAAAAACGGGAACCCGCTGATGCAGCGTCTCCGGCTCAATATCCAGCACGGCGATGCCGCTGCTCATGGCCTTGCCGCCGGCCTGCTCCATGATGTACCCCATCGGAATCGCCTCATAGAGCAGACGCAGTTTGCCGGTGGTATTTTTGCTGTCAGCCGGATAAAGAAAAATGCCGCCCTTAAGCACTGTGCGATGCATATCCGCCACCATCGCCCCGACATAACGCATGCCCAGACCCGTTTCACTTTTCAAGCGCTCCAGATTCGCCCCCATATCATCAAGCCATTGATCGGAATTGGATTCATTCACCGAGTAATATCCTCCCGTTTCCGGGATGCGCATATCCGGGTGGCTCAGCTCAAAGCGGGCGTTGGCGGGGTGAAAGGTATAGCCATTAACGCCGGCGCCGGTGGAGCAAACCAGCATCGTCGCCGGGCCATACAGCACATATCCTGCCGCGACCACGCTGCGACCGGACTGCAAGGCGTCTGAAACACGGGGACGTTCCGAGCTGGCCGTTTTACGCCGAACAACGGAGAAAATTGTTCCCACCGGGCCATCAACATCCAGGTTGGACGAGCCATCTAGCGGATCAACCAGCACGAGATAATCGGCATTGGCATATTCTTCGATTACCAGCAGTTCTTCCTGCTCTTCCGATCCTACAGCGCAGACAAAACCGGTCGCCCGCATCTCTTCAAGGAATATATTATCGGACAGCACATCCAGCACCTGCTGCTGCTCACCCTGAACATTCTCCCCGCCTGCTTCTCCAAGCGCGCCACGAAAAACCGCGCCGCGAAGAACTGCCGCAATCTCGATCGCCGCCCGTCCGACGCCCTGAATAACGGGCATCATTGCAGCTCCATTGCCGCCCTGTCCGGCGATACTGTTTAATGTTGAAGACATTCCCTCTCCTTCTTAACAGGGACGCATTTTTTACTATCCCGAGATGATTTTGGACCGCGAAAGATTGCCAAGGCTAGCCTGCATTATCGGTGAGTTCTACAGCACCCTTGCTTTCGCATTGCGCTGAGCAAGCGCTGGTGAATGCCCTCAAACCCGCCATTGGACAATATCAGAACGTAATCGCCCGCTTCGGCAGCATGGCTTACGCTTTCAACGATTGCATCGACATCGGGCGACACAGCGGCATGCTCGCCGATCTGCCGGCATACCTGATCAACATCGAGCAAGTCATCCGCTTCAAGATTGCGATCAGAAGGCGGCACAAAAAGAACCCGGTCAGCGGCGCCGAAGCAGCGGGACAATCGTTGCTGATGAATACGCGTTCGCATGGTGTTGGAGCGCGGCTCTACAACCGCCCAAAGCCGCCCCTTGCCTTTCATAGACGCCTTTGCTGCGCTTACAACACCCTCAATGGCGGTCGGGTGATGAGCAAAATCATCAAACACCTTCACCCCGCCGGCCTCCCCCACCAGACTCATTCGGCGCCGCACGCCGGCAAAGCTTTTCATACCCGATTCAATGGCGGCTGCATCCACGCCCATCGAAGCAGCCGCAGCCATAACCGCACAGGCATTGGCCACGTTATGCACGCCAATCATGGCCCACTCCGCTTCCAGCACCTTCTCTCCCTCAAAATATATGCAAAAATGCGAGCCATCATCTTCCACAGCCCGCCACTGCCACTCCGCAGTTTTATGCCCCAGGCGGGCAAATGAAATCACCGGCGTCCAGCAGCCCCGCGTCAGCACGTCGGCCACATGCCCGTCATCAGCATTGGCAACAATGGCCCCCTGCGACGGCATTGTGCGGATCAGATGGGAGAACTGGACTTTGATCGACTCCAGATCAGGGAAGATATCGGCATGGTCGTATTCCAGATTATTCAGAATCAGCGTTCGGGCGCGGTAGTGAATGAACTTGCTGCGCTTGTCAAAAAAGGCCGTGTCGTACTCATCGCCTTCGAGCACAAACATTTTGCCGCCGCCCGCCCGCGCACCGCCGCCAAAATTTTCCGCCACGCCGCCAATCAGAAATCCGGGCGCCTCTCCCGCCGTCTCCAGCACATGCGCCATCAGAGCGGATGTCGTCGTTTTCCCGTGCGTCCCGGCCACTACGACCGAATGCCGCCCCGGCAGCACAAAGCGCCCGACAAATTCCGGCCCGGAGCAATAAGGCAGACCACGATTGAGTATGGCCTCAACCTCAACATTGCCCCGGCTCATGGCATTGCCAATCACGCACATATCTGGAGCGGGATCAAGATTGGCCGCATCGAAGGGCGCGATTTCCACGCCGAGTCGCCCAACAAAATCGGACATCGGCGGATATGCGCCGGCATCCGAACCGGTTACGCGCCAGCCCTTCTCTTTAGCCAGCGCCGCAATCGCCGCCATGGCGGTTCCGCATATGCCGAGAATGTGAATGTGCTGATTCCCTTGCCTTTCCATCCTGCGGATTGAAACAGAAAATATGCCTCAGGAGAAGAGAATAGTCTGCTACATAGTGCTCCGTCCGCAACGAACCTTATGTTTCAGCATGTCTGGACGGGAACTTCGCCAGGGCGCGCGAGTGCAGGACTCGCAGAGCCAATTCAAACGAGCGCAACGATGGCGAAGGCCCGCCCAGGCATGCCCTGCGGGAGCGTCTCTGATAAGGCATGGCGGCGTTGCATTCCTTGTCAATGGAACAAACCATTGCTTGCAGAATGCGCCTTACCCTGCCTTGTCAGAGACGCTCTGAAGCGAAAGGTTTGTTGCGGACGGAGCACTAG
>CAYTFI010000103.1:0-6582 GCA_964437065.1 uncultured Zetaproteobacteria bacterium | reverse complement strand
AACATTATCACAGGGTGGAAAAAACCATGCAGGCGCGTTGTTTGTTTCATGTTAACGACCAGGCGATGTCATAAAACTGTCAAACAAATGTCTTAATGGCGCCACACTGCGGATTCATGCTGCGCGCATGAGGCGCCAAAACATAAAAAACAGAAAACACGGCATTATTATTTCGCAACACACAACAGCCTGCCGCCAGATTTCGTGCATGCTTGATCAGCACGGCTGGATCAGTTTCATCATCAACCCCGATCGCACCTTTCCCGGATTGCAGAAATTACAAGCCGCTATTTTCATTGCTGACATCGATGATCCTGCCTGCCGGGGCATTGAGCTGCTTCGCTGGTTCAGAAAGTTCAATCCGATCACCTATTCAGCGGCGTTGTGCAAAGGCGGCAATTCTCCCGCCATGCGTCAGGCCCGCGACTGCGGCGTGGATGGCTTCTTTTACCTCAGCAGATCCGGCTTGGGGCTGGACTATGACAGAGGCCTGGCAAACTATTTCTTCAAAACGCACCCGCAACTGACAACGAACAAACACATCAAACCGCACCCGATTGCCGCCTGATGGAAAAGAAAGTGACAATCACAATTTTATACGAAACCATGGATAAACAATTTAACCTGCCAACTGAGAATTCCAGGTTTAAGACAGGAGCGACCAATGTTTGATAATGAAAACAAACTGGATCTGGCCATGATTATGAAGAGATACGCCCAGATAAATATGCATTTTGCGCTGCCGGACATTTCATTCCTGACGGATCTGCCTTACGACCCTGAACCCGATGAATGTGAAGCAGTTGCCGCCTTTGGCGGCATCCAGCCATCGCCGACATGCCCGGCATCAGAACCGTGTGACATGCCGACCCAAAAATCACCCTGACAGGGCGGCTTTGCTTCGGCGCTCAGGCGCCTTCCGCCCGACCGGGAAATGCACGGGCGGTTCATATTCGCAAACCCGGTTCACCCGCCGTTTCCGGAGTCAACGCCGTCTCCACGCTTGACGCCCATCAGTTGCGCATGGATAAACGCATCAATATCGCCATCAAGAAACACCTGCGTATTGCTGGTTTCCATGCCTGTGCGCAGATCCTTGATTCTTGACTGATCCAGCACATATGAGCGGATCTGATGGCCCCATCCGATGTCGGTTTTGTCGTCTTCCATGCTCTGCTTTTCCGCATTCTGTTTCTCAATTTCAAGCTCATAAAGGCGCGCCTTGAGCATTTTCCAGCAGGCCTCGCGATTCTTGTGCTGGGAGCGATCATTCTGGCACTGCACCACGACGCCGGTCGGCACATGCGTCAGGCGCACAGCGGAATCGGTCTTGTTCACATGCTGACCGCCGGCGCCGGAGGCGCGATAGGTGTCGGTTCGCACATCTGCCGGATCAATCTCAATATCGATTTCCCGATCAATATCCGGATAGGCGAAAACAGACGCAAACGAGGTGTGGCGCCGATTGCCCGAATCAAACGGCGACTTGCGCACCAGCCGATGCACGCCGATCTCCGCCTTCAAAAAGCCGTAGGCGTATTCGCCCCTGATTGAAACCGTCACCGACTTGATTCCGGCCTCTTCACCGGCGGTGCACTCCATCAACTCAGTGCTGAAGCCCTTGCGCTCGGCCCAGCGCAGATACATGCGCAACAACATCTCGGCCCAGTCCTGCGCCTCTGTGCCGCCGGAACCGGCATTGATGTCGAGAAAGGCGGATTCGACATCGGTTTCAGCGCCCAGCATCAAGGCCAGTTCCAGCCCTTCAATCTCCGTTTCAACGCCATCAAGAGATGCAACCGCCTCAAGCTGGGAATCCCGATCATCCTCTTCTAGACCCATTTCAAACAGGGTGGCGGCATCGTCAAGCTCATTGACGGCCTGATTGTATTCATTCAACACCTTTTCAAGGCGCGAACGCTCCTGCATCAGCCGCTGCGCCTGCTCGGGATGATCCCACAGGCCGGGATCCCCGATGCGGGCATTCAGCTCGCGAAGATCTTCCTGCTTGGCATCAACGTCAAAGCGACCTCCGCAGCGCATCCAGGCGATCTTTAAAATCCTCAGCCCGCGTCCTGAATCCTGCAATCTGATCTTCAATGCTCATCGTTGTCTCTCCAAAATTATCGGCTGCGCAGGGCATGCCTTCATCGGCGCCAGGCTAACAAGCTCAGGCCTTGGGCGTAAGGGATCCGGCACGGATTGCAGCTGATGAAGCGGCACTGCGAGCCCGCTCATTCTTCCGCATAAACAAGCCTGCCGCGAATGATTTGATCATCGCCTTTCCTCTTTATTTTTACATCAGTTAGACGAACAGCCTGAGAAACAAGATCAATTCCAAGGCCGCCCCACAAGGCAACCGAGTCGCGCCCGCCAATCAATATCGGCGCCTGATATAAAACCATCTCATCCACCAGTTGCGATTCCAGAAACGAGGTGTGCAGACTGCCGCCGCCTTCAAGCAGCAGTTGTATAAGGCCATCTTCCGCCAGATGTTGCAATATCCCCGCCAGGCTGTCTGATTGTTCAACCTGAACGCCTGCGTCACGCCATTTTTGAGTCTCATCGCTCAACCCACGCACGTATAATCGTGTCGGCGCGTCACTGGATAATAATTTGCAATCAGGGCTGAATTTCGGCGTTTCAAAGCACAAAACCACGCGCACCGGCGCATCGCCTTTCATTTCTGCATGGCGCACGGTCAGCGACGGATTATCATCTTTCAATGTGCCCGATCCGATCATGATCGCATCGCTGGCGGCGCGCAGCGCATGCGCATGCCGGCGCGAACTCATACCGCTTATCCACTGCGAATGATGTGTTCGCGTGGCCAGTTTTCCGTCCAGAGAAATCGCCGCCTTGGCAATAATATAGGGTCGTCCGGTGCGGATATAGTGGAAGAAGGCCGCATTGACGGCATCCGCCCTGTCGGCAAGAAATCCGCCTGTTACTTCCACCTGATGGTGCGCCGCCAACACCCTGCCTCCGCCAGCCATCACCGGATTAGGATCAGCAGACGCATAAACGACATGCCTGACGCCCGCCTCCAGAATCGCATCGGTGCAAGCAGGCGTGCGGCCCTGAGCTGCGCACGGCTCAAGGGTGACATACAAGACGCCGCCACGCGCCCGCTCGCCCGCTTGCGCCAGCGCAATCACCTCTGCATGCGCTTCACCTGCGCGATGGTGCCAGCCCTCGCCAACAATCCCGCCATGATTCACCACGACCGCGCCGACGCGCGGATTGGGATGCGTAGCGCCAATGCCCCTTTTCGCCAATTTGATTGCACGCTTCATCCAGACGCTGTTTAATTCCACCCTGCGCCCCCCTGCCATAAAACGCCGGCATTCATAAATACGGCCTGCCCTGCCCTTTACCCATAAGTCGTGTCACAGAACCCTTGCACATGGGTCAGACCAAGGCGCGGTGCGTAGATAATGGTTGTTCCATTGGCAAGCGCCGCAACGCAGGTATGGCCCGTGTGCAAGGGTTCTGTGACACGACTTATGGGTAAAGGGCAGGGCTAGAATTCTGCCTGGCGGAGTTGTCTGGCGAGATTATCCAATACGCCGTTAATAAAACCGCGAGGCGATTCGCCGGCATAGTCGCGGGTAAGCTCCAGCGACTCGTTGATGATCACGCGATAAGGAATCTCCAGCCGATTCTGCATCTCCCACACGGCCAGACGAATAACATTGATCTCGATCCGGGCGACCGAGCGAAGGCTTCTGCCGCGCACTGCTGTTTTAATGATTTCATCCAGCGCATCGACATGGTCCGCGACCCCATAAACGGCTTCTCGCAGATAATTTTCATCCTGATCCTTACGCTCTTCATGCTGCAAACGACCGGCGACAAGCCCGGGAATCATGCCTCTGTCCTGCTCCGCCGAGCTCCATGCGTACAGGGCTTCCAGGGCGGATTCCCGCGCCATGTGCCGGTTGGCCATTATTCCTCCAGCGCCTGCTCAAGCGCCTGGAGCCGCCGCGCCACTTCAACGGCGGTCAGCGCCGCCTCTTCGCCCTTGTGCCCATGCGCTCCGCCAATGCGCTCCAGAGCCTGCTCGCGGCTGTTCACTGTCAACACGCCGTTGCCAACGCCGATATCGCCGCGCCGGGCGACACTTCCAATCGCATCCATCGCGCCCTGACAGATATAATCAAAATGGGCCGTATCGCCCCGAATAACGCAGCCAAGACAGACGATAGCGTCAAAGCGCCCCGTATCCGCCATTTTGGCCGCAATTGTGCCAATTTCAAACGCCCCCGGCACATGCACAATCGTCATATCCGCATCCGAGCCGCCATGCCCGATCAAGGCGGAAACCGCGCCGGCCAGCAACGCCTCGGTAATATCTGCATTAAAACGGCTGACAATGATCCCGACCGTCAGACCGGATGCATCGACGTTGCCGGCAAGGTGCGGTGCATCCAGGCTCAAGACTTGTTGCCCTTCACATTCAACAAATGCCCCATTTTTTCACGTTTCGTAGTGAGATATGCGACATTGTCTTCATGCTCGCCAACCTGAAGTTGCACGCGCTCGCTCACCTCAAGACCGTAGCCGTCCAGAGCGATAATTTTCTTTGGATTATTGGTCAACAACCTCAATCTGCGCAAGCCCAGATCAAGCAGAATCTGCGCGCCAATGCCATAATCGCGCAGATCAGGCTTGAAGCCGAGCTTCCTGTTCGCCTCCACCGTGTCGTGGCCGACATCCTGCAAGGCGTAGGCCCTGAGCTTGTTGAGCAGGCCAATGCCGCGCCCTTCCTGCCGCAGATAAAGGATGACGCCCTCGCCCTCTGCGGCCACTTGCTGCATCGCCGCATGCAGCTGCGAACCGCAATCGCAACGGCGAGAGGCGAACACATCGCCGGTCAGGCATTCGGAATGCACGCGCACCAGACACGGGCGCTCTGCATCCGGCTGCCCCATCACCAGCGCAACATGCTCGGCCTGATCCACCGCATTGACATAACCAAACATGCGAAATTCGCCAAATTCCGTCGGCAGGCGCACTTCCACTTCCCGCTTCACCAGCGAGTCGTGCTTCAGCCGATGACGGATCACATCGGCAATCGCACCCAGCTTCAGATCGTGCTTTCTGGCAAATTCCTTCAATTGGGGCATGCGCGCCATGGTGCCGTCTTCGTTCATGATCTCGCAGATCACGCCGCCCGGATTCAGGCCTGCCAAACGAGCCAGATCAATACTGGCCTCAGTGTGCCCGGCGCGCACCAGAACCCCGCCTTCACGACCAAGCAGCGGAAAAATATGGCCGGGCGTAAGAATATCCGTCGGCTTCGCATCGGGCTGGATGGCCGTGCGTATGGTGTGCGCCCGGTCAAAGGCGGAAATGCCGGTGGTCACGCCTTCCGCCGCTTCAATGGAAAGGGTGAAATTGGTTTTAAACTTGGCATTGGCATTGGCAACCATCAACGGCAGTTGCAACCGGTCGGTCTGCTGATTTGTCAGCGCCAGGCAGACCAGGCCGCGCCCGTGCGTAGCCATAAAGTTGATCGCCTCCGGCGTCACCCACTCCGCCGCCATAACCAGGTCGCCCTCATTCTCGCGGTCTTCATCGTCGGCAAGAATAATCATGCGCCCGGCGCGCAACTCCTCGATCAGTTCTTCACATGTGGCAAGGCTCATGACTACTCCGCTGAAAACTGCATCAATCGCTCAACATAGCGACTATACATATCGGTTTCAATATTTACGCTCGAGCCTTTTTTCAGGGCTCCGAGATTGGTATTCGACAGGGTATGGGGAATCAGATTCACGGTAAAGTCATTCCTGCTCACCTCATTGACGGTAAGGCTGACGCCATTGACGGCAACCGATCCCTTCACGACCACATAACGGGCCAGCGCATCGGGCAGGCTGAAGCCCATTTCCACATGCTCGCCGACAGGCCTGATTCGCACCACCTGACCCAGACCATCGACATGCCCGGTGACCATATGCCCGCCAAGCGCATCGCCCATGCGCAATGCCGGCTCCAGATTCACCCGCTGCTGCAATGTCGCATCGGCAAAAATAGTTCGTTTCAAAGTTTCCAGCGACAGCGTGGCAGCGAATCTTTGCCCGCAAGGAAAGCCGGTTATAGTCAGGCAACAACCATCGACGGCCACCGAATCGCCCTCTTGCCAGGCGGACATATCCAGCCCGCTGCTGAAATGCATATGCGCCTGCTCAGCTTGCCGCTGAATCGCATCAATACAACCAACATCCTGTATGATTCCTGTAAACATTGGCCGAACTCTACCTGCTTTTCCCTGAATACACCTAACAAAAGCTGCGGGGGGCGCGCAGCATGAAAAAATATTGATTGAAAGGCCGTAATTAAAAAATCTCGGGAACCACGGCAGAACTCCGGGTGGATAAGCGGCCATCCCGCTTTGAGTCCATTTTCACGAAAAAAACGGCGCTGTCCCGCCGCGCGACAGGGTTGTGTGCATGCCTTTCATCACATGGCGGTTGCATGGGTCGACAAAAAGACAGGATGCCGTTTGGACGAGCTTCAATTCGCCCGCAGGGTGAGGGGCATGGATGCCCCGAATCACAAAAAGGCAGGACAGCC
>CAYTFI010000102.1:0-6599 GCA_964437065.1 uncultured Zetaproteobacteria bacterium | reverse complement strand
CCCGGCCCCCGGCTGGTAATCAGAAAATCGTCTTCAACCACGGCCTCATCAACATAGACGCACGACGGCGCCAATTGCTCCATCTCCTGGCGACAGGCCGGATATGATGTCACTCGCCTGCCTTCGGCAATGCCAAACGCAGCCAGCGCCGTGGGCGCAGCGCAGATCGCTGCAATGGACTTTCGCTGCCTGCGCAAACGTTCAATAACCGCCCTGACATGCGCATTCTCGCGCAGCAGCCGGGCGTTGGGCTGGCCGCCCGGCAGCACTGCCATATCCCAGTCGTCATCGACAACGTCGGACAGCGCGGCATCGGGGACTATGGTGATGCCGGATCGGCCCGTCACAGACCCGCCATCCAGGCCCGCCATGCAAACCTCGACGCCGGCCCGTCGCAAAATATCAACGACCGCAAAGCTCTCGATTTCTTCCACGCCCGCAGCAAATGGAACAAGAACTCTGCTCACATCAGGACTCCTGAAGGATCATGCGAAAGCCTATCGCATAGGAGCTGCTGTCAGGGAAATACCTGTAACGATTTGCCGAACGCATAAATTCCGGCCCGTGCATCCATGAGCCGCCGCGCAAGACGCGTCTTGATCTGTTATAATGATCATCGCTAATATCACTAAACTCCTTGCCATGATAATCCGCATCAAACTCCGATGCGCACCATTCCCATACATTGCCATGCATATCATACAATCCCCATGGATTGGGCTGAAAAATTCTGACAGGCGTAGTTTTTCCGCGACTTACGCCCTTGACCCCGTGACCATAAACGCCGTGTCCGTCGTAATTGGCCTGATCGGTGGTGATTGATTCGCCGTTCCAGAACGGGGTGTGCGTGCCGGCGCGACAGGCATATTCCCATTCGGCCTCTTTGGGCAGGCGCACGCGCCAGCCCGTCTCTTTGGCCAACCAGTGACAATAATCAACCGCATTGCGGTATGTGACATGAATAACGGGCCGGTCGGCGCGACCCCAGCCCTCGTCATTCGGCTTTTTTTCGCCCGTAGCGCGGCAAAACGCATCATACATGGTAAATGTTACGGGGGTTTTAAGCATCCTGAACGCCTCGATCTTAAGCTTGTGCAGACGCTCATGATCACCGCGTTTCTCTTCATCCTCGGGAGACCCCATGACAAATTCTCCGGCCGGAATTGCAGCCCAGTCAGCATCGGTAATGCCGGGTTTCAGTTGCGCCAGTCGAAGCTTCCTGGCTCTGGCCATAGCCTTGCGCTCCTCCTCCGCTCTGGCCTTCTTCTCCGCCTCAGCCCTGGCGCGCGCCTGCTGAAGCGCAATTTCCCTGCGCGCCGCGTCTGCGGCTTCCCGCCTCTTGCGCTCTTCATCCTCTTCGGCCCTTATTTTCGCCGCCACTCTGGCTCGCTCTTCGCGCTCCCTCTCCAGCAACTGCATCTCGCCGCTCTGGTAGGCGCATGACTGGCAAATGTGTTTATCCTCAAAGCGCTGCGCTTCCGGATACGACTTTTTACACGCCGTGCATATGAAATGCGCATCTTCCTGCATGGCTCTGGACAAACCCTTGTCTCCCGACTCCGGCTGTCCATCGCCCATAGCCGCGCCGCATTGATGACAAAATCTGTCCGTGATATCAACCTGGATGCCGCATTCCGGGCAATGATTGCAAGCGGACAGGGCTTGTCCGCATTTGTAGCAAAATCTGGCATCGGGATTGTCAATGCTGGCATGGCAGGCAGGACATTGCATTGCGTTTCATCTCCTCGCGGCAAAATCTACAGACTCCTTGAGTCCAGGAACCGACATGGCATTGGATACGGAGTGCAATCATTTGGTTTGCATGGCGTTTCAAAAAAACATGCTGTCACCTCGCTGGTGATGAGTGATTTTTTGGAATGCCGGATGAATCAAGGGGTTGCGGCTTGTGCCGCATGTCCATGCCGGATCTTGGGTTGAGTGTGCGCGCCAGAGTAAAGGCTGTCAAATTTCCCCGCCCGGCAGGACAAACTGCGCTCTGCTGCTAATATGCGGCCATGTCTGACAATGCTGCTGAAATCGTTCAATGCGTTCTCTCTGATCTCGCCCCTTTGAAGGGCGTGCGGGTTATTGCCGCCATGAGCGGGGGGGTGGATTCCTCGGTGACGGCGACATTGCTCAGGCAGGCCGGGCTGGATGTGGTCGGCGTGTTTCTCAATGTGTGGGATTATTCGCGCGATGAGGCGAGCGGCCATGGCTCGTGCTGCTCGCTGGAAGATTCATATGATGCCAGACGGGTGGCCGACCATATCGGAATCCCGTTTTATGCCATGGATATGCGCCAGTCGTTCCGGCGCGATGTGATCGATCCGTTCATCCGCGATTACGAAACGGGACGCACGCCCAACCCGTGCGAACGCTGCAACCGTTTTATCAAATTCGGAGCGCTGCTGGATGCGGCCGATCAACTGGAGGCGCAATTCGTAGCGACCGGCCATTACGTGCAGCGTCGTGACGGCTCTGATGGCATTCACATCTTCAAGGGCAATGATGCCGGGAAAGATCAGAGCTATTTTCTCGCCACGACCGGCCGTGAACAGATAAAGCGCATCCTGTTTCCGGTCGGGGGGCTGAAAAAGGGCGATACGCGCAAGCTGGCCCGCTTCTTCAATGTGCCGACGGCAGAGAAAGGCGAAAGCCAGGATATTTGCTTCATCCCTGCCGGCGATCGCATTGCCTTTCTCAAGCGGCAAGGCGCCACAGCGGGCCTTCAGTCTGGCGATATCGTTGATGCCGGAGGCAATGTTCTCGGCCAACATGCGGGCATTGCGCATTTCACCATGGGACAGCGCAAAGGCCTGGGATTGCCGGATGGCCCATGGCATGTCATCGGGCTGGATGGAGAAACAGCCCGAGTGGTCGTTGCGCATCCTGAGGACGCCCTGATTCAGGCGGCGGTTATCAGCGACATGACATGGATTCGTCATCTGCAGGCCGGGGAGACGATTACAGCCAGGGTGCGTTACCAGATGCAGCCGGTCGCCTGCCATGTTCAATTTGACGGCGAGCGGGTCCGCCTGCTCTTCGATGAGCTGCAGAAACCGACTGCGCCGGGACAGGTGGCGGCCCTTTATGCCGGGGATGAACTGCTTGGCGGCGGCATTATTAGCAAAATCATCCGATAAACGACGCAATAATGGCTAACGCTTATGTTTACCTTACAGAGCTATAAAAGCCGGATTAATGAATATTAACTTGAGAGCGATTCTGCCGCCAGTAGAGTTCCTCGCCTGAAAAAGGGCAACTGCTCAGATGAATACGCACATTTCAAAGGGGTATGATGAAATGACAAGACGGAAAATTTTAAAAACAATTCTGGCCGCTCTTTGCCTGATGGCTCAGCCGCTGACATCTCTGGGAGCGAAAGCGCCTGCCCCGCTTTACCCGCTTGGCCTGTTGATCGCCGAAGATGGATACGACACGACCTATCCATCCGTAGCCGGCGACTTTCTGGTCTATAGCAAACACCGGCACAATGGTGACGACTATAGCGTTGAGAGGGTTTCCAAGCATTCGCCTCGGGCCGGAAGCAGGAGAATTTCACCCTCTTTCCAGTCCGAATCGATTCGCTATGGCGTAGCCGTAGATGATGGCTCGATTGGCTATGTCAGCAACCGCATCGGGCCGCTCTCGGCCTGGATAAGACAGGGACAGGGCGACGGACACGTTCTGATCGGCGGCAGGGCGATTTATACGGGCGCCCTGGCAACCTACCATCTTAATGCTTCTGCCAATGGTCAGGTCTGGTGCTTTGATGCCACGATGGAGAAAAAGCATTACAATGTACTGCTTAGTTCTTACCAGAAAGTTTCACACATTGAATTGCTCGGTCAACAGTGGCGTCTTTATGATTCAAATTTCTTTCGCCACAAAATGAGCTATGTCGCTACCAGAGCCGGCAACCTCAATACGCTTAACGACCCCTCATTATTCATTGTTGACCGGAAAAGCAATCAGACTGTGATGATTCCAAATGCATTTGATGGCGCCATTTCACCCGACGGAACTCAGGTGGCCTTCGTACGACAGACAAGCGGCAACTATGATATCTGGATGCAGGACATCACTGGCAGCGAGCTGGTTCAGTTAACCAGTTCTCCATATGGGGATTTCGAGCCGGCCTGGAGCCCGGATGGCAAAAAACTGCTGTTCGTCTCCAACCGGAGCAGTGACGGCAACGTGCGAAACACGTCAATTTATATGCTTGATTTATCGGATAACCGTATCAAACGCCTGACCAATGCCAAGTCCGCCAGTGATGGCGGCCCGGCATGGTTTGATGCGCATACTGTGGCCTTCCACTCGAATCGTGATCTGTATCGGCCGCAACGCGCCACAGCGTCAAACTGGAATATCTGGCGACTTAAGCTGAAATAACATGAAACAATCAGTGCGCCCGCATAATTTTTCCGCCTTGCGATCATATTTCATTTCACGGGGCGATAAAAATTTCTGCGCATTGCCTGAACTATCCAAGAATGCTTCGGGTCGCAATTTGCATCCTCGCGTCTTTATGGTTCAACCCTGTTTGCTTACAAATCTACCGGGATAAGAGGTGATTATGAAACGTTTGATACTGATGGCGGTTGCATGGATTTTTATGGCGTCGCCGGCATGGGCCGGGAATGATCTGTTTGACTGGATTGACCAGCAGCACTCAAGAATGAGGCAAAGAACCATGGAAGATGGCGCCCGACTGGTAACGCTGGAGCCCGGGGAAAACGAAATGTTTCCCAAACCCTCGCCGGATGGAAAGTATCTGCTGGTGGCCTCAGGCAGGAGGAAAAGCCCCGCAATCACCCGCCGTCTTGCTGAAAATGGCGATCCGCTGAATGTGGTTATCAGCTTCGACGGGCCGGCGCTGGAGTCATTTTCATGGCAGGGCAATAAAAATGTAAGCTTTCTTTCATACAGGGCAGGCGGTCTGGGGGTGTGGACAAAACCGGTGGAGGGGGGAGCCTTGCGTCGTTTGTATCAGTTGGATGGTCAGCTGACGCATCTGATATTGCTGCCTGACGGCGGATTGATTGCTGTTCGGCTGCACGCCGCGAATAGCAACAGGCGCCATGCCGGCAAACACGACGGGTTTGAAAACTGGCAAACATCTGACCGGCAGCCTCATCTGGTGCGTATCAGCAAGGACGGGGCGGAGTCCGATCTGGCTCTGGGAGATAACCCGGCCCTCGCTCCAGATGGCAAACACCTGGTTTTTTCGATGCAGGCGGGGCGCAGCAGACACCTGTTTACGATGGGAATTGATGGCTCTGATCTGGTTCAGTTAACCCAGGAGCGCAGCATAGATGTGCAACCGGCGTGGAGCCCGGACGGCAAGTGGATTGTGTTCACATCCAATCGCGCCAGAGCGGATATGCGCAACCCGCGCCGAGGCAACTGGGATATCTGGGCAATTGACAGACAGGGGCGTCAATTGACCCAACTGACCCGGAACAAGGCGCGCGACGGAGGGCCCGCTGTCGCTGCTGACGGGCAGGTATATTTTCATTCGGATCGAAAGATCAGCAAGGAAGAGATCGAGTGGCATCAGGTCAGGGGATCAACGTCAGGTTTCCATATCTGGAGCGTCGCCCTGCCCTGACGTGCGGATTTTCACTCTCGCGGCACGCACTCAACAGTTGTTTTCGTTCAAAGTCTCCTGAATTTGTTGACGCTGCGTCTCTGATAGCCGGACGCGCCCCTCCTGCGATTGCCGGATTAATCTGAGGGTGCTGCGAATAAGTTTTATGTTCTCGGCGCAACTCTTGCAGCTGCTGCAAATAGACAGATGCAGGCTTAATTTTATCTTTTCCCATGCCGACAGCTGACGATCAAGGCTGTCCGATGCCAGCTTGCTTGCTTCCCTACAGGAACTTTTCATTTTCCATTACCTTGTTTGAACCAGTGATATTCAAGACATTTGCGCAGAGCCAATCGCGCCCTGTGCAAAAGGACGTGTAAATGTGTCGAAGTAATATCGCAGGCATTACAGGCAGTTTCAGTGTCCTCGCCGCTTAAGTCGCGCAGTCTGAAAACAATCTGCTGCTTTGGCGGAAGCTTTTCGACGCATGATTCCAGCACTTTGCGGAACTGCCCATTATTGCATAAGTCCTCAGGGTTTTCTTTCCAGGCGCGGGGCGCTTCATGCCAGCGTCCGTCGGCGTCAAAGAAGGACGAGGTGGGATCATGCTCAACGGCGTCTTCAAGATTGCGCTTGCGAATTTCATGGCGGATATGGTCAACAATTTTATGCTTGAGAATGCCTGTCAGCCAGGTGCGAACAGAAGATTCCGCCTTGAAATTCCTGTGTCCTTTCCAGGCGGCGAGCAATGTCTCCTGCAGCATGTCGGCGGCAAGATCCTCGTTGTGCAGCCGTGAGATGGCAAAGCGATAAAGATAATCGCCATGATCGGACAGCCATGCCTGAGGATCATCTTCGCCGGACATTCTGCCACTCTGCCACAAGTTATGACGGCTGCAAACAAGCCCTCCGGCAACCCGCCGGACAGGCAAACACGACCTGCATGCGCCAGTTAACGCGCATGGATTTTTTCCACCCCGCGATAAGCAAGTCTTGTGAAGCAATG
>CAYTFI010000101.1:0-6607 GCA_964437065.1 uncultured Zetaproteobacteria bacterium | reverse complement strand
TGGTGGAGGCGGCGGGAGTCGAACCCGCGTCCGGAAACCATCAGCCTGTGGTTCTACATGCGTAGTCCATTTGAACAGCACCCCGTGAGAACCAAACGGACAAAATGCCCACAGGGTCGATTCGTAACTTTTTAACCCCTGAAACCACGAGTCTCCAGTTTCAGGCGGCGATTCCATCTAGGTGGCCCCGGATTCCCGATGGATGGACACCTCGAGAGCGGGGTAACTTACGCAGCGTAAGCTAGTTCTACGTCGTCGTTTGCAATTATATGCAAGTGCCGGCTTTTTACGGGACCAACAACCCGACATGCCCCACAGGGTTCAGCATCTCCGTCGAAACCAGGTCGCCCCCGTGAAGGCGCTATTCTATACCTCAGAACGCTCCCGGCAAGCCCTGCGCCATAAGGCCGATGGTAAACAGCGCCCCGACCCAGTGTGATTTGAGGAAGAAGCTGAATCCCCAGGCCTCCCCTTCATACAGCAGTTTCATACACAAACAGAGTTGCAACGCAGTGGCTGCGCACAGGCCCAGCATGACCGGCAAGCCGCCCGTGAACAGTGCAGCAGCCCCAAGCAGCAACAGCACCAGAATGCCCAGCGCCGCCACGATGGACACGGCCCTGTCGCCGAAGCGGATGGCAGTGGATTTTACGCCGATTTTCAGATCATCTTCTCTATCGCCAAGCGCATAGGCCGTATCATAGGAGAGCGACCAGCAGATGTTGGCGGCAAACAGCAGCCAGGGGATCGGCGACGACACACCTCCCGCCTCCGCCGCCCAGGCCATCACGGCGCCCCATCCGAATGCCATGCCAAGCCACGCCTGCGGGAAATGGGTGAAACGTTTCAAAAAGGGATAAAGTCCTGCCAGCGCTGCGCCGACCACGGCCAGCCCGATGACCAATGAAGATGTTTGCGCCACCAGAAGCAAGGCCAGCAGCAACATGATGACAAAGCCGGTCAGGGCGGCCCCGGGTGCAATGTTGCCGGCAGCAATCGGCCGGTCTCTGGTGCGCTCGACACGGGGATCAAATTCGCGATCAGCAAAATCATTGATCACGCATCCCGCCGAACGCATAAGCAATACGCCGATAATAAAAATAATACTGTTTTTCAGCCCCGGCTGGCCGTTTGATGCGGCCAGAAGCCCCCACATCGTTGGCCACAGCAGCAGCCAGTAACCAACCGGCCGATCAACGCGCAATAATCGATACCAGTCAGAAACCGAACCGACAGGCTGAAATTTCATGGTTAATAGCGGCGGCTGGCGCTTTCGATACGTTTCCACATCAACGGCTGAAAAACCTCAACGACCAAAGCACGGGTTTCTGAAGCCGAACGCAACACCGAACGACGCGCCCAACAGCCCTGATAGGCGCCGTCATCATTGATCTGCGCCACGCTAAGATCAGAACGCGCCAGCGACAGGCCTCGATCCAGCAACAGGTTGCCCAAAGGCCGCTTTCCCGCCTGCAACTCCTGCATCAGGTCGGCGGGCAGATCTTCCAGCGGCAACACGGACTCGGCATTAAACATGACCGAGCCCCGATGCATCAACGATACCTGCCGTCGCAGCGCCGGCTCGGCCGCTACGCATTCCAGCATGCCGGCCTCCTCCGTACGAACCACATCAAAAAACTGGTCTAGCAGACGAACTTCCAGCCGGATGCCGAAATGCCTTTCAAGAAAGCGCGTCAGCGAACCGGCAGTGGTCAACACGCCTGCTGCGTTACGATCCATGCCTGCTTCTGCCGCATTCCAGCGCCGCACCGATTGCCAAAGCTGTGATTCCAGAGCGCCAAAGAACATGCGCGCATCATGGGGCAAGCAGGAATCGGGTCAAGGTTTGCGTACCGCTTGCGTCTATTTCAAAAATCAGGCCGAATCTCGCCATGATATGCCGATTATATCTTGATCAGGCGCTGCAAATCGGCGCATCTGTCACCCTGCCGGCGGATCAGGCCCATTACCTGCGACAGGTGATGCGCCTCCAGTCAGGCGACGCTGTTGTTATTTTTAATGGCCGGGGCGGTGAATATCGCGGCCATATCGAACAATTATCCAAAGCGCACTCCAGTTGCCTGCTCGAATCCTTTGCCGACATCAACCGAGAATTAGCCTTTCAAGCACACATTATCCAGGCTGCCTGCCGCAACGAGAAAATTGAAGCCGTATTGCAAAAGGGAACCGAGCTTGGCGCCGCCAGCTTTCAGATAGTGCGGAGCCAGCGCGCCTCCCTCAAGCTTGCGGGTGATAAATTAGACAGGCGATTGCTGCGCTGGCGAAAAATTATTATTGAGGCTACAGAGCAAAGCGGTCGCACGCGGATTCCCGATCTGTTCTGGCGCGATTCACTTACATCGTTGTCGGGCGAAGGGCTTTGCATCGCCCTTCATCCGGATGCGGCGACCGGCTGGAGTGAAACGAAGCGCAGTCTGGCCATCGCCCCAGACATTTCACTGGCCATTGGCCCGGAAGGCGGCTGGAGCGCAGGAGATTTGAAAGCGCTCAGGATGCGCGGGTTCCATGGACTGGCATTTGGTTCGCGCATTTTGCGCACTGAAACCGCAGCGCCATCGCTGCTGGCGGCGATTCAGGCGATCCGCAACGATTAACCCTTCGCTTCAGAGCGTCTCTCATAAGGCAGGGTGGGGCCGCATGGATGCCCCGAATCAACATCTTACGCTCTGCACGCACTTCCAGCTACTTTTTCCAGGATAATTGTCTTATGATTCGGCGCTGTTTTTTGTATGCGCCGATGTAGCTCAGCTGGTAGAGCAGCTCACTCGTAATGAGCAGGTCGTCCGTTCGAATCGGATCATCGGCTCCAGCAAGATAAAAATTTCCCGATCTGACGCCAATTTCGCCGGATTAGAAATCAGGCCGGTTAGATTTCGCCCCAGCGAGATTTTCGACGAAAGCGAAGATTAGGCAGGATAAGCCCGAGCACGATACCCAGCAGGATCGCGCCTGCGCCAAGCACGAACCACCCGGTTGCAGCGCCGCTCCTGATATCCTGGGTTTCCTGCCGCAATGATTCCAGTTCCGCCTCCGCCGCAACCGCCCTGTTATTTAATGTTTCATTTTCCCTGGCGATTTCAACCGCATCAGCGGCAGTTTTACGGATGAGCTTCAGTTCGCGATCAAGCTTTTTATTTTCCGCCTTCAGCTTGTTGCGCTCCTGATCGCTGGCCTTTTTCTCCTGCTTCATCTTATCCATTCTGGCCAGGTCTTTTTCAAGCTTAGCCAGACGATCGCGGGCCGACGGCGTTTTCATCAGATATCGATCGAGAATCCAGCCTTCCTTTCCTTCGGGGGTTTTGATTTGCGTGTATCCCTCCGTCCCCCTCTGTAACACCTCAACCTGCATGCCACTGGGAAGCATGCGGATGATTTTATACTGGGTGCTCTGACCGGATCGCATGGGCAGCAAGGCCTGATCAACAATATACCTTGTCTCAGCCTGCGCCATGAAAGATGCGCAAAACAGGGATATAATTGCCATGATAATTTTCATCGAAATTCTCCATCAATTCTTAACCGGGAATGACTGGGGAAGCGTTGATTAAGTCCGTCGGCATTGAGTCCAAAACACCTCCTTCAGTATTTCCCTGGTGCGGAAGTATAACCATATCTTCAATGATTTATGAACAGCCAGTCAAAAAGGCCGGGAGAGATTAATTTGCAGTCATCAGGAGGGCGTGAGTGGAACAGGCCAGAGCCTGCCCGAAGGTGAGATGGCGACATGCTTCAAGGCCATAAAGTGCGCACAAAAAAAATGCCCCGGCAATCAGGGCATTTTTAGCTGTCCGGGATCATGCAAATTCAGAAAATATCATATTTCAGACTTAAGGCTACGCCATCAATCGTCAACTCATTTCCTGTTGGAGGGCCGAACGTCTTCTTGTGCATATAGCGAACGGCATCTCCGCCAATTGAAAAATGGTCGCTGGCCTTATACTCAAAACCAACGCCGAAGCTGAAACCTGAAGCAGTTTTTTCATTATAGGTGGTATTGATAGTAGGAGATCCTATGCCATAACCGCCAACTGTCGCAGTGGAAGCGCCAAGCAATGCGTGGATATTGGCCTTGGACGATAAATTTATTTTAGGCTTTACAAACAGAGAAAGTACGGTCGCGCTCTGCTTGACATTGGTGCTATTCGGCACGTTCGCGCCAATGGCTGTATTCTCGGCTGTCGAGCCCAATCTTACCTCAACATCCCAGTTCGGGTGCAATCCGGCGCCCATCTTCACATAACCATATGGCTGAATCTTGTCCTTAAAGGGTATTGCAGACCCTGCCCCGCCCAGGCTTCCGCTGTTTTTGACGTTCATGCCGCCTATGCCAAGGCCAATATACGGCGTAAAACCGATGCCGGCCGCCTTTACTTCAACTGAGGACGCCATCACAAATACTAGAGCCAGTAATCCAATTGCCAACCGAATCGATTTATCCATCTTATCTCTCCCTATCAGAAACTGATATTTCCATACGTTGCCCGATTATAGCCTACAATTTCCTTGTTGCCAACCACATTATTTACAGTATTGCAAACTACGGCAACATCTTATAATATGAAAAGCAATAAGAAAAATAGGATCAGATATCTTTTTATCCTGGAAACCGCTGATGGAAGCGCCTGCATAGCGCAGACTCAGGGCTCGCCCGGCCAGATAATAAAATCTTATCGCCAACAAGACGACAGCCATTTTTTCCATTGCACCGTTCAAATCAACATCTTACGCCCGACCGCGTATCAAGCCTGACAGACGCCCATGGTTATTGATTATAACGACAGTTTTTTGCATGCTATCCGCTCAGGCGCATCCAGACCCGCGCTTGGGGGAAAGTGTTAAAGGCATAGTTTGTTGTTTGCGTTTATGTGGCATTTTGCCACACTCGTTAATATTCAACCCATTGCGCATGGATTATTAGGTCGCATGCATCGCGCATCGGGTCGGGTCGGTTAATTGACGGCGGCGGTTTTCCGCACAGCAATCAGGCATTTGCCTTGCGGGCATTCTCCGGCACAGGTTCTGCATATTGTGAACATCAAACCAAATTCTGCGAACCATCACTACAGGAGCGGTGAACAGCGCCGTCAGAAGTCAGCTAATGCTACAGGTCATATCCTCGCCGCAGCACATGGGGGATTTTATCTTTCCATGGCCATTCGGACATTCGGAAATTTGCACCTCTCTTCCATCATCCAGTTTCAACATTGCATCAACAAGCGGGGCGTCACATTTTGCACAGGTGGCATTCACGCCCATGCCGCATTTTGGACATTCGTAAGTTGCCATTTGATTTCCTCCTTGGTTTAATCAGCTATCATTGATGAAGTCGCAAAAAGTCCATCCATGGCTTTTTACTCGACGGAAAGCGAAAAGTGTGATTTTCACTTTCCTTACAAATCACCAACTTGCAGAGCAAGCTGTTGATTTTCGCGCCCGTCCATGGGCGCGATGATGACTTTTTACGAAGTCATCACCATTCAGCGACAGAAAATAGCCGGTTGAAAATTATTTTCAATACCGGGAGCCATTTGCACTTGTTCCGGGCAGTTTCATAATACCGGCATGAAAATCATTACAGCCAATGTCAACGGCGTCCGCGCCGCCGCCAGGAAAGGCTTCTGGAACTGGTTTGCCGGGCAGAAGGCCGACGTCCTTTGTCTGCAAGAGCTGAAAGCGCACGAATATCAATTGCCCGATGAAGCGCTCTGCGAAGGCTATCATCGGCATTATCACTTTGCTGAAAAACCGGGTTATTCCGGCGTAGCGCTCTACTCGCGCCAGAAACCTGATGCCGTTCATATCGGGCTTGGCTCTGTCGACCCTGATTCCGACTGGTCGCGTTTTGATGCAGAGGGCCGTTTTGTCATGGCTGATTTTGGCAATCTCTCCATCATTTCAGCCTACATCCCTTCCGGCTCAAGTTCACCTCAGCGACAGGCCGGAAAGATGGTGTTCCTTGAGCGCTTTTTGCCACTGCTCAAGCGGCTCAAACATCAGGGCCGTGAGCTGATTATTTGCGGAGATGTCAATATCGCCCACCAGCGCATCGACCTGAAAAACTGGCGCGGCAACCTGAAGAACTCCGGGTTCCTTCCCGAAGAACGGGCCTGGTTCGATCAGTGGTTACAGGCCGGTTTTGTTGATGTGTTCCGCCGGCTTTATCCTGAGCAGGAACAATACAGCTGGTGGTCAAATCGCGGGCAGGCGCGCAGCAACAATGTCGGCTGGCGCATCGACTATCTCATCTGCAGCGAACAAACAGCCGCATCAGCCAGAGAAGCCAGCGTATTTACAGGCGCCTGGTTCTCCGACCATGCCCCGCTGACCGCCATCTTCGCCGATAACTAATCCGCAGAATTTATGCCTGACCCGGCATAGCCGGAACCAAACAGGATGAACCGCAAAGGCACGAAGAATAAAGAAGAAACAGGGTGTATTGATTCACAGAACATATCGATAACGCATGCAAGGCCGGGCAAAGTAAACTCTATAAAAATGGGCAGGTTTGTTTTTCCTGTGCGCCTTCGTGTCTTAACATGAAATGATCCCGATTTTGGTTGCAGGCATTCCTCAGCCTCAACAGGCT
>CAYTFI010000100.1:0-6753 GCA_964437065.1 uncultured Zetaproteobacteria bacterium | reverse complement strand
TCTGACCCCCTCACGCCTTGCGCGCCAGAAGCTCCCGCTTGATGTTGTTGATAGCGGCGGTCGGGTTGAGCTCCTTGGGACAGGCCTCCATGCAATTCATAATCTGATGACAACGATAGAGGTGAAATGCATCTTCCAGCTGATCCAGCCGTTTACCGGTCGCCTCATCGCGCGTATCTACAATCCAGCGGTTGGCCTGCAAAAGCGCGGCCGGGCCGAGGAAGCGATCGCCATTCCACCACCAGGACGGGCATGATGTGGTGCAACAACCGCACAGAATGCATTCATACGAACCATCCAGCCTGGCCCGGTCATCGGGCGATTGCAACCGTTCGTGCCCGGGAATCGGCGTCCGGGATTTCAGCCATGGCTGGATCTGCCTGTACTGGTCAAAGAAATGATCCATGTCCACCACCAGATCGCGTATGACGTACAATGATGGCAACGGCCGCACATGGACAGGCTGCTTCAGACCTGCAACGGGCGTGATGCAGGCAAGACCGTTGACGCCATTAATATTCAGCCCGTCTGAGCCGCACACGCCCTCGCCGCAGGAACGCCGAAAGGTTAAGGAGCCATCGAGTTCCCACTTGATATAATTCAGTGCGTCCAACAACTTCATGCCGGGCTTGTTCACCGGAACTTCATAGGCCTGCATGGCAGGTTTGCCGCCCTGTTCCGGATCGTATCGGAATACTGAGAGCCTGACCGTCGCGGACATCAGTAAACCCTCTTTTTCGGCGGAAACGAATCCACCGTCATCGGCTGCATGCGCACGGGCTTATAGGCAAGTTCCACCTTGCCGTCCCTGATGCTCGCCAGCGTATGTTTAAGCCATGATTTGTCGTCCCGCTCCGGAAAATCATCGCGGGCATGCGCGCCTCGAGATTCGGTGCGGGCCAAAGCGCAAGCCGCCGTCACCCGCGCCAGGGCCATAAGGTTTTCCAACTCCATCGCCTCGATCAGTTCGGTGTTAAACAGGCGACAATCATCATCAATGCGAGCGCTGGCAAGCTCGCCTGCCAGTTGCTCAATCATGCCCACGCCTTCCGCCATAATATCGCCGGTGCGATAGACGCTGAAATGCTCCTGCATCAGTGACTGCATCCGTTTGCGAACATCAGATACCCGGGGCCCGTCGCTATTGCTCCTGACAGAACCGAGCCAGCCTTCAACCCGCTCAACACCCGACTTCCAGCAATCGGTATCCAGCGACGGATGATAACGGTGGCGGCTCAGTCTCTTCATCACCTGATTGCCGCAGGCGCGGCCAAACACGACAATTTCCAGCAGTGAATTGCCGCCGAGTCGATTGGCGCCATGCACCGAAACGCAGGCGGCTTCGCCCACGGCGAACAGGCCGGGGAAAACAACGTTATGGTCATCGCCCCGAGAATAAACCACCTCGCCGAAACGATTGGTCGGGATGCCGCCCATGGTGTAATGCGCCGTCGGCTGCACGGGAATCGGGTCTTTGATACAATCCACGTCGGCGAAGCGCAGAGCCAGTTCATGAATGTTGGGCAGCCTGGATAGGATCGTCTCCGCGCCCAGATGGTCGAGCTTGAGCAGCACATGATCCTTGTTCGGGCCACATCCTCGCCCCTGCCGAATTTCCAGGGCCATGGCGCGAGACACCACGTCGCGGCTGGCCAGATCCTTGGCTGTCGGCGCATAGCGTTCCATAAAGCGCTCGCCTTCTGAATTGAGCAGATACCCGCCCTCGCCGCGCACGCCTTCAGAAATCAGCGGACCGACATCGGCGATGCCGGTCGGGTGAAACTGGAAAAACTCCATATCCTCGACCGGCAACCCGGCATTCACCACCAGCGCGCCGCCATCGCCGGTGCAGATATGGGCGTTGGTTGTCAGCCTGAATATGCGCCCGGCGCCGCCGGTGGCCAGAATAACAGCCTTGGCCTGAAACAGGTGATATTCGCCTCTGGCGATATCCCAGGCCATAACGCCCTGACAACCGCCATCATCGGTAATCAGATCCAGGGCGAAAAACTCCTGATAAATATGGGTTCCGGCGCGCAGGTTCTGCTGATACATGGCATGCAGAATGGCGTGGCCTGTCCGATCCGCCGCCGCACAGGTGCGCGCCGCCTGCCCGCCTTCGCCAAACTGGCGCGACTGGCCGCCAAACGGGCGCTGATAAATCGTTCCCGCATCAAGACGCGAAAACGGCACGCCCTGATGTTCAAGCTCACGCACCAGCAACGGCGCCGCCCGACACATGTATTCAATGGAATCCTGGTCGCCAAGGTAGTCAGAGCCCTTGACCGTATCATACATATGCCAGTGCCAGTGATCCGAGCTGACATTGCCAAGCGAGGCGTTGATGCCGCCCTGCGCTGCAACTGTGTGCGACCGGGTCGGCAATACCTTGCTGATCATCGCCACCCTTTTTCCTGCATCAGCCAGTTGCAGGGCGCAACGCATTCCGGCCCCGCCGGCCCCGATAATGACGACATCGTGAAAATGGTGCTCAACCTGCTCGGTAGAGAGATAAGACATCAGCCCCCCCAGGCCCAGATGATGGACATCCACCAAATGCCGACAGAGCTCATCAACAGCAGCATGGCGCCGATCAGGGCGATTCGCAGGCCGATTCGATGCACATAATCCTCAAGAATAACCTTCATCCCCATATAGGCATGCACGCTCAGGGCCATGATAAAGATTGAGTGCAGCAGCCTGGAGATAAAATGGTCGATAACATCCAGCAATCCGGATTGATCGACAACGCCGGCATATACGGCGACCAGCAGGAAAAACGGCAAGGGCAACAGCAGCGCCAGAACCACGGCTGACAAACGCTGCCAGTACCAGTCATCAACGCCGCTATGCGCCGAGCCGGGCTCCTTGCGCGTGCTCACAGCAACAGACCCAGCACAACTGCTGCAATCGCAGCAAGCGCGATCACCAGTCTGGCCGTGGAGCGCATGGCATGCCGGCTCTCACCTCGCCCGGCATCAAGACAGAGAAAGCGAATGCCGTTAAAAAAATGATACACCAGCGCTATGCCGACAAGCCACAGAGCAAGCTTTCCGGGGCCGGAATGCAGCCACTGCGCGGAGGCGGAAAATTCCTCCGCCGTGCCGGTCATGCCATGCAACAGCCACAGATACAGCGGCGCGAAAAGAAATAGCGTAACGCCGCTGACGCGGTGGGCGATGCTGGCAATCATGGTCGCTTGCCAGCGATAAATTGACAGTCTTGGAGACAAAGGCCTTTGCTGATCCACAGGCCGCCTACTCATCCCGCATCTCTGCTGATAATCTCGCCCAACAATCTCATCAAACTATCCCTTGCCATCGTCGTATTCCAGCGCATGCCGCAATTTTGCCACTTGCTCGGCCAGCTCTCCGGCCAGATACCAGCCGCTGCATTCTCCCGCCTTTCCGTGCAGCGCAACGGCGGCGGAAACAAGCAGGCTTATATTCTTGCCCCGCTTCGCCGCAGATGCAAGTTGCGCCGCTATCATGCCGGCCAGCACATCGCCGGAACCGGCGACAGCCAGGCGTGGCGAACCAAACGGATTAAGATAAATTTCCCCGTCAGGCGATGCAACCAGGGTTTCATTGCCTTTTAACACCGCCCAACAGGCAAACTTTCTGATCAACCTGAGAACAGCTCTCTTGCGATCCAGCTGAATCCCCGACACATCTTCCTGCAGCAGGCGCGCGGCTTCCCCCGGATGCGGCGTTATCACCGTAGTTGCATCCCGTGCATAAAGCGCCGCCTGCAAATCGTCACTGCCGGCAATCATATTCAGGGCATCGGCATCCAGCACCAGAGGGCCGCCTGCTGCCAGCAGCGTTGCCAGCAATTCCTGCCGCTGCTGTCCCCAGCCGGGCCCCGCCACAATGGCGTCGGCCTGCCGCCACGGCGCCGACAGGTCAGGATGCACCATGGTTTCAAGACTGCCGGCGGCAATCACCGACCATACATCATCCGGACAGGCGATGCTGACACGGCCGGCCCCGGCGGCAAACGCCCCGCGTGCGGCCAGCACTGGCGCGCCGACGTATCCGACCGAGCCGCCAAACACCCAGACATGTCCATAACTGCTCTTGTTGGAAACTCGAGGCCGCAATGGCCACGCCTGATCCAGCGTATCTTCATCAATAAGGCAGGCGCTCTTGAAACATGATTGGGAACAACCGATCAAACAGCCCTGAACAGCCAGCCATGAATCGCAAATGATCGAGTCGGAGATTCCGATTGCGGCAGCCGCAAGCATAACGCCACTATAGTCCCGTGCTTCGGCCAGCCAGTTTCCCCATTTGCAGGCGGCAATCGGCAGGGTGAAATCCGCTCGCACCGCCACGCCCTGCGCAACGCCGGTATCCGCATTCAGTCCACTGGCGATGTCCACGCTCAGCACGGGTCGACCGAGCCGGTTAATCTTCTCAATCGCAGCGGCTGCTCTCCCTACAACCTGCCTGGTCAGGCCCGTGCCAAAGATTGCATCGACGATCATCACAGCCCGATTCAGCCAGCGATCCAGTTCCGGAACGTCATCGCCTGTTGCGATGCAGATTTCCACCCCCGCCGCCCGCGCCCGCTCGGCGTGCGTAAACGCATCGCCCTTGATGCCGTCAAAAGGAATCAGGCTTACGACTGCGACCGGCATTTTTTTCTGGCGCAGATACGTAGCGGCGGCAAAGCCGTCGCCGCCGTTATTGCCGGCGCCGGCGACAATCACCACGCGACCGTAATCCGGCATATGCTCCAGCACGGCATTAGCCACGGCCAGTCCGGCCCGATCCATTAATTGATAGCCTGAAACGCCGGACGCCATGGCTTCAGAGTCAGCCCAGCGCATCTGGGGCGCCGTCAGTATTTTTGTTGTTCCCATATTTCCATGTCCTGAATAATTGAATATGGAAACGGCGGCCGGGATTGCACGAGCTGTAAGATATTGATTTGAAGGGCGTAATGGAAAATCGCCGTCGCCTCGCCGGCGCATGGGGGGTTGTCCATATAGCCTGAACGAATCAAAAGTTTGCGCCATGCAGGCGCTTCCAACTGCCGTTTCCAGGTTGATTGGCAACCATGATATAAATTGTTTCCATAAAAAGCCATTATTCCCGGGTGGCCGATCACGTAAAACTTGACCTTCGCCATCTGACATAAGAGTTTTGCATTCAGGTTGCAATTCGACAGGAGCTTGCCATGACCGATCAAAACCCCGATGATAAACAGATGCAAGTCTTTGCAACTGAAGAAGAAATAAGTGATTTTGACGCCCTGGTCGAAGATGATAAAGCCGGCGGCCTGTTCGATGATGACGCTGCATGCCCTTTTGTGGAAACGAAGGCGGCGGGCGATGCAAATAACGTTCCGCCTGCAACAGGGCGGCAAAACAGCGAAGATACTTTTTCATATCCTGAATTGCCACTGGAAGACCAGCTTGCCGCAGAGGAAAACCTTGATGCCTTCGGCAGCGAAACATCCGATGGCTTGTTTAATAATGGCGATGCATTTTCATTGAGCGACGAGGAAAGCAGGCCTGAATGGGTCGCGGCGGACGCCGTGGATTCCGGCCCCGCTGTTACAATCAACGGCAATGAAGAGGAGTCTTCATCGTTCAGTGCTCCGAGCATCCCGCCCAAGGAACCGGGCATCCCCCCCTATGAACAATCTGTACGAAGCCAGGGCAGCAACTTTGCCAGCGCCTTGGGCGTCGTGGCGATACTGGTCGCAGCAGTTGTTTACTGGCTCAATATGGATTTATCCGAACGCGTGACCGATCTGGAGACTCAATCCTACCCCGAAGTCAATCAGATGCTAAAAACGGAAGAGCAGATTGCGGCGCTGGATCAGAAGATCAAGGCGTCGGAGCAGTTGCAAGCGCTGCAAACCAAAACACTCAAGCAACAAATCAGGGACTCGGAAAAGAAAAATACTCAGCAAGCGCTCAAACTCAAGCAACATGCCAACGCCATAAGCCTGAAGCTCGAGGGGCTGAGCAACAAAGTGAGCAAGCTGGCAGCGGCCAAATCGAAAAAGACTGCAATCAAGCGCCTTCCTGCAAAAATAAGGCCCGTTAAAAAAGTTAAAGCCAAACGCGTTGCTGCAAAGCCGACGGCTGCCAAACGCCCCGCTTCCTCCGCGACAAAAAACGCCCATGGCAAGGAAAATTTCGACCCCTTCGTGCCAATACATTCCTCTGCCGCTGCGCCCGCTTCCTTTCCGGCAAAAAAGGGAGAATATGCTGTTATTCTGCGATCGATGGGTTCAGAGAAAGCTGCCGTGAAAGAGCTGGCCCGCATCCGGGGGATGGGCATTGCCGCCGATTCCATCCCCGTTCAAATCAGGGGTAAAAAATGGTATCGCATCTGGGTGACAGGCTTTCCCGACATTCAGACGGCGCTGAAGCAAAAGAAGATGCTGTCAAAAAAGCTGGGCATACATGACGCCTGGATCGGCAAAGAGTGAATATCTTTTGACAATCATGCGGGCTTTTTGTTTGCTTGTGACCAGGCCGACTTTGCTTCTCGAACTTGCCGTGCTGCAAATTTCTCACAAGGCCGACTGAATCCGGACTTCACGCCGCGACCAAAGTCCCTCATCAATCAGTTGCAGGGCGTTGTCAAACGCCTCTGTGGACAGGCGATGCGGATCAGGGATGTCAACGCAAAATAGAAATGTCCGCTTTTGAACTGCTCCGGATAACATAAGAGTCCGCCATGGATGATTTATCCTATATTCCTCAGTTGGGAGTGCGTGCAGGGTGTAAGA
>CAYTFI010000099.1:0-6782 GCA_964437065.1 uncultured Zetaproteobacteria bacterium | reverse complement strand
TTCGCTTTCCGTGGAGTAAAAAGGCCACGGACGGACTTTTTACGACTTCATCATAAATTAACATGAAACAAACAACGCGCCTGCCTGTGCGTGAACGCACGCAGACAGGCCTGCATGATCCTAGAATCCTCGGTTGGGAGTGCGTGCAGGGTGTAAGATATTGATTTGAAGGGCGTAACGGAAAAAATCGTCGTCACCTTGCTGGTGATAAGAGTTTTTCCGTTTAGCAAAGCGAATCAAGAGCTTGCGCCATGTGGGTGCTTCCAACCGAGGATTCTAGGTTGAACGAGCTATCGCGCCTTGTGAAGCAACACCCATTGCTTCACAAAGCTTGCTTATCGCGGGGTGGAAAAAATCCATGCGCGTTAGTGCCCGGTCGAAATTCCTGAGATGCATAAGTATGGGGGGCATAAGTATGAGGCATTGGCTATTATCAGCTTGCCCCGATTTCTCCACCCGTCTATAGTGCGCCGCCTGATTTTTCGGAGGTGTTTATAAATGGCAACTGTGATTCGTTTATCACGCGGCGGTCGTAAGAAGCGTCCCTTTTACTCTGTAGTTGTAATGGATGGGCGGAAACGTCGTGACGGCGCTTTTATCGAGAAGCTTGGCTACTACGATCCCTGCACTGAGCCTGAGGTGATCAAGCTTGATCTGGAACGCATCAAGGCATGGACGGATCTGGGCGCAACTCCGTCTGACCGGGTGCAAAGCCTGATTGCCAAGGCGTCAGCCTGATCCATAAGCTGTGAAGCCTGATGGCAGGCTTTTGCGGCATGTTTCATGACAAACAACTCATATCTGCATGTCGGCGACATTCTCGGGGCGCATGGCCTCAAGGGTGCGTTGACTGTTTTTTCCTATACCCGGCCTGTGCAAGCAATCGCCGGGTATTGTTGTTGGCGGCTGGGCCAGTCAGCTGAAAATCTTGCATCCTTTCAGGTGCGGCGCTGCTGGCAGCATGGCAAGCGCATGCTGGTCGAGCTCGAGGGCATCACCGACTGCGAACAGGCTGAAGCCCTGAAAGGGCTTAAAATATGGGCGCCGAGGCAAGCGGTTGAAGTTGAGGACGATGAATTCCTGTGGCAGGATCTGATCGGTTGCGAGGTGGTGGATGGCGGCACATTGCTTGGCAATGTGATCGCGCTTGAAGAATACGGCGCGCAGGACATTCTCATTGTTCGCACGCCGGAGGGCGGCGAAGCAGGCGGCGAATGGATGCTGCCCTTTATCAAAGAAGTGATTGTCGATGTCGATTTGGAGCAGTCACGCATCACAGTCGATTTGCCCGACGGGATGGACTCATGTTTCACATCCAGATTCTGACCCTGTTTCCCGAGTTTTTTGATTCGCCGCTTTCCTGTTCAATACCAAAACGGGCGATTGAAGCTGGCATTGTCAGCGCTGACTGTATCCAGATTCGCGATTTCACCACAGATAAACATCGCACCGTAGATGCCGCTCCTTACGGGGGCGGCCCGGGCATGTTGATGAAGCCGGAACCGGTGGTGGTTGCGATTCGCGCAGCAAGGAAAAGGCGACCCGATACGCATGTTGTGATGTTGACGCCGACGGGTGCGCCATTCACCCAGTCGAAGGCGCTGGAGTTCACCCGAAGGCCCGGCATCACCCTGCTCTGCGGCCGTTATGAAGGCTTTGATGAAAGAATATGTGACTTTGTCGATGAAGAAATTTCATTGGGAGATTACGTGCTCTCCGGCGGTGAGCCTGCGGCCATGTGCGTGCTTGACGCTGTGATTCGTCTGTTGCCTGAGGTGCTTGGCAGCCCGGAGTCAGCCCGGCTGGATTCCTTCACCGAGGACGGCATTCTCGACTGGCCGCATTATACCAGGCCGGTGGAGTTTGAGGGCAGGCGCGTGCCCGATGTGTTATTATCCGGGAACCATGCCGAGATAGAGAAATGGCGCCGACAACAGGCCATGCGGCGAAGCCGGCGCAGGAAATAACAGACAATGAATCATGCAACAAACAGGCTGATAACATTCGAGGGCGTTGATGGCTGCGGCAAAAGCACGCAGCTTCGACGTGCGGCGGACTGGATTGCAGATCAGGGATTCGAGGTGGTTTCGACTTTTGAGCCGGGAGATACGCCTTTAGGCGCGGAAATCCGGCGATTGCTGCTGGACGGAGAATTCACTCCGGTCGCCGAGGCGGAATTATTGCTGTTTCTTGCTGACCGGGCTCAGCATGTGCAGACGCGAATATTACCGGCATTGAAGCGCGGGGCGTGGGTGCTTTGCGATCGGTATTCCGATTCAACGCTGGCCTATCAGCTGGCTGCGCGTTGTCTTGAAAAATCGGCGCAGGACTTGCGCAAGCTGCTTGCTTTTGCTGAATGCGGCGTTCGCCCGGCTGTCACGCTGTGGTTTGACGTATCGATTTCCGAGGCCATGAAGCGCATGCGAAGGCGAGCCGAGGCGGGAGAAAAAAGCACGCGCCTGGATGATGAGGCGGCCTCTTTTCATCAGCGCGTGGCCGACGCGTTCGCGCGGCAATATTACGGGCAGCAGGGACGCATTGTCCAAATTGATGCCGGGCGGAATATGGACAAGGTTGAGCAGCAGGTGAAGACCGCGTTGACGGGGTGTTTCAGAGGGTTAAAGGCGTGATTCAGCTGCTTGGGCATCAGGGGGTTGAGCGGCAGTTTTCGCAGGCCATGCAGAAGGGCTGTCTGCATCATGCATGGCTGTTGCATGGCATGAAGGGGATTGGCAAGCATGTGCTGGCCGAAAGGCTGGCGGCGCGCCTGATGTGCGAACATCGCTCAGCCTGCGGCGAATGCCATAGTTGTCGCATGCTGGCGGCCGGCTCGCATCCTGATGTGTATCGGGTTGGGCTGATTGAAGGCAAGCGCGATCTCAATATTGATCAGGTGCGCGAAGTGCTGGCGTTTCTCGCCTTAAGCGGCGCTGAAAGCGCGCGGCGGGTGATTATTCTCGACGATGCCGAGCGCATGAACGGACAGGCGGCCAATGCGCTGCTCAAGGGTCTGGAAGAGCCTTCCCCCGGCAACCTGTTGCTGATTGTGTGCGCCGATGTGATGCGGCTGCCTGCAACGGTTCGTTCCCGTTGTCTGCTTCAGCATTGCGCCACGCTCTGTGACGCCGATGTTCGGGAAGTGCTGAAGAATTTACCGGTGTCGGAGCGCTATCTGAATCTGGCTGTGAAGCTGGCTGACGGGGCGCCCGGCGCCGTGGCATGCATGCGGGACGACACGATTGCCGAAGCCCTTGAGGCATGGGGCCTGCTTGTCGGCAATGTTGCGCAGGCGGATATTGGCGGCATTGAGGCATGGCTTCAGAAGCATGTAAAAGATGTGCCGCATGCGCTGATTGTGCGCGTTATACTGCAGTCGGTTTATCCTGTTTTGCAGCAGCCTTGCGCTGAAGAAGGGTTTGCAATACGCGAAAAAATACATGCGTCCTCGCTCGCCTGCTCACGCTGGCCCGGCGAAGTGTTGCGCCAGAGCCTGCGCGCCGCGCCATCCTTGCTGGCCTATCTGTTGCAACTGCGCAGCGCCCTGCGCGAAATGCGGGCTAGCCCGGAGTATTCATGAATCGCCGTGATCATTGCGCCGGAGCTTTGTTCGCAACGAATTCCGAAGAGGGAGTGCGTAGCCGCGCATACGGATGACTGATGAGGGATTTGGTGCGGACGAAGAAACAAGCAAGGGCACGGCAGTATTTATGAATATTCGGGGCTAGATAACTTTTGAAAAATTCTTCTGCTGCGTCTGCTTTCTCAGGTATTCATCGAAGGTCATGGCGATATTGCGGATCAGCAGGCGCCCGGCAGGAAGCACGGACAAACCGTCCTGGCGCAGTTCGAGCAGATGATCTTCCGACAAAGTCTGCAGATCCTTGATCTCGTCGGCGAAATGTTCGCTGAAGCTGATGTTAAAGGCGCGCTCAAACTGGCTGAAATCGAGTGAGAAATCGCACATCAGCCGCATGATCACCTGGCGTCTCAGATGATCTTCTGCGGAAAGAACGTAACCGCGGAATGTCGGGAACCCGCCTTGCTCCACCGCTTTGGCATAGGGCTCCATTTCTCTCCGGTTCTGGAAGAAATTGCCGCCGACATAGCCGATTGAAGTTACGCCAAAGCCGATAAGATCACAATCCGCCTGCGTGCTGTAGCCCTGAAAATTGCGGTAGAGCTTGCCTTCCTGCTGGGCAATGGTGAGTTCATCATCGGGCTTGGCAAAATGATCCATGCCAATGAATACATAACCGGCATCCAGCAGCTTGTTGATGCTGTGTTCAAGGATGTTCAGCTTTTCCTGCGCGCTCGGCAAATCCTGCTCATTGATTCTGCGTTGCGGCATAAACATGTGCGGCAGATGGGCATAATTGAACAGGGCGATGCGATCGGGGCTGAACTTTATAATATCTTCCAGCGTTCGGTTGAAAGTTTGAACGCTTTGATGGGGAAGCCCGTACATCAGATCAATATTTATCGATTGAAAGCCATATTCGCGCGCTTCATTCAGTACGCGCAGCGTTTCTTCCTTGCTTTGAATCCGGTTGACAGCCTTTTGCACGATGGGATCAAAATCCTGAACGCCCATGCTCATGCGGTTAAGCCCCACCTCGTGCAGGACTTGCACAGTGTTTTCACTGCATTCGCGAGGATCAATTTCAATGCTGAATTCACCATCTTCGGCAAATGTAAATCGCTCTTTGAACCGGGTCATGATGGCCCGGATTTGATCGTTGTTCATGAAGGTTGGCGTGCCGCCGCCAAAGTGCAGCTGGGTTACAGCCCTGGCGCTCTTGCCTGAATTATCCGCCAGCTGATCGGCGACCATGTCGATTTCCCTGAGCAACAGCTTCAGATAGGGGGCGGAGCGATCATACTGTTTGGTGACGATTTTATTGCAGCCGCAGTAATAACAAACCGTATTGCAGAATGGAATATGGATATACAGCGATAACGGCGCATTTGACGTCGCCACCTGGCGCAGCGTGTTTGCATAGGCGTTGGCGTTTACGCTTGCGTGGAACATCGGCGCTGTCGGGTAAGAAGTGTAGCGCGGGCCTGCTTTATCGTATTTGCGAATTAAGGCCAGGTCAAAAAGGTCAGCGCTCTCCAGCCTGGAGGCGCCGTGTGCACGATGATGGGACATGACTAAATATGTTTCCTTATGGTTGTCAGGATATCCTGAACATTTTCCGGTGAAAACTTGACCAGGGTTCGTTTCAGCGGCGCGCATTCAGCAGATGCGCCAATACCAAAGGGAGAACTCAAGAAGCTTGTCATATGATGAAGCGGAATTATAGATATGAATCATTTTGCGTCAATCTCAGGCTCCGGCGCCGCGGCAAGTCAAATCCGCCTGTCATGGCGTAAAATGTTGCGCCTGCACCAGATGATGGCGGACGATTCATCGTTAAACAGGCCATCCAGCTGGGCTTCATAGGCGTCTTTTATGATTTTGCCCATTGCCGGGCCGGGCTTCAGGCCCAGCCCGAGCAGCATCTTGCCGCCGATGATGGCCTTCGGCTCATTCCGGTGATGCGCCAGATTCTGAGCCATGTCCAGCCAGCGCTTTGCCGGTCTGGAGGCGGGGGCTGGAGGGCGTCCTGAAGCATCGGCCTCCACCAGCATCTCCCAGAGCTCGATATTGACGGGTTCAAGGCGATGGGCCAGTCGCCGAATGGCGCGTTTTGTCGGTTCGCCGTGCATGTGCGTCATATGCTCGCGCACCAGCGGCGCAACATGCTCGGTCAACTGTTCCGGCGCGCTGATGCGGCGGAGCAATTGTCGGGCATGTTCAATGCCCGTTTCACTGTGGCCGGGAGAGCGGACGCTTTTATCCGCATCGACGGATGTGCGCTCGGGTTTGCCGAGATCGTGGCACAAGGTTGCAAAAAGAAGTTGTTCCCGTCTGTTTTTGTCCAGCTGATTGCGTCCGGCGATGGCAGCCGCCTGATCACAGGCATGCAGGGTATGCGTCCAGACATCTCCCTCGGGATGCCAGCGTCGGTCCTGCGGGCAGTCAATCAGGGCGTCCAACTCGGGATACAGGCTGAGCCAGCCGCTTTCCCTTAGCGCCCGAAGCCCGAAGGAGGGGTAGGGGGCATGGCCCCATTTTTGCCATTCGCCCCAGATGCGGGAGGCCGGCAGGGTCTTTGCCTCTGCCAGCATGGTCTGGCAAAGCGTTGCCGTGTCCCCGGCCAGGCTGAGTTGAAAGCGGGCTGCGAACTGCATGGCGCGAAGCGGGCGCAAGGGGTCTTCTGAAAAGGCGCTGCTTACATGACGAAGCAGCTTCCCGGCGAGATCATTTTTGCCTCCATGAAGATCGATCAATTCATTGGTTAAAGGGTCTAACATCATGGCATTAATGGTGAAATCTCTTCGGAGAGTTGCTTTTTCCGGAGCCAGATCAGGACTTGTTTCAATACTGAAGCCGCAATGCCCGGATGTCGTTTTTCTTTCCAGACGGGGAAGGGCGATGTCGATCTCAAGACCGTTGCTCCACAGCTTGATGATGCCAAAGCTTTTGCCAAAATGCTCCGTTCGGCCAAATGGCGTCAGTACCCCGGCCAGTCGATCAGCTGGCAGGCCGTAAACCTCCAGATCAAAATCTTTGGGCGCTATGCCCGACAGCATATCCCGCACGCAACCGCCCACCAGCCAGGCCCGTCCGCCGGCGCCGGTCAGCTCTTTACAGACAGAAAGCAGGGCGTCCGGCAGACGATCTGTTTGAATTGTTGTCATGCCGTTATTCCACTTACGCGCCGCTATCTTGGCAAGCC
>CAYTFI010000098.1:0-6797 GCA_964437065.1 uncultured Zetaproteobacteria bacterium | reverse complement strand
AAAAATCCATGCGCGTTAGGTCGATCCGCTTTCGAGCGGGTCAGCGCATCAGGCTAAAGCGTCCAGCGCTGCGTTGAATGTGGCGCTGGGGCGCATGGCTTTCGACGTTGCATCCTGATCAGGACAGTAATAACCGCCTATGTCAACAGGCCTGCCCTGGGCGGCGAGCAACTCCGCATTGATCGTTGCTTCATGATCTGCAAGCTGTTGCGCCAGCCCGGAAAAACGCTCCCGAAGCTCGGAATCTTCATCTTGCGCAGCCAGCGCCTCGGCCCAGTACAAGGCCAGATAAAAATGGCTGCCCCGGTTATCCAGCTCGTTCACTTTACGGGAAGGGGACTTGTTGTTGTCGAGGAATTTGCAGTTTGCTTCGCCCAGCGCTTTTGCAAGAACCTTTGCTTTTGCGTTTCCCGTAGTGTTGGCGACGTGTTCGATGGATTCGGCAAGGGCCAGAAACTCGCCCAAAGAATCCCACCTTAAATGCCCTTCCTGCAAAAACTGCTGAACATGCTTCGGGGCGGATCCGCCGGCGCCGGTTTCAAACAGTCCGCCGCCATTCATCAGAGGCACAATGGAGAGCATCTTGGCGCTCGTATTGAGCTCAAGAATGGGGTAGAGGTCGGTATTGAAATCACGCAATACATTGCCGGTGACGGAGATGGTGTCCTTGCCGTCTCTCATTCTTTCAACCGACAGCTTCGCAGCTTCCGCAACATTCAGAATGCGGATGTCGAGGCCTTCAGTGTCGTGGTCTTTCAGGTAGGTGTTGACCTTGGCGATAATCTCGCGGTCATGGGCGCGCTCGTCGCCGAGCCAGAATACAGCCGGCGCGCCGGTTGCCCGGGCGCGCGTCACCGCCAGTTTCACCCAGTCCTGAATTGGCGCATCTTTCACGCGGCAGGAGCGCCAGATATCGCCTTTTTCAACTGCGCTTTCGAGGATTGTGTCGCCGGCAGCGTCAACGATGCGAATAGCGCCGTCGCCCGGCGCTTCAAACGTGGTTGGATGGGAGCCGTACTCCTCCGCCTTCTGGGCCATCAGGCCGACATTGGGAACAGTTCCCATGCTGGATGGATCAAGCGCGCCGTTTTCAATGCAGTTGTCAATGGTCGCCTGATAAAGGTCTGCATAACTGTGGTCAGGAATGACGCACTTGCACTGATGCGGCTTGCCGTCCGGGCCCCACATAATGCCGCCGTCGCGAATGACCGGAGGCATGGAGGCGTCGATAATAATATCACTGGGCACATGCAGATTAGTGATGCCTTTGTCGGAGTTCACCATGGCCAGTTCCGGACGGGTCATGTAAACCGCCTGAATGTCAGCCTCAATTTCTGCCTTTTTATCAGCGGGCAGGCTCTCGATTTTGGCGTAGAGGTCGCCAAGGCCGTTGTTGAAGTTAACGCCAAGCTCCCTGATGACGTCGGCATGCTTTTCTATGACATCCGCATAGAACACCTCGACACAGTGGCCGAAAATGATCGGGTCGGAGACCTTCATCATCGTCGCCTTCATGTGCAGGGAGAAAAGGATTCCCTGCTCTTTGGCATCGTCAATCTGCTCGGCAAGGAACTTTCTGAGCGCTTTCCTGCTCATGAAGGTGGCGTCAACCACTTCACCGGCCTGAATGGGCAGACTTTCGGTTAGCACAGTGACGTTGCCGTCGCCGTCAACAAACTCGATTCTTCCATCCGTTGCTTCAGCCACGGTCGTGGATTGTTCATTGGAGCAGAAATCGCCGCTGCTCATGCTGGCGACATGGGTTTTGGAGTCTTTTGGCCACTCGCCCATGCGGTGCGGATGCTTTTTGGCATACTGTTTGACTGCATCAGCGGCGCGCCTGTCGGAGTTTCCTTCGCGCAGAACAGGGTTCACCGCACTGCCGAGCACTTTGGCGAATCGCGCCTTGCGCTCCTTTTCTTCATCGGTTTGAGGATTCTCGGGATAGTCGGGAATGTCGTATCCCCTGGACTGCAATTCAGCTATGGCCGCCTTGAGCTGCGGAAGGGAAGCGCTGATATTGGGCAGCTTGATGATGTTGGCTTCCGGTCTTTGCGCCAGTTCACCCAGCGCCGTCAGTTCATCGGGAATTTTCTGCTCTTCAGTCAGGTTGTCAGGGAAATTGGCAATAATTCTTCCGGCGAGCGAGATGTCTCGCGCTTTAACCTCAATGCCGGAGCCGGCTGTAAATGCCTGTACGATCGGCAGGAATGAGTAGGTCGCCAGCGCCGGCGCTTCATCAGTCTTAGTGTAGTTAATTGTTGCCATGTTTCTAGCTCCCATGTTTCTTTGTATTTGATGCAGCCGTAAAAAGTCCATCCATGGCCTTTTTACTCCCGGAAAGCGAAAAGTATGATTTTCATTTTCTCATGAACCAAAGGTTTGCGGCGCAAGCCGTTGATTAACATGAAACAAATAACGCGGTTGCATGATTTTTTCCGCTCTGTGATAATGTTTCATATCACGGGGTGGAAAAAATCCATGCGCGTTAACTGATATATCTGCATTTGCTGGCCGGAGTGCGCGTATCCATATTCTTGCCCCGGTTGGTATGATCGTCAATTTCCGCCGCGCTGCCGACCATGCGCCCGTACAGGAATACAGTGAAGGCTGCCATTTCCAGAGATTTCTCGCTGAACTGACCGGCCATGAACGGTTTCCACAGTATTTTCAGCAGAATGACCGCAATCACTGCATCCACATTGACGCAGTAAACATTACGGCTCACGCCCACCTTGCACAGGGCTTCCACCAGGTTGTGATAGTATTCAAGGAAAATATTGTACGAACCCTTCTCCTTGATCAGGTCTCTGACAAACACCTCGCGCGGGTCGAAGTTGACATCCTTGCCCTTGAAAACCGGGTGATTGATGCACGGCACCTTGGCATAGGACAGATTGCCCTCGGCCTTGGCCTTAACCTTGTAGGCGGCATATTCCCTTGCATAGGCAGTCGCCATCGCTTCAAGATCAAGGCCGTGGGCCTCATCGCCCGGATCGCTCAGATTTTGCTCTTTGAACTGCTCAATCAGGAACTGCATGGCTTCAAAGCCATTGCCGCCATGAGCGTAGCCGGTATGGGTCAGGAAGCCGGCATAGGCCTTGTTCACCTGCACCCGGTCAGGCACTTCCGGGCCATCGGCGGAGACAGCGCCTTTCGGACCCTGTGCTGAAATGGTGCCAGGCCCGTTGGAGACAATCAACCCGAGCAGAATGGAAAATGCAAACAGATCGCCTTCAGACGGGCGCTCGCCCAGTTGCGCCAGATAGGCCGTTTCGGTGAAGCTCCAGTCGTTCATCAGTTGCTGATTGGAAACGCCCCGGAAGTTTTCTTCGTCCTGTTCGGAACCGGCTGCCGAGGCGCCGACCAGCGCCCCGAAAATCTTGATATGCCAGGGCAGGTTGGCCACGGTCATCGCCGCCAGTCGTTTGTTCATCAGCGCATTCCAGCTCAAATGGGCTGCAATGGCCGCCAGTACAGCCTGATCGCCTATCACTTTGCCGGTGCGCCCGGCCAATGCTTCGATGAAGTCCACAAATACCGATTGTGCTGAACGCGCCTTGATGGCGGCCAGCATCTGAGCCGCCAGTTCAGTTCCGTCACCACACAGAACATCTCCAGCCTGAGCTTCAGCATTGTCCAGCAAGGAGCTGAAATCAAAGGAGTTATCTGCCGGATGAAGAAGGCCGGAATGGCCGAATATTTTCACCAGCGCCTGTACAGCATTACGTGCATCGGCCGCACAGTTCGGACCAAGAATCGAAACTGCTGATGAGAGCACCGTATTCGGACTGTTGCCGGCTTCGCGCGCCGCATCCGCCGCTGCAGCCAATACTGTTCCACCCTGATTGACACAGGCATTAAGCGCTACATTGATCAGCGCACGGCCATGTTCATCGGGATAATCACGCACCAGCGAGAGCACCAGATTCTCTTCCAGCGAATGCCGGGAACACTCCAGTACGCTCACGCCCTGTAGTCGGCTTACCTGAGTTTTCGGATCCATCATTGATACGGCGGAGCCATCTTTCATGTTTTGACGCGGGAATGCGACGCCAACCTGTTCGGCCAGCAGGGCAATCTGTTCATTATAAGGTTCTATGGCCTCGACAACCGGAATATCCAGGGCCTCAGGCAGGCCAATATCAAGATTGCTGGCAAACCATGGCTTCAACGACAAATCACCGACCGGATCAAAATCCGGTTCTGTATTATTCAGTTTCATCACTGCCGTTAACGCCTCGGGGATATAGGCAATATTAGTGACCACAGCCCCTTTAGCCGAGCAGACCGGATTTTCGGGCGTATAGAGATCATCCACGTCAAACTTTTCCATAAACCATTTTTCTTTTTCAAAGGCGTTGTCGCCGGCGCCGGCGATAGCCCCGGCATGGCCGCATGCTCTCGATAGCTTGGCCTTCCAGCGACCTACCACGCAAGCCACCACCGGCTTGTCGAACTTGAGCTTATGCTCGTAATAACCGCCCGGCTCGATGTACATCACTGCCGCCTTGCTGCGATCATCATTGTGGAAGGCATGGGTGAATTCAGCAGCGGCAAAATGGATGTAGACGTCCTTGCCGGAGGAAAGCGACGTTGTCGTGCCCCAGCCATCGGTGAGCAGATAGGTGGCGATGGTGGTGGTGAAGTTGCCGGAATTTGAAAACAGCGCAACCGATCCGGGAACCAGGGATTCTTCCGGTGCGTTGCCGCCGAGGGCGCCGCCGATTCTGACATGATTATGCGCATCGCCAATGCCGAGGCAGTTGGCGCCGAACACATCCACGCCCTGCTGCTGGCAGAATGTGCGAATAATTCTGGAGTGTTTGAGCGGCACTTTCTCGGTCAGAATGACAACTTTATTGATGTTTTCGTTTTGTCGCACCGCTTCAATCACGGAATCCTTGACGCCGGATGGCGGCACATAAACAACTGCGACATTGAACTGGTGTCCGGCGGCTACGGCCTCGGCAACATTATTATATACCGGTATGTCGCCTGCCTTTGTGCGCATCACCGAGCCGGACCTGCCCGGCATGGTGCCGCAGACGATATTGCCGCCGGAATATTCATTGCTCGTCGGCGTAACCGTGCGGCTTTCGCCGCCGAGTATATTCAATACGCAGACGCGGTCTTCCTTGGTAGCCAGCTCTGTCAGCGAATTGATGCCGACATAATAATGCTCAAATGCCTCAATGCCCTGGGGCCGAAAACGATCTCTCATAACATGCGTTGTTGCCATAATAAATTCCTTGTTAAATTTGTACCCTGATTAATTGTGCTAAAATAATAACGCTAGCAGCCAGTGACTAGGCCTGCCCGGCGATGCCCATTGCCCTGGCGATAGATTCCTTGCCGCCCTGATTTTTCATCCAGTCGTCTATTTGATTGGCGTAATTGACCACGCCGCTCATGGATGAATCATAGCCGAACATGCGATAGGGGATTTTCAGACCGTCCAACGTGTCTTTCAGACCGCCCATGCCGCGAATCAGATTCGGCCCGCCGCGTCCGACGACCACATACAGCGGCTTGGGACCGGACTCATTGAAATGATCCCTGAGTGCATCCGACATGGCCCGGAACGTGACTTCAATGTCAGTATTATTGGCCTTGCCGCCGATAATGAACAGCACATTGCTCTGATCCAGCCAGTATTTATAGGTGATGCGGCTGATTTCATACATTTTCTCATATGGCGGATTGCCGCCAAAGTCGGAAGAAATAATTCCGGCTTCGCCCAGCAGTTCGGTGACCAGCGCACTGGCGCCGCCGCCGAATGTCATGGCGGTAATGGTGCCGTGCTCGTTGACTACGAATACATCCGACTGCCCCTGATAGGTGCGCAGCTGATTGACTTCGCGCTCAAAATCGGACATCTCGAAGGTATCCAGATCATCGGGCAGGCCCAGGCGCTTATAGGATGGATTGTCGGTATCAAAAGATCCTTTGAAGTCGCATGCTATCGGTTGCAGACGACCCTTGCTGTTCGGCATCATGCGAATGGGGTTGATCTCCAGCATATTCATGCCGTAGTTGCTGTACAGATCCCATAATTTGGGAATATTCTGCACCAGCGGGCTGATGATTTCATTTGGCGCATTCAACTGTTGCAGGGCGTTGGAAACCACAAAGCCTTTGATGCCGGTCAGCGGATCAAAAGGAACGGTGACGATTTTGTCCGCCGACAACTCCTCGATATCGACGCCGCCGTGATGCGTGATGGTCAGCGTCGGCGCCCTGAATACAGTGCTGTCGGTGATCGACACATAAATTTCATACTTGGCCGGAATGGCGCTCTCAAAGGTCACGCCCTCCGCCTTGGCGCGGGTATTGCCGTGCACATGTTCGGCAAAATAGAGCCGCTCTTTCTCGGCCAGCGCGTCCGGCAGGTTATCCACAAAGCCAATCAGCCCGGCCTTGCCCTTTTTGCCTATGCCGCCCTTGAATACAGGCTTGACCAGCACTCTGCCCCATTTTTCCAGCAGGCCTCTGATCTCATCATTTCCCGCCAGCGGCCCCAGCACCTCGGATGTAGGGTAATCTACATATTTCAGTAATTTGGAACCATATAACATTCCGGTAATTTGCATTGATTCAACTCCCCTCTGTTGTTAACATAAAACTGTGATCATCCGCCTGTCTGTCGCCTCTTGATCGGGATTTCCGAATCAGTCGATGCGTCAGAAAAAAAACGCACATTAATTGTAAGTTTTTTGTTTTACAAGTCAGCAGATCAAAGATGCAGTCAGGGGAATGTGAATACGCGCTTGCCGCCCAAGTTTTTTAGCTACGGA
>CAYTFI010000097.1:0-6808 GCA_964437065.1 uncultured Zetaproteobacteria bacterium | reverse complement strand
ACTGTGAAAAAAAACATGGCTGTATTTGACAAGAATGCGCTGGCCCGAATCCGCAGGGATGCAAGCACTCTTAAAGCGGGTTTTACCGCCAGAAACAGGCGGGGGAGCTCATTCGACCACCTTTTTTCTCATTGATTTCAATTGCCCGCGCCGGCTCTTCGCATCCAGACGGCGTGCGATGGAGGCTCGGGATATTCGTGACGGCTTTCTCTTTTTAGCCACCACGTTTGCCGCCCTGATCAAGGCTTGCAGGCGGCTTAAGGCGTCGGCCCTGTTTTTCTCCCGACTACGAAATTGCTGCGCCTTGATGACGATTACGCCATCAGAGCTGATACGCCGATCCCGCAGGCGCAAGAGTCGTTCCTTGCATGCATCCGGCAGTGAAGACGCGCGGATATCAAAACGCAGGTGAACGGCGCTGGAAACCTTGTTGACGTTCTGTCCGCCCGCGCCCTGCGCACGGATGGCATGTATTTCAATTTCCCCCTCGGGAATTTCGAGCTGCTCTGAAATATTCAGCATTGATAAGTCTTGAACCTCCAGGCAATAGATTTGCTACGATATGCCGGCGTTGAAAATAAACAACTTTGATCACGGCTGGAAGCAGTGCAGGCTGCGGCAATGCCGCATCTGGTTCTGATCGATGGCCCCAACTATGTTTTTCGCGCCTTTCACGCCGTGCGCCATAACCTTGCGAACTCAAGGGGCGAACCGACCAACGCCGTGTTCGGTTATGTGCAGATGCTGCGCAGCATTCTCAAAGACCTCAGCCCCACCCATGTTGCGGTGGCATTCGACCCCAAAGGCGGCACCTTCCGCAATCAGATGTATGCCGATTACAAGGCGCACCGACCGCCGATGCCGGAAGATCTGGCATCACAGTGGCAATATGTGTTTGATATTACCGACGCCTTCAGGCTGAACCGCATCTGCATTGAAAATTACGAGGCTGACGATGTGATCGCCACGCTGGCGCGGACAGCCGAAATAAAGGGTTGGGATGTCACCATCGTTTCCACCGACAAGGATCTGATGCAACTGGTCAGCGATAAAATCTGGATGCTCGATACCATGCGCAAAAGGGATTACGGCCCGGAAGAGGTGAAAGAGCGATGGGGCGTCGGGCCTGACCGCATTCACGATCTGCTGGCGCTGGCCGGCGACTCGGCTGACAACATTCCTGGCGTGCCCGGCATTGGCCCGAAAACAGCCGCCCTGCTGCTTGATGCTTATGGTGATCTGGAGGGGGTTCTGGCCCGCGCCGGTGAAGTGAAACAGAACAGGCGGCGCGAAAACCTGATCGAATTCGCCGATGACGCCCGCCTTTCCTACAAACTGGCGGCGCTGGATGAAAACACGCCGGTGGGCGTTGCACTGGAAGAACTGGCCGTACGCGATGCTGACAGGGCGCATTTGAAAAAGCTGTTCGAACGTCTTGAATTCCGCCGTTTTCTGGCTGAACTCGATAGCGACAACCCATCCTCCGGGGCGACGGTCGCGGCTGAAGCGGCGGTTGAAACGAAGGCTGCGGCCTCAGATGGGCCGCGCACGGATATTCTGGTTGATAATGAAGCGATGCTGGCGCGACTGATTGAAGCGTTGAACAGCGCAGAATTGATTGCGCTGGATACGGAAACCACGTCGCTGAACACCCATGACGCCGACATTGTCGGGCTGTCATTTTCCGTGAAGGCAGGTGAAGGATATTATGTCCCGCTCGGCCACCGCGCCGCCGACCTGCTCTCGCCTACGCCAAAACAACTGCCGCTGGAAAAGGCGCTGGCTGCCTTCAGGCCGATTTTGGAAGACGGCGACAAGGCAAAATGCGGCCATAATCTCAAATACGATGCGCAGGTGCTACGCCGGGCGGGCATCGAACTGGCCGGCATATCCGCCGACTCCATGCTGCTCGCCTACTGCCTCTACCCGGCCAAATATGCGCCAAAAATGGACGCCGTGGCGGAGGATTATCTGGGTCATCGCTGCATCGCTTATAAAGATGTGACCGGCAAGGGCGCCAAACAGATCGGCTTTGATCAGGTGGCGATTGAAGTCGCCCTGCCCTACGCCTCGGAAGATGCGGAAGTGGCGCTGCGCCTGAGCCATGCGCTGAAAGAGAAGCTGGCCGCAGAAAACAGATTGCAGCGGCATGATGAAATCGAGCTACCGCTGGCCGCCGTGCTGGCCGATATGGAATGGTGCGGCGCGCGCATTGACGCCGGCAAACTGGGCGAGCTGTCCGCACGTTTCGGCGAACGCATCATGGAGCTGGAAGCAGAAATCCACGCCGCAGCGGGCGAGGCGTTCAATATCCAGTCGCCCAGGCAGCTTGGCGTGCTGCTGTTTGAAACGCTGGGCATCCCCGGCGGCAAAAAAACCAGATCTGGACAGTGGGCCACCGGCCAGGAGGTGCTGGAGTCGCTCGCCGAAAAGCATGAGGTTCCGGGGCTCGTTCTGCAACTGCGCCAGCTTGCCAAGCTCAAATCGACCTACACCGATGCGCTGCCAAAGCTGGTTCATCGCGATACGGGACGCGTTCACACCTCGTTCAATCAGGCCATCACCACCACCGGCCGCCTTTCCTCATCCGATCCGAATTTACAGAACATCCCGATTCGCAGGCCCGAAGGCCGGGAAATTCGCAAGGCATTTATTGCCGAGCCGGGCAATGTGTTGATTGCTGCAGATTATTCACAGATTGAACTCAGGCTGATGGCGCATTTCTCGCAGGACGCCGTATTGATGCAGGCCTTTGCCGATGGCGCGGATATTCATGCCGCCACGGCGGCGGCGGTCAATGATATTGATCCGGCCGATGTGAGCGGCGAGATGCGCCGCCGCGCCAAAATCATCAATTTCGGCATTCTTTACGGCATGAGCGCCTTCGGTCTGGCCAAACAACTCGGCGTTGGCCGCAGCGAGGCGAAGGCCTTTATTGAGGCGTATTTCGGGCGCTATCCCTCTGTGCGTGGATTTATGGATAAAACGCTTGCGCAGGCGCGCGAGCAGGGCTTTGTTGCAACGCTGCTCGACCACCGGGTTTATGTGCCGGAAATCAACAGCAAAAACGGCATGCGCCGCGCCTATGCCGAACGCACGGCCATCAATGCGCCGCTGCAGGGCTCCGCCGCCGACATCATTAAAGTCGCCATGATCCGGCTGCATGGTCATTTAAAAGCGCACGCGCCTGAGGCGAGGATTACGCTGCAAGTGCATGATGAACTGATTATTGAAGCCCCGGAGATGCAACTGGATATTGTTTCGTCTATGATAAGGGAAACGATGCAGTCCGCCGTACAATTAAGCGTGCCTTTAATCGTGGATATTGGAGCCGGAAACAGCTGGTTTGAAGCGCATCGACTGTAGCTGTAGCCTGCATTGTTCATGAACCAGACAAACAAACGCCGGAGGTTATCCAGTAGTGAGTCAGCCTGAATGGATTGTTACTGGCGCAGGGGTGATCGTACTGATTATTCTCGCCCAGACCATCCATATATCGCGAACGCGCAAGAAATCGCATAAACATGCCGGAAGCCCTGTTTCATCCGCCACGGGCAAGCATGTTCCGCCGCTACTGACCGAGCCGGAATTCGCCTGTTTCAATATGCTGCATGAAGTTGCATGCAAGGAATATTATGTCATGGCCAAGGTGTCGCTGCGTGATCTTGCCGTGGTCAGGCGCGGCGTGGACAAGCAGTTGTTCAAAAAGGTCTCTGGAAAACACCACCATGTCGATTTTGTCCTGTGCGCACGAAAAAACATGTCCGTCATCTGCGCCATTGAACTGCATGATTTGAGTTATGACGACGATGTAGGACCCAGTGATCTGCTTGAACAGGTGGGCATCCCCGTCTTTTCATTGCCGCGTAAAACAAATTACTCAACGCTGGAAATCCGCAAAATTCTCCAGCCGTTTTTAAAGGCTCCGCCGCCCTCGCCGGATGAAATGGTGGCCACGATCTCGATGGAGGCTTTTCGCAGCTGTAAAAAATGCGAGACGCGCATGATGCTCAAGCGCGCCAGATCAGGAAAACATAAAGGCACCCTGTTCTGGGTGTGTGGAAAATATCCTGAATGTCGTACGATTGAGCTGTTCACGCGATGAGGGCAACGGCCTTGAAGGCCATTCTTGCCCTTTGCATTCTCTTTTCGACGCTGGCGGCATGTGAAGCTGCCGGAGCCGGGCGATACGGCCCGGCGCTGGACATTTATTTTGTTCGGCATGCCGAAACGGTGTACAACAGGACTCACATTAAAAGCCGCGCCAACAAACGCACGCTTTCTTCCGAAGGGAAAAGACAAGTCAGGGCATTAACAAAAAAGCTGGCCGGGCGCCGATTCGATCATATCCTTGTCAGCCCGAAAATCCGGGCCATGAAGACCATTCTCCCCTATCTGAGAAAATATCACCGGATGGCTGAAATCTGGCCGGAACTGGAAGAATGTTGCTGGCAGAAAAGAAAGAGCGGCTCTCCCTCGGGCAGGCTTGCGCAGGGCGATAAAATTGTGATCCCCCCGGCGATGAGGGCATATTTCAGGTTCAGGAACAGCGCCTCGCAGCGCCGGTACGCACCCGCCAATTATGCCGATGGCCTTGTTCAGGTGCGCAAATGCATGAGATTAATCAACAAACGCTTCAGCCGATCAGGCAAGTCCATCCTGATCGTCGGGCATTATCACGCCGGCGCCCGTCTGATCGATATATTGCAAGGCCGACGGCCACGCGGAAGCATTCATTTGTCCAATGCCAAAATCAGCCATCTCAGAGAGAGCGGCGCAGGCATTTACAGAATTATCAGTTTAAACCAATGATGAAGTCGTAAAAAGCCCGTCCATGGGCGCGATGATGACTTTTTACAAAGTCATCGCCAATGAGTCATATCAAAAGCCTCTGAAGGCAATAAGACAAAGCATGGAAATAAGACCGGTCGCCATCATGGCGTTTCTGTCCGGCTGACGTCTGACAATCAGCTTCATGGCGATCAACAGTGGTATTGCTTCGAAACATGCTAATCTGGCAGCGCCCAGCATCAGATCCGAAGCGCCGGCTACAGGCAGGACGACGTAGGGAATAAACCATGAGATGAAAATCAACAAAAGTTCAAAGCTGGAGGTGAAAAACACTTCATTATTTCGTTTAAAGGTGACCTTCAGCACGATCCAGACGGAGAGAATGGCGGCAAGCAGGACCTCATAAACATTCAGTTGGAATGCTGCGAAGGAAGCGGTGTTCCAGGTAACCAGAATCGCAAATGCACACAGATAAAACAGACCATAAACAACGGACAGGTTGTCGCGATGTTTCTTCCATGGGAATGCAATCACAACAAACAGGGCAATGCCTGCGGCCAGCTTGCCCATTGCGGGTGGAATGGCGTCGGCTGCCAACAGCGGCAGACACAGCCCGAACAAAATGACATATGGCAGAACTTTCATGCTTTTGCCCAGCAGCGAAGTCAGATTATAGCGCAACTCCCGCTCCTCTCTTTCCATGCCGACAGAAATGTGAATACGAACCTTTTTATATTCACAAAACGATAGCAAGGCATATACCAGCGTTGCACAGGATACGCCCGCTAAAGATTGCCAGTAGGCAGGCAATGCCTGAACGACAAGCGCCAGCGTGCCGAAAAGCGCCATCAGGGCATAAAACACTGAAACCACAGCCGCATGCGGCAGGCCAAGCGCCAGCAGGCGATGATGCAGGTGAGAATTATCGGGATGCCAGGGACTTTTCCCTCGCATCAATCTTCGAGTCATTACCCAGACAGTATCGACAATTGGAATACCCAGCACGATGGAAAGGGTGACCGGCTGTATGCCTGCAGAGGCGCCGCCTGACAATATGACGCTCAGGCAGGCTATGGAAAAGCCCAGCATCAGGCTGCCGGCATCGCCCATAAACAACTTGGCCGGGTGACTGTTAAACTTGAGGAATCCCAGCACGCCGCCGGTCAGTGCAATAATAATTGCAAGCCCGATCCAGTTTTGCGCCACCAGCGCCAGAACGCCGAGAAAAAAACAGGCAATGGCGACATTGCCGGCAGCGAGCCCGTCAAGCCCGTCGGAAAGATTAAGGGCGTTGACCAGGCCCACCATGCAAAACAGCGTCATGGCATAATTGACCGATGCTGAAGAACTGATTTCACCGAGGCCAAAGAGGTTGCCCAGGGAAGAAAAGCTCAAGCCGCTGATTTCAATAAAGACCACGCAGGCCAGAATCTGCCCGGCCATTTTGATCAACGGACGCATGCGCCAGATATCGTCAATGCAGCCGGTAATCATGATAATGAGCAGGCCGGACAAAAATCCGAGCTGCGCCGGACCGACCTCGACAAACAGCGGCAGTCCGAATAACAGCGCCAGCGCCATGCCCAGCCCGCCAAGGCGCGGCATGCCGGTTGCGTGAACACTTCTGTCCACGGGATAATCAATGGCGCCGATGTAGTGAGAAAAACGAATAGATACGGGCGTGATCAGCAGGGAGAGCATCAACACTGTGAAAAAAAGCAGCCCCATATCCTCAAATAACACGCCTGCCTCCTCTGAACCGAAATAACCCCGGATAGCGGATTATAGACTAAAATTGATAAAAATTCCTGGAAATTATCATTGTCGCTGATTAACATGAAACAAACAACGCGCCTGCATGGAATTTTCCGTTCTGTGGTTGAACGAGCTATCGCGCCTTGTGAAGCAACACCCATTGCTTCACAAAGCTTGCTTATCGCAGGGTGGAAAAAATCCATGCGCGTTAACCGGGGATTGTCCGGTCGGATTTGCCGATCCCGCACCCAAAGTCGAATTA
>CAYTFI010000096.1:0-6845 GCA_964437065.1 uncultured Zetaproteobacteria bacterium | reverse complement strand
GAAGCAACGGTGCAGGCTGTCAAAGATGCCGAAGCGGCTGGCTGCCAGGTATTCATCTGCGCAGCAGGCATGGCCGCCCATCTGGCCGGGGTGGTTTGTTCCAAAACGGTCAAGCCGGTCATTGGCGTGCCGATTGCATCCGGTCCCTTGCAGGGTGAAGATGCCTTGCATTCCACAGTCATGATGCCACCGGGGCTGCCTGTAGCCACGGTCGGCATCAATGGTTCCAAAAACGCAGGTCTGCTGGCTGTGCAAATGCTGGCGCAAGGTGACGAAGAACTAAGCGAGAAACTCAAAGCTGACCGCGTTGCACAGGCTGAGGCCATCCTCTCTGGGTCCTGACACCGGAAAAAAACTGCGCCTCTTGCGGGCCTGCCGAATTTTGAAGCAGGGAGGCATCATTGCTCATGAAACAGCAACTCTGCCAGGCGTCGCCGCACACCCGAACAAGCCGCAATCGGTGCAGCGAATGCAGCGCTTCAAACAGCGGTGCGGGCCATTTTTGCTGCTGGCTGATTGCACCCGAACTGCATTGCATCTGGCCCGCTTTTTTTCTCCTGAACTGCGCAAGCTGGCCCGCCAATCATGGCCCGGTCCGGTTACGCTGGTGTTTGTTGCCCGCCCGGGCCTGCCTGAATCATGTTATCAGCACGACATGCTGGCAGTGCGCGTGGATGCCGATGCCGCAACCAGACGCGCTGCGAAATGCTGCGGCGGTCTGCTGCTGTCCAGTAGTTTAAATCGAAAAGGCGGGCCTGTTCGTTCGCCTGACCGGAAATCACATATGCGCTGGCGCAGTCATCTAAACGCGCGCGTCTGCCAGGACGCCAGGCAGTGCAGGCCTTCATCCATCATTCGTATCTGGCGCAATCATTCCACCATAATCAGAGACTGATATGTGGGCCGATTGCATTCGGCCCTTTGCCGCCCGGAAAACGCATCTGCGCCATCACCGCTATTTTGCCGGTCGCGTTGCCAGCAGCCCATTCGCTTCAGGCAGGCCGTCAACGATTGTTCATGTGCGGCGCAATCGTGATGAAGTCGTAAAAAGCCCATCCATGGGCTTTTTACTCACGGAAAGCGAAAAGTGTGATTTTCACTTTCCTTACAAATCAATGGCTTGCAGGACAAGCCATTGATTTGCGCGCCCGTCCATGGGCGCGATGATGACTTTTTACAAAGTCATCAATCGTTACGCTACGATCAGGCCATGACGCAAATGCCGGAGCCTGAGCGCGCACCGGATTAATCATCACTACAATTCATGAAACATGCAGGCTAACATGCCGCGCATGAATTCTCTCGCTGATCTAATCACCGCTCTGTGGCGTCGCCTGGGCTCCATGTCGCTGGCTGTTGTGTTGCTGACCGTGCTGTCTATCGCCTCTGCCATTGGCACTATTCTACTGCAAAATCAGAGTCAGACTGATTATCTGCAACAGTTCGGGCCGCTATGGTACTGGGTGTTCAGGTCTCTGGGCCTGTTCGATATGTATCACACCTGGTGGTTCATGACGCTGCTCGGCTTTCTGATGCTTTCGCTTACGGCATGTCTGTGGCGGCATACGCCGTTGATGCTCAAGGAGATGCGCACGAGAAAAGTTATCCTGCCTGAAAGATCGCTCAAACATTTCAAATTTCTCCGGCGCTGGAACCTGAAGCGGGAAATCTCTGTTGAAGCGCTGGAAAAGATTTTCCGCCAGCGCCTGCCGGGCTGGGAGTTCAAGGACGCTGAAGCAACCGGAAAACATTTAATTCGCGCTGACAAGGGGCGCTATAACAAATGGGGCTATATTTCCGTGCATGCGGCAATCCTGATTATTCTTATCGGCGGCTGGATGAGCGTGCAATATGGCGTGCGCGGCAATATGTCCGTAGCGGAGGGCGGCGTTGAAGACGAGATTTTCTTTCTCAAGGGCACTGAAACTGCGACGCTCAAAATGCCGTTTCAGGTGCGCTGCAACAGCTTCGATATTGAATTTTTCCCGACCGGGGCGCCGAAAGAGTTTCGCAGCAATCTGACTATTCTTGATGGCGGCAAAGAAGCCCTGACATCGGATATTATCGTCAATGAGCCATTGTATTATAAAGGCGTGCGGATTTATCAGGCCAGTTTTGGCGATGGCGGTTCTGAAATCGAGTTTAATCTGTTCCATATGGACGCTTCCCAAAAAATCAGCAAGGCCGGCGTCAAGGTTTATGACAGCTGGGAAGACCCCGAAACCGGCCTTTCGATCAAGGTGACGAATTTCAAGCAGTACAATGTTGAAAACATGGCCGAGGCCGGTCAGGCCAAACAGTTCAAGGATATCGGCCCGGCTGTTGAATATGAATTGCGCGGCCCGAATCTGAAACCCGTGAAAATCAAGGCGTTCATGAATCCGTTCATTGATGCCAAGGGTAAGAATCAGGGATCGTTTCTTATGGTTTCGATGACCGGCGATGACGCCGACTACCAGTCTGTCGGGCTTGGTCTTGATTTGACCAATCCGAAGGAATGGGAGCTGTTTCATGCCTTTATGAAACGCATGGGAGAGCTGGAGGACAAGAAATCGAAGGACGGCAGCGTGAAGGCCTTTAAAAAGGCCATCAGGGATGTCTTTGGCGAAAAGCCGCCAGAGGGATTCGAAGACATGGCTATGCGCACCCTCGGCGCTGTCAATTTGCTGCCGCAGCTGCCATGGCCGCTGCTGCCCATGCCCGCAGATTTTAATCAGGTCTATTACACCGGCCTGCAAGTGGCGCAGGATCCCGGCATGAACGTGGTTTGGCTCGGCAGCGCCATTCTTGTGATCGGGCTGTGCATCATGTTCTATCTGCCGCATCGCAAACTATGGCTGATTATCGAGCCGAAATCTGGCGGCGCGCGCATCAGCCTGGCCGGCATGCCTGTGCGCAATCAGCTTGCATTCGAGCGGGAATTTAACGCACTGTTCACAAAACTGGATGCAGATTTTGCCGATAAAACGTTAACAGGGGACGCCATATGACGACAATTACTGCGCAGCAAAGCGTATGGGAATCCATGAACCGGGGACGCTGGGCCCTGGTGCGGTTTTACGCCTACCTTGGCCTGTTTGCCGGTATCTCGGCCATGGCTATATATGCCTCGGACGGCTATGATGAAAATGCATTCCTGTACCAGATTCTTAGTATGAAAGGTGTGTTTTGGGGTGGCACCGGTGTTTTGCTTGGCTCTGCGCTGGCTGCTGTGGGCAGCACAATGAAGCCGGCTCTATTGGAATCAAGAACGGCGGGAAATATCGTGCCGTGGCTGGATGGCGGCATGCTGATGGTGATACTGGCGTGTATCTGGGCGCTGTTTGAGCCGGCGCGAAGCGTGATCACTTATGAAGATCAGTCCAACCTGTTCGCCGGTCGCATTGTCATGGCCATGAATGTGGTATTTATTTTCTCCGCTGTCGCTTACATCGCCTATTTGTTTGCGCCGGAGACGTTTATCGGTCGCATGGCGACATGGTCGGCCTATGCCGGCGTGTTTCTCGGCGGTTCGGCTTTGCTATTGCGCTGGCACGAATCCTATCTGTTTGCAATGGAAATCGGCCATGCGCCGGTATCCAATCTTTATGAAGTGTTTATCATGCTCTTCTGCATTACCGCAGCCGTGTATCTGGCGCTGGAGAAGCGCTATCAGGCCAAGGCTATGGGTGCATTCGTCATGACGCTGGTCGCCGCCGGCGTGTTTTTTGGCATCTGGCTGGCTTCTCACGGACATGGCGACATCAAGCCGCTGGTTCCGGCCCTGCAGTCCTACTGGATGAAAATCCATGTGCCGATGAATTTTGTCGGTTACGGCGCCTTTGCCGTCGCCTGCGGCGCGGGCATGGCCTATCTGTTCCGCTACCGGCTTGAGGCCAACGGCGGCAAGGCGAAAATGCTGGTTGTTTTTCCAACACTGGATCAACTGGATCAGCTGGCCCACAAGGCCGTGGCCATCGGGTTTCCCGCCTTTACGCTCGCCACCATTCTCGGCGCGGCATGGGCGGCTGAAGCCTGGGGCGGCTACTGGTCGTGGGATCCAAAAGAAACATGGGCGCTGATTGTCTGGCTGATCTATGGCGCCTATTTGCATGCGCGCGTTTCACATGGCTGGCATGGCAGGGCGCTGGCCTGGTGGGCCGTGGTCGGTTTTCTGGTGACTGTGTTCTGTTTTCTGGGCGTAAACATGTATCTTTCCGGTCTCCATTCCTATGGCCGATTGAGCTAGCGCCACGAAATGGGCAGGGATTACAGGCCGGCCTTGCGCATCTAATTTTTCACCCTATGCTTACTCGATTATGAGGAAACTCAGAAAGATTATTTTCCCCACCGCCGGCATGGGAACGCGCTTTTTGCCAGCCACCAAGGCAACTCCGAAAGAGATGCTGACCATTGTGGACAGGCCATTGATCCAGTACGGCGTCGAAGAGGCGCTGGCCGCCAGCATGGATCAGATTATCATGGTGACAGGTCGAGCCAAGCGCTCGATCGAAGATCATTTCGACATTTCAGTCGGCCTTGAATCCACCCTGAAAAAAGCAGGGAAAACAGAGTTGTATGAAGAAGTGGCCCGCGTTTCCCGCATGGCGGAAGTGATTTATGTGCGGCAGAAGCAGCCGCTTGGTCTTGGCCATGCCGTTCTTTGCGCCAATCACTGGATTAATGATGAACCCTTTGGCGTCGCCCTGGCGGATGAGCTTATTATCGGCGCCAAGCCGGCCATGCAACAGCTGAGCGAGGCGTTCACGCAAACCGGTCACTCGGTCATTGGTTTGATCCAGGTGCCGGCTGATCAGGTTAACAGATACGGTATTGTTGATTATGTCGCCGAGCAAAATGGCCTGTTGCGATTGACCGACATGATTGAAAAGCCGTCGCCTGAAGACGCCCCGTCGCGACTTGCCATTATCGGGCGTTATGTTTTTACGCCCAGACTGATGGCGCTTCTCAAGCAGATCAAGCCGGGACAGGGCGGCGAAATTCAGCTCACCGACGCCATTGCGATGCTGGCAAAAGAGGAGCCTGTTTACGGCGTATTGATTGACGGGCATCGATTTGATGCGGGCCAGCCGGAAGGTTTTTTATTGGCCAATGCCGTTCTCGGCATGCAACATAAAACGTACGGCGACCATTTCCGGCAAGCATTGAAAGCGCTGGTTTGAATGTCCTGGCGCTTGATACGGCCAGTGGAGAAATCTGCGCCTGTCTGTTAAGCGATGACGACTGCCTTTTTGCACCGGCCTCCGCCTCTGGGGGCGCCGGAAAAACGCGTTCAACCCTGATCATCCCCCTGCTGCGCAATCTGCTTTCCCGGGCCAATTTGGAATGGCCTCAATTACAGGCATTGGCTTTCAGCCATGGGCCTGGCTCGTTTACCGGCCTGCGCATCGCTGCGGCGACACTGGCCGGCTTGAACAGCGCAATGCGCCTGCCTGTAATCTCATGTTCATCCCTGGCAATCACGGCCAGGCAGGCCGGGCGGCAACAGGCGACATGGGTGCTTGAAGATGCGCGGGCGGGCGAGGCCTTTGTCGGTTGCTATCAGCACGGGCGACCCTTGCGGCAGGATGCATGCATAAGCTGGGAGGAGGTGCAGCGACGTCTTCCTCCGGCGGCTTATATTTGCCAGGCTGAGCCGCCTGTGGACCTGGATCGATGGCAGCGCCTGCCAGCGAAATTAAGCCGAAGCGCTGCGCTTGCAGTGGAAGTGCGGGCGGCATGCGAAGGCATCCGCGATCTGCAAAGCCTGCCGCGCTATCCGGCGCCGGTTTATCTTCAGCTGTCACAGGCTGAGAGGCAGGCGCATGCATAAAACAATCCGCGTTCTGTTCGTCTGCCTCGGAAATATTTGCCGCTCGCCATTGGCCGAGGCTGTGGTGGAAGCAGCGGCAAGGCGCCGTGGCCTGGATGGCTACCATTTTGCCTCAGCCGGAACCGGAAACTGGCATGTAGGCAGCCCGGCCGATCCGAGATCAGCCGCCAAGGCCGCCGAATATGGCCTGGACCTGAGTCATCACAGAGCGCGGCAGATCACTTCGCGAAATTGTGCCGACTGGGACTGGCTGATCGCCATGGATGCCGAGAACAGGGCGGATCTGCTGCGCATGGGGGCGCCGCGCTCGCGCCTGTTGATGATGCGCCAGTTTGAGTCCGGTCAGGCCTCGCTTGATGTGCCAGATCCCTATTTCGGTGGCGCGGACGGCTTTGAACATGCCTACCGGATGCTGGCAGCCAATGCCGAGAAGCTGCTCGATTTCCTCGAAAGCCGGCGCTAGCAAATCCCGGATCGTTTTTCTGGAGCTCAAAGGGGCGGAGATGGTTAAACATATTGTGATGTGGAAATTAAGAGATAAAGCCGATGCCGGCAAAATACAAAAGCGGCTGGAGGCTTTGGCCGGCAGGATTCCAGGGCTGTTAACCATTGAGGCAGGGATTGATTTTGCGCAGTCTGAACAGTCTGCCGATGTAGCGCTCTACTCCGAGTTTGAAAGCCGGGAAGCACTGGAGGCCTACCAGAATCATGCCGAACATCTGGCCGTGCTGCCACTAGTGAAGGCGGCAGCGATTTCCCGCACGGTAATTGACTACGAGGTTTGAAGCTGATTGCAGGCCTGTCAATACGCTGAACTGCCTGCGGGAAAGTTTGTCCTTGCCGTTAACCTAGATTCCTCAGTTGGAAGCACCCACATGGCGCAAGCTCCTGATTTGCTTTGCTAAACGGAAAAAACTCTTATCATCAATAAGGTGACAGCGATTTTTTCCGTTACGCCCCTCAAATCCATATCTTACACCCTGCACGCACTCCCAACTGAGGAATCTAGGGTTAAAGATCAAGTCCCAAATCT
>CAYTFI010000095.1:0-6892 GCA_964437065.1 uncultured Zetaproteobacteria bacterium | reverse complement strand
TTTCCGACTCAGGCGGCAGAAGTTAAAAAAGCGTAGTTGTTCAGAGTATCCCTAGCTTGTAGCTGCTCAGCTCACCCCTGATTTATCCCTGTCTGTGTGTGCGACGCACATGCAGGCGATTACGGCGTCATGGCGCGCCAGGCATGCGTAGACAGCGCATCTCCATCTTTGTTGCACAGCGCAGACGAATGTTCCAGGCGCCATTGCTGCGCGGCATGTTTATTTGCACATAATTTAACCAACTGTGCATAAATTCTAATCAGGAAATGGCTGGCAAAGCAGGCCGACATTTTCTTAACTCATTGATTATATTGAATTGTCATAATCCGGCATATTTGGCATATCGGGTGCTTTGTCATTAGAAGTTAGTGACTATTAATTGTTATAAACAAATTATCAAAAGGGGGTTTTTTGTGAATATAAGGAAAATATTAATTGCATTGTTGATGTCAGGAATGCTGGGAATGGGCGCAGGTGCAATCAGGGCGCAGGCGGATGATTCCGGCATTAGCGGTGATATCGGCGTGTATAGCCAATATATGTGGCGCGGCATGCAGCAAACGTCAGGCGCATCGGTTCAGGGTGATCTGGGGACGGACATCGCTGGCGGGCTTTCAGCCAATGTATGGTTTTCAGCGCCTTTGGGCAATAATGCAAATGGCGGTAATAATACGGAATTTGACTGGACTATTGACTATTCGGGCGAAATTTCGGGCATTGGTTATAGCCTGGGTTATATCTTTTACTCGTACCTGAACAATGCAACGGGCAATACGGGCGAAGTTTATGCTGGTCTCGGATATGGCCCCGTCAGCGTTACCTATTATTATGCCACAAATTCCAGTAAGGGCGGCTGGAAGAAGAACGCCTATCTTGATGTGGCGCTGTCACACTCGATTGGCGGCTTTGATCTTGGCGCCGATTTTGGCTTTTACTTTGGCAAGGCGTCCACTGCTGTTCCTGCAGAGCATATCAATGAATTTCCGACAACGAGAAAAGGTCTGGGGCACGTTGACCTTTCCATTAGCAAGGATGTGGCGATCGGCGATAATGTGACGATGACGCCTTTATTGATGGTTTCCATTCCAACCTGGAAGGCGGTGGCTCCGGCTACGCGGCCTAATAACACAAATCAGGTTGTTGCGGGCGTGAATTTCGCCTATTGATAAAGTTTCTGGTCTCCCTGATTGGAAAAGCAAAGGGGGGGGGATGGCCGCAGGCATTCCCCCCCCGACCCTTTACGAAATGATTGAAAATTAAAAGGAGAAGCACATGAAAATGATAAGAGCGATTATCAAGCCATTCAAGCTGGATGATGTGAAAGATGCCCTGATTGAAGTCGGCGTTACCGGTTTGACCGTCACCGAAGTGCGTGGGCACGGGCGCCAGAAAGGACATACCGAGCTTTATCGCGGGGCGGAATACAATGTGGATTTTGTGCCAAAGACAGAAATTTCAACAGTGGTTCCGGCAGACCGGGTTGATGCAGTGGTGAGCGCGATTGTTGAGGCGGCGCGTTCGGGCAAAGTCGGAGACGGCAAAATTTTTGTTAGCGACGTTGAAAAAGTTGTTCGCATCCGCACCGGTGAAAGTGATGCCGACGCGTTAAGTTAAGTCATAAACATAAGGAGATGAGTAACAAATGAAAAATATTATATTCAGAACCGGTTTGATGCTTCCCCTGGCGTTGTTGACGCCGGGCATGGCTTTTGCCGAAGATAAATTGAATTCAGGCGATACTGCCTGGATGATTACTGCCACCGTGCTGGTGTTGCTGATGACCCTGCCGGGCCTGGCGCTGTTTTACGGCGGCATGGTGCGCAAGAAGAATGTGTTGTCGATGTGCATGCAAACAATTGCCATTGCGTCACTGATGAGCGTGTTATGGGTTGCAGCAGGCTATTCACTGGCCTTTGCCGAGGGCGGCGCCTTTGTCGGCGGGCTTGGCAAGGCATTTTTCTCCGGCGTGGGTTACGACGCAGTGTCCGGCACAATTCCGGAAACTGTTTTCGCCATGTTCCAGATGACATTCGCCATTATCACTCCGATCCTCATCATCGGCGCATTCGCCGAGCGCATGAAATTTTCCGCCGTGATGATGTTTACCGGCATTTGGGTGCTGGCGGTGTATGCGCCGGTTTGTCACTGGGTCTGGGGCGGCGGCCTGTTTGCCGATGACGGCGTGCTCGACTTTGCCGGCGGCACGGTCGTGCATATTAATGCCGGCATAGCCGGTCTTGTCTGTGCGCTTGTGCTGGGTAAACGTATCGGCTATCCCGAAGAGCAAATGATGCCGCATAACCTTGTTCTTACCATGACCGGCACGGCATTGTTGTGGGTTGGCTGGTTCGGTTTCAATGCGGGCTCCGAACTGGCTGCGGACGGTACGGCGGGCATGGCCCTGCTGGTGACTCATGTTGCAGCTGCAACTGCGGTTCTGGCCTGGTGCATAGCTGAATTTGTGGTGTTCAAGAAGGCAAGCCTGCTGGGGGCGTGTTCCGGCGCGGTGGCTGGCCTGGTTGCGATTACGCCTGCTTCCGGCTTTGTCGGGCCGGTTGGCGCGCTGGTGATCGGCTATGCTTCCGGCACGGTTTGCTTTTGCTCGGTCGCCTTTATGAAGAGGGCGATAGGTTATGATGATTCACTGGATGCCTTTGGCGTGCATGGCGTAGGCGGCGTGGTCGGCGCAATTCTGACCGGCGTGTTTGTTTCCAGCTCGTTTGGCGGCGCGGGATTTGCTGATGGCATGAGCATGGGCGGACAGTTGTTTGTTCAGACCAAGGCTATTCTGGCTACTGTCGCTTATAGCGGCGTGGCAACGTTCATTATTCTGAAGCTTATTGACAGTGTTGTCGGTTTGCGCGTTGATTATGATGCAGAACGCGAAGGCCTCGATATTACATCGCATGGCGAGAAGGTGCTTGGCTGATTAGCCCCGGCATCCGATCAGCCATGTAGAGGTTGCAGGAGACAAAAAATATTCCCACCTGGCACAGGAATGTGATGTTTTCTGCAAATTAAGTTGGGAGCGGATTTATCCGCTCCCAATTTTTTTGTCTTGAAAAGAAGGCTTGTTTCCTGATTATTGGCTGTTCAGGCAAATTTATCAGGTTGTGTCGCAATTAAAGGAGGGGAAATATGAAAATGATTAGAGCGATCATCAAGCCGTTCAAACTGGATGATGTAAAAGATGCCTTGCTGGAAGCAGGCATTTCCGGCATGACGGTCACCGAGGTGCGCGGACACGGACGTCAGAAAGGCCATACCGAACTCTATCGCGGCGCCGAGTATAATGTGGATTTTGTGCCGAAAACCGAAGTCGCCGTTGTCGTTACTGAAGATCGGACGGATGCCGTAATTGAGGCCATAAGGGCTGCGGCATGCACCAGTAAAATAGGCGATGGAAAAATATTCGTTTCGCCGATTGAGCGCGTGATTCGCATTCGCACCGGCGAAGAGAACGAATCGGCTTTGTCGTAATTAACGCGCATGGATTTTTCCACTCCGTGACATGAAACATTATCACAGAGCGGAAAATTCCATGCAGGCGTGTTGTTTGTTTCATATTAAAAAGATCAGGGGGAGGATTAGTATAAAATGAATACAGCAGGATTTGATGTCTTTTTTCTCACCATGGGCGCAGCCATGGTGCTGGCGATGCATGCAGGCTTCGCCTTTCTTGAAGCAGGGACGGTGCGCAAGAAAAATCAGGTGAATGCGCTGGTGCGCGTGATTACCGATTTCGGTTTTTCAACCGTGGCCTATTTCTTTGTCGGCTTTGCCGTTGCCTATGGCATCAACTTTTTTGCCCCGGTGTCGAAGCTGAATAATCTGCTTGATGTGTCCAATGGCTACAAGATGGTGCACTTCTTCTTTTTACTGACCTTTGCGGCGGCCGTTCCGGCCATTATCTCCGGCGGCGTTACCGAGCGGATTAAATTCTGGCCCAATTCGCTGGCGACCGTGGTGCTGGTGGCGCTGGTTTATCCTTTTTTCGAAGGCATGATCTGGAATGGCAACTTCGGCTATCAGGCATGGCTTAAGGCCAGCTTCGGCGCCGGGTTCCATGATTTTGCCGGTTCGGTCGTGGTGCATGCCATGGGCGGCTTTCTGGCCCTGGGCGCGGTAGTTATGCTGGGGTCGCGCAAGGATCGTTATGGCGAAGGCGGCAGCGTCAATGCCATCCTGCCATCCAATATTCCATTCCTGGCGCTTGGTTCATGGATTCTCTGCGTCGGCTGGTTCGGCTTTAATGTGATGAGTGCGGGAACCCTCGATGGCGCTTCCGGCCTTGTGGCGATGAACTCTCTGCTGGCCATGGTGGGCGGCCTGTTGTCTGCCCTGGTGGCAGGCAGGAATGATCCGGGTTTCGTGCATAACGGCGCTCTGGCGGGGCTGGTGGCAGTCTGCGCCGGTTCCGATATTGTGCATCCGGTTGGCGCGCTGGTGATCGGTCTGGCAGCCGGTGTGATTTTTGTTTATGGATTTGAATATGTTCAGAATGTTCTGAAAATCGATGATGTGCTGGGCGTGATCCCGCTGCACGGCGTATGCGGCGCCTCGGGTGGCATTGCAGCAGGCATCTTCGGCTCGGCAGCGTTGGGCGGGGCCGGCGGCGTCACCTTTATGGCGCAACTGGTCGGCACAGTGACCGGCGTGGCGATTGCCGTGGCGGGTGGCTTTATTGTCTTCGGGACTATCAAGGCGACGCTTGGCATCAGGCTGAGCGAAGAGGATGAGTTCATGGGCGCAGACCTTGCAATTCATAATATCAGCGCCTACCCTGAGCAGGATATGGCAAATCGGTCATAGCTTCTCGCCGCCCCTCGCCTCTGATTACAGGGGAATCGGTGGGTGCAAGCGTATTGTTTACTCATGTAACCGCGCGTATAGCCTCGCAGCATGCAACTTGAAACAAGGATTCGTCAGATGCGCTATCGGCTGAGCCGGCAGGGGATGCTGGAGTTGGACGCATGGCTGTCGCCTTTGCTTGATGCGGATATGAGGAGTGACGGCGTCATGGCGGCGATAGATGGCCTGCTGGCTTGTGAAGCCACGGAGTTGCAGGCGATGATGTACGGTGACAAGCCGGCGCCGGAGGCCTTGCGGGAATTGTTGTCTCGCCGCTGATGGCGGCAGCGGGCGTTGTTTCCATTCATGCCATGCCTTTCCCGGTTTGCCTTTGCTGGACTATCAAGCGGGCCGGATGTATAAATTCGCGCATCGGGAAAGGGGGACTTCAAGCATGAAAAAAGAAATTGTCATTGCGCCATCAATTCTTTCTGCAGATTTTGCCAAATTGGGAGAAGAGATTCGCGCCATTGATGAAGGCGGCTGCGACTGGGTTCATTTTGATGTGATGGACGGCTCATTTGTTCCCCCGATCACCATCGGCGCCAATATATGCGCCGCTGTTCGCCCGCATACGGAGAAGCCGATTGATGTGCATCTGATGGTCAACCACCCTGATACGCAGGTCGAGGTCTTTGCCGGGGCCGGCGCTGATATTATTACCGTGCATCAGGAAGCATGCATTCATCTGGAGCGTTCCCTGCAACTGATTCGCTCGCTGGGAAAGAAGGCGGGCGTCAGCCTGAATCCGGCAACGCCGGTGTCCACGATCCGGCATGTATTGCACTGCACCGACCTTGTTCTTTTGATGAGCGTGAATCCCGGTTATGGCGGCCAGTCCTATATTCACGCCGTGACCGACAAGATTCGCCAGGCGCGCAAGATGCTGGATGACGCCGGCTGCGATGCGCGTTTGCAGGTGGATGGAGGCGTCAGCACGGGGACGATAGCCGAGGCGGTTGCAGCCGGCGCGGATACTCTGGTTGCCGGCTCTGCAGTCTACGGCAAGCCGGATTATGCCGGAGCCATTGCCGAGTTACGGAGCCTGGCGAACGGCGCATAAATGGCGCGCTGGCAGTTTTTCCTGCCATGTTTGTGAGCAGCGGGGGGTTGAAAAGGGATTAAGACTTGTTAATGTTGGCCTCGGATGTTCTTGCGGACTGTCTTGAAATGCCCTGTTCGCCGGATGACCGGATCAATGTAAAAGCAACAATGGAGGGGGGTTCTCGATATGTGGCAAGGAATAAATGTGACATGGCCATTCAAGCTGAAGCAGGTGATTTTGATGCTTGCCATGGCCTGCCTGCTTCCTCTGGGCGCATGGGCGGACGACGTAAGCGATGCGCCGCAACCGATTGATTTTCCTCATGCCAGGCATGCCGGAAAGTTCAAAATTAATTGCATGTATTGCCACACCTATGCCCGGCGCAGCAAGGTGGCCGGCATTCCTCCCGTGGCCAAGTGCATTGGTTGCCACGAACATCTTCCTTCGGTGCGCGAAAAGCCCGGCATCAAAAAGCTGTTTTCCTACTGGGAGCAGAAAAAGCCTATTCCATGGCTGAAAGTGCATGATATGCCCGATTTCGTATATTTTAGTCATAAACGGCATCTTCAACGTTTTATCTTCCAGGATGGCCGGCCTACCCAGCAGGTGTGCGGCATGTGCCATGGCGATGTTAAAACATTTACCGTTGGCAGAAAGGTCAAGCCCATGACGATGGGCTGGTGTCTGAGCTGTCACGAGCAGTTTCAGGGCGAGTCGGATATCGGCAAGCCGATGCCGGCGGAGCGCTGGATGATTCCGCTCGCCGCGACAGACAAGCCCGTGATGCCGGTGAAATTCCCGCAGCCGGCCGTGCTTGATCCCGAGCACCCCAAAACCATGAAGACAGCCGAAATAGAGAAGCTGACAAGGCGGTTGCCGGCCAAGGTGAAAGAACATCTTGTAAACGCGCCGCATGATTGCTGGCAATGTCACCAGTAATGACGGCGATGGAATTCAAGGAGATTTGACGATGAGCCAAAACAAATCGAGCAGCAA
>CAYTFI010000094.1:0-6902 GCA_964437065.1 uncultured Zetaproteobacteria bacterium | reverse complement strand
TATTGCATATTACGTTTCAAATAAGGATTGTAGGAGGCACTTTGGCTGCATATCAGAATAGGGTCAATGAGAAATCTACATTCAGGCCATCTGCCCCGCGATTGATGGAACAGGTGCGTGAGGTGCCGCGTTATCATCGTTATGGCAAGCGTGCCGAAGAAGCTTATGTGCGCTGGATTAAAGGCTTTATTTATTTTCACAACAAGCAACATCCCAAAGATATGGGCAAGGCGGATATTGAGGCCTGTTTAAGCCATTTGGCTGTCAATAAGAATGTGGCCGCATCAACACAGAATCAGGCATTTAACGCCTTGCTGTTTTTATACAGGAAGGTGCTTGATTTACCTTTTGCCAATGATATTGCACCCGTCCGCTCGAAGAAGCCGGTGCGCCTTCCTGTTGTGCCGAGTCAGGCTGAAGCGGGTCGATTGCTGGCTTGCATGAGTGATGAGTCCGGCTTGATGGCGCGCATCATGTATGATGCCTTCGTAAAAAGGCATCAGACGCGCCCATGGACGGGCGCGCAAAGCAATGGCTTACAACGTAAGTCATTGCTTTGTAAGGAAAGTGAAAACCGCGTTTTTCGCTTTCCGTGGAGTAAAAAGGCCACGGACGGACTTTTTACGACTTCATCATGTATGGCGGCGGTTTACGCCTGATGGAGCTGTTGCGGTTGCGGATTCATGACATTGATTTTGACAACGGGTTTTTGACCATTCGTGCAGGTAAAGGCGATAAAGACCGGACGACGCTACTGCCTGTCTCGGTGCGCGAAGCATTGCAAGTCCATTTGCAGGGCGTGCGAAGCATCTTTGAAAAAGATTTGCAGGCGGGGCATGCCGATGTGAAAACCACGGAGATTGATACGCATGTGTTGCAGCGGAACCCTGGCGCTGTGCAAAGTCCTCCGGGTTCGCTCTGAAAGCGTTGAACGCAGCCATTCGGGAGATGGCGGGCAGGCATGGCTTTGATTTGTGCCGGATGACGCGACCTGAGGTGTCGGCTGTGCATGCAAAGGCGTTGCAGCGCTGGCTGGATGCGAACATGCAGGGCGACATGGCGTGGATGGGGGAAGAAACCCGTTTGCAGCGGCGAATGACTCCCGAGACCATGCTGGAGTCCGTCAGGTCGGTCATTTCCGTGGCCATGCGTTATACGCCGCCGGCCTGTTCGCTGGATGAGGCCTGCGCTGCGCCGGGTCGTGGCGTGATTACGGCCTATGCGCATGGCGATGATTATCACGAGGTGATGAAAAAGCGGCTGAAAGCCCTGGCTCGTGATCTGGATGCATTGCTTGGCCAGCACGAGCAGCGCGTGTTTGTCGATACTGCGCCGGTGCTGGAGCATGCGCTGGCGGAAAATGCCGGGTTGGGCTGGCAGGGCAAGCATTCGCTGAGCATTCATCGCCAGCTGGGTTCGTGGTTTTTGCTCGGTGAGATTTTTACCACGGCGGAGCTTGAGGTGGATGAACCCGCCGAAAATCACTGCGGCGCATGCACGGCCTGTATCGATATTTGTCCGACAAGGGCCATCACAGCGCCCTATGTGGTGGATGCGCGGCTGTGCATTTCCTACCTGACGATTGAATACGACGGCTTTATTGCGCAACGTTTGCGGCCGCTGATGGGCAATCGCATTTATGGCTGTGATGATTGCCAGTTGATCTGTCCGTGGAATAATCAGGCCATCAGAACGGAGCGGTGGCCGGATGATCTGCTTAAACCGAAAAAAGAGAATAATTTGCCCGATCTTGCTAGCCTGCTGCGGCTTGATGATGAGGGCTTTCGGCGGCGATTCCGGAAGTCTCCGGTCAGGCGGGCAAGGCGGCGCGGTCTGTTGCGCAATGTCTGCATCGCCATGGGCAATTCCGCTGATGCGGGATTTATTCCCGAACTGATGCGGGCGTTGCATGATGATGAGCCGCTGGTGCGCGGCCATGCCGCCTGGGCGCTCGGGCAACTGGCCGACAGGGGCGGCGACGATGCGGTTGCCGATGCGCTTGAGCGCCTGCGCGACAATGAAAAGGAATACGATGTGCGAGAGGAGTTCAGGCTCGCCATTGAGCAAATAAGGAAGATATAATGGGCAAGGCGAAGGCATTTATATTTGATCTGGACGGCACGCTGGTGGATGCATTGCCGGATATCCGCGCCAATGCCAATCGGGCGCTGGAGGCGCTGGGTTACGATCTGCGCCTGACTCTGGAAGAGACGCAGCCGCATGTCGGCGGCGGCGCGCAAAAGCTTGCCTCCGGCGTGCTGGGCCTGCCGATGGATCATCCTGAAACAATGGCGCTGTATCACAGGTTTGCCGAAATCTATGAGCAGCGCCCGGCTGATCACGGCGAGCCGTTCCCGAATGTGATGTCCACGCTGGAGCGGCTGCGCGAGATGGGGATTCCGATGTCCTGCGTGACGGCCAAGCCGGCCAGGGCGCGCGTAAAAGTGCTTGATGCGATGGGCATTGCGCCGTTTCTCTCGCATGCGCTGTCGCCGGAAGACGGCTTCGCCAAAAAGCCCGCGCCGGACATGCTGCTGGAGTGTTGCCGGATCATGGGCGAGGATGCGGCGAAGACCTGGATGGTCGGCGACACGCTGTTTGATGTGGAGGCGGGGCTGAATGCAGGCTGCATGGGCGTCGCCTTCGCCATGCACGGCTACCAGCATCCGCCGGAAGAATATCGGGATCAGATTCGGCTGGTTGATGATTTTACCGAACTTCTGAGTCTGGTTGAATAATTGATGCGGGAGCGATTGACCGGCGTTTACGGCGTTTTGCCGGCCGATCCTGAACTTGTCGATCTGCTGGCGCGGGCCGAAGCGGCCCTGAAAGGAGGGGTTCGCATTGTGCAATTGCGCGACAAGCGGCAGGGCTATAAGCGGCAGCTCGGGCGCGCCCGGGCGCTGCGTCAGTTGACCCGTGATTATGGCGCTGTGTTTATTGTCAATGACTCGGTGACGCTGGCCTGCGATGCGGATGCCGACGGCGTGCATCTGGGGCGCGATGATCTCCCCGACCTGATGCAATTGAGACGTGAAACGGGCGATGACCTTATCGTCGGCATCACTTGCCGGGCCGATGCCTCCTTTGCCCGGTCGGCTTTGGCCGGCGGCGCTGATTATGTTTCTTTCGGCGCTATCCGGAAAACAGCGTCCAAGCCTGAGTCGCCGGCAATTGGCTTGCAACGACTGATAAGGGCCAGGGAAATGTTTCCCGAGGCCAATATCTGCGCCATTGGCGGCATCAGGGCGGATAATCTTGCCCGGATCAAGGCGGCCGGGGCGGATTGCGCCGCCGTTATCTCCGCTCTGTTCGCCGCTGACGACATAGAAGCGGAAGCGGCAAGGCTGGTTGAAATATGGGCGGGAGCATGAGCAGGCCGTCGGCTTGCCTGAGCATTGGCGGCTCGGATTCCTGCGGCGGGGCGGGCGTTCAGGCCGATCTGCGCGTATTCGAGGCGCTGAATGTGCATGGCTGCTCTGCCATTACGGCGCTGACGGCGCAAAATCCGAAGGCGATTGCGCGCATTGAGCCGGCATCCCTGGCCCAGCTTGACGCCGAGATTCATGCGATTTTCGATTATTACGATGTGGCCGTGGTCAAGACCGGCATGCTGGTCGACGCCGGGCGCGTGGCGCTGGTTTCAGGCCTGTTGCAGACACTGCACAGGGGCCGGCTTGTGATTGATCCGGTGATGATATCAAGCAGCGGCAGAACGCTGCTTGATGCGGGCGCTGTGGATGCTGTTATCCGGTCGTTGCTGCCGATGGCGACGCTGCTTACGCCCAATCTGGATGAGGCGGCCATATTGCTCGGCGAGCCTGTTGCCGATCCCTTCGGCGCGGTGAAACAACTGGCCGAAAAGTTGCAATGCGCCGTATTGCTCAAGGGCGGCCATGCCGACTCGGACGCGCTGATTGATCTGTTGTGTGACAGGGACGGGAATATTACCGGCTTTCCTCACGCCAGGCAGATATGGTCGCCGGATCAGAAGCACGGCACCGGCTGCCGCCTGGCCTCCGCCGTCAGCGCCTTTCTGGCGCAGGAGCTCAGCCTGAATGAAGCAGTCAGAAAGGCCATAGATTATCTTGTTTGTTGATCAGGATGATTTCTTCGCCTCGCCCTGCAGGGGGCTGTTACTGGAAACATTTGTCTTTGCAGAACTTCGCAAACATGTATCCCTGGCAGGAAGACAGACGAATTTAAGTTTTTATCGTACAGCCGATAAAAATGAGATTGATTTTATCCTTGAGCGAGCAGGACAATTGACGGCCATTGAAGTCAAGCTGTCCCGGAGCGTCAATAGCAAGGACTTTCAAGCTATTCGCATGCTGCAACAGGCTGCTCCTGAAGCGTTCAGGGCCGGTCTTGTTTTGTACAGCGGTGAAGAATTACTATCCTTTGGAGATAATCTGTGGGCTGCGCCGCTAAAAGTGTTATTTTGAGCTATGGTTAAGAAGATAAAATGCGGGCCGAACGCCTTTTTGCGGCTGATCAACCGGCTGTTTTGCCGGGGCTGGCATCGCCTTCCGGGCGAGGAATTCAGGCTTCCCGATGGCCCGGTTATTCTCGTTGGCAATCATATTTGCGGCCTTGACCCGCTGCTGATTCAGGCGGCGGTGAATCGACCGCTCTGCTTTTTGATGGCGCGCGAGTATTTTCGGAAAATGTGGTATTTACGCCGGGGCTTTGAAATGGTCGGCGCCATTGCGGTGAATCCGGGCGGCGCCAACCGCCATGCTGTCAGCGACGCCATTAAAACGGTAAAAGATGGCAATGTCCTGTGCCTGTTTCCCGAGGGCGCGGCCAATCCGCCCATTCCCATGCACCGGCTTTTGCCCGGAGCCGTGCTTATCGCCAGGGCGACCGGGGCGCCGCTGATTCCGTTTCGCGTGTCCGGCGTCTGGCCATATGATCATATCCATTTATGGCGATCATTCTGGCGCCGCAGTCGCGCCCGGATTGTGATCGGAGAGCCGATTCATCTGCCGAAAGGGGGGCCGGGCAAGCAGGAGAATCGTGAAGGCGCCAAGGCGATTGCGCACGCCATTCGGGCTTTGAGCGGGTCGGATCAGTAATGGCGGGCGTCCGGCGTTTCAGCATTCGGCAGTTGCCGTTCATGAGCCCTGAATCATGAACCTGGCAGCCTGATATATCGCATGTTTCTGGGCGTTGACACCGGCGGCACGTTCACGGATTTTGTCACATTCGGGCCGCGCGGCCTGCATGTTTACAAGGTGCTGTCAACGCCGGATGATCCGTCGCGCGCCATCCGGCAGGGCATCGATGAACTGGGGCTGGATTGCAGCGAACTGCATCTTGTTCATGGCTCAACCGTGGCCACCAACGCCATCCTGGAACGCAAAGGCGTGCGCACGCTGTTTGTCACGCATCGCGGACTGGAAGACCTGTTGAAGATTGGTCGTCAGAGACGCCCCGAGCTGTACCGGCTATGTCCCGACATCCCCCGGCCGCCGGTCGATCGGAAAGACTGCTTTGGCATCTCCGGTCGCATCAGCGCGGCGGGCGAAACGCAGGCGCCTGTCAGCCCGGATGATCTGAGGCGTCTGGCCGAAGTCGCCGGCTCGGGAGGCTACGAGGCCGTCGCCGTTTGCCTGCTCTTTTCATTTCTTGACCCGGCGCATGAGCGTCAGGTCGCCGAAGCGTTGCCGGAAGATCTGTTTGTCTCGCTCTCGCATGAGGTGCTTTCCGAATACCGCGAATATGAACGCGCCGCTACCACCTTTCTCAATGCCTATGTCGGCCCGCTGGTGCAGCGATATCTGGAGCGGTTGCAAACGTTGCTGGCGCCCAAACACCTGTTTGTCATGCATTCAGCCGGCGGCGTGATGCAGGCCGGACTGGCCGGTCGGCAGGCGGTGCGACTGGTGCTGTCCGGGCCTGCCGGCGGCCTTGTGGCGGCTGGCGAGGTTGGCAGGCAACTGGGAGAGCAGCGTCTTCTGAGCTTTGACATGGGCGGCACGAGCACGGATGTGGCCCTGATTCAGGGCGTGGCGGGCATGACATGCGAAGGCGAAATCGCCGGCTTGCCGGTGTCGCTGCCGATGCTGGATATTTACACAATCGGCGCCGGCGGCGGTTCGCTGGCCTGGATTGATGAGGCGGGCCTGCCGCAGGTGGGGCCGGAATCGGCAGGAGCAAGACCGGGTCCGGCCTGCTACGGGCAGGGCGGCGAGCAGCCGGCGGTGACCGATGCCAACCTGCTGTTGGGCCGCATTCCGCCGGATGCCCGCCTGGCCGGCACGATGCGGCTGGATGTGCAGGCCGCCCGCGCCGTATTTAGCCGTTATGGCAAGGCGCTGGGGCTGTCGCCCGAAGCGGCGGCGCAGGCGGTGATCGAAATCGCCGAAGAACACATGGCCGGCGCCCTGCGCGTTGTGTCCGTGCAGCGCGGCTTTGACCCTGCCGATTTCGCCCTGTTGTGTTTTGGCGGCGCGGGCGGCCTGCACGCCTGCGCGCTGGCGGAGAAGCTTGCCATGCGCAAGGTGATCGCACCCCTGGCCAGCGGCGCATTTTCCGCCTTCGGCATGCTGGTCGGCAGGCAGCAGAGCGAGTTTTCCCGCAGCCGGCGGATGGCCGTGCGGGATTCGGCTACGCAGCAGGAGCTGGAAGGCCTGTTCAGGGAGCTGCAATCTGCGGCGACAAGGCAGATGCAGGGGCTGCAACTCAGCTTTGAGCGGCGTGTTGACATGTGTTATGTTGGGCAGGGCTTCCATTTGAGCATTGACGTGCTTCACGATGATGACATGAGCGCGCTGACCCGGCGCTTTGAAGATGCGCATCAGCAGGCCTACGGGCACGCTCTGGAGCGACCGCTGGAGATCATGACAGCGCGACTGACCGCTTTTGTTGATCGCCCTTCGCCGCTCTTGCCAGGGCTG
>CAYTFI010000093.1:0-6918 GCA_964437065.1 uncultured Zetaproteobacteria bacterium | reverse complement strand
CCAAACTGTTAAATACCAATGGGCGGCTTAAGGGACTTTTTGCGAGGACATCATTGATAATACTCTTCTAGCTTTGCTCTGCTCAAAGATTGAAAATTTTTGTTAGAATATTTGATCCACTTGCCTTCATGGCTTATAAGGCCACCCTCAGAATCTTTATAATGGGCTAACCAGTTTCGGGCACTGAGAAGCTCATGAATACCTGACCAAGGCTGTATATCCCAATCAGAAGGGATGTTTGCCACAGTAGCAAGGTAAACAATTTTATTTCGAATAGTAGAATCTTTCTCCTTTTTTAAGCGACCAATAAATTCGAGCATACGATTTGCCAAACCCTCAAGGGCTGCTGCACAGGCAAGAATAGAGATGGCTCCATCATCAATGCTGAAGTTTGGGTTTGATTCGCTATCAATTGTTCTTTTTACAAACCCAAGGAATGCTCTTTCAGCGTAAAAATCAAATGCTGCGGTCATAGCTTCCCTTTAATGAAGAATTGGCCTTGTTTCACACATGTGCATGTCATCCTGTCAGGCAAAGGCAAGCTTTTCGACTTCATCGAGATTCACACGGCTTGTGGCCTGCCAAAGATCGTAATGATCCTGCATTGTAAGCCAGCTTTCCGGGCTGCGGCCGAATGTCTTGGAAAGGCGCAGGGCCATCTCCGGGCTGATGTTGCTCTTGCCTATGACAAGCCGGTTGAATGTAGACGGAGAAACATTCAGCGATTTCGCCGCTAGACGGTAACTTACCTTGAACGGCTCAAGATAGACCTCGCGAATAAATTCTCCGGGGTGGGGTGGATTATGCATCATACTCATCAGTGATAGTCCTCATAATCGACGACATACACATCTCCATTCTCAAACGAAAATGTTATTCGCCAGTTTTTGTTTACCGTGATTGACCACAACCCCTGCCTGTTTCCCTTCAAGGCGTGCAGCCGAAATCCGGGGATATCCATATCTTCAATCACAGTTGCCGTATCAAGCGCAGCCAGCGTCATTCTCAATTTTTGCGCATGATCGGCTTGAATGCCCGCTACGCTTCCAGCCTCATGAAACTTTCGTAGGCCTTTGTGCTTGAACGAGCGAATCATATGGACATGGTAGCCAAGTGTTGCGTGTTGCGCAACGAAAAGTCAAGAGCTTGGGGAACGGGAGCAAGGCTTGTTTCGCGCATTCTCATCTCCTGCCTTGATCAATCAGCTCATCGTATAGCGTAAGCCTGAGCCGTCTGATCAGTTCAAAACTGGCAGCTTGATCGCCGGATTAAAAGCAAACTAGGGCTGAACGTCCGGCACTGGCCAGTAACTGGCGCTGCCAACATAAGTCATCCAGGCCGTTTATGCTTTCTTCACTCACCTCCGCTATCATGCGCCGAGTCTTTAAGCGTATGGAGTGAGTGTGGCTAAGCAGCAGCAGGACGATGATATCCTGAGCAACAATATCCGCGAGATTCCGTATAACTACACATCCTATTCGGATCGTGAAATCGTGCTGCGTTTTCTCGGCGCTCAGGCTTGGGATGATCTGAACGCACTGCGCGCCAGGCGGCGCACCGGGCGCAGCGCCCGCATGCTCTTCGAGATTCTCGGCGACATCTGGGTCGCGACGCGCAATCCGTATCTGCGTAACGATATGCTGCATGATCGCAGGCGCCTGCAGACAATGCGCAGGCTGCATGAGGAGCGGCTGGGCCGGATAGATGCTGCCGCCACAGACAATGATCGCGCAAAGCGCGTTACAGCAGAAGCCCGCGCCATGCTGGATAAATTTTATGGCTGGTTTACCGAAGAGCCGGGCCGTCGCAAGCGGGCCAGACATGCCTTTGCCCGGCATACGCACAGAAATAATGTTCACTTTGATGCCTTTACGCTGACGCACCACGCCACGGATGCGACGGACTGGCGGCAGGAAAGCCCGTTCTGCGTGTTGACGCCGGATGCGCCGGAGGAGATTCCGGGCCTGATACGGGCGGCAAAAGAGCTGGGGTTGACTGTGATTCCACGCGGCGGCGGCACTGGCCTGTGTGGCGGTTCGGTACCGCTGTCTGCAAATTCAGTGATGATCAATGTCGAAAAACTGGACCATATCGGCGCCGTGGAGGCACGCCGGATCGGCCGGCGCAGGATCGCCACGATTACGGCCCAGGCCGGGGCGGTCACTGGCCGTGTCATGGAAGCATCAAAGCCGCATGTGTTCGCCACCGACCCGACAAGTCTCTGGGCCTGCACAATTGGCGGCAATGTAGCCACCAATGCCGGTGGCAGGCACGCCGTCATCTGGGGTACCTGTCTGGACAATCTGCTGTCGTGGAAGATGGCCACGCCGGACGGAAACTGGCTGACAATGGAGCGGCAGGGGCACAATATGGGGCGCATCCCGGCCGATGGTGAGGCGCGCTTTACGTTGACCCGAACAGATGTCGGAACCGGCATACAAATCGGTGAGGTCGAGGAACTGGCTGTGCCGGGTGCGGTTTTTCGCCGCGAGGGACTCGGCAAGGATGTTACACGCAAGGCGCTGGGCGGCCTGCCCGGCGTGCAGAAGGAAGGCACGGACGGGTTTGTCACCGAAGCCACATTCGTACTGCACGAGCCGTTCAGGTATACGCATACGGTATGTTGCGAATTTTTCGGCCACGATCTTACAGCCGCCACGTGCGCCATAGTCGGAATCAAACAGCATGTCGATGCAGCCAGTGGCGCGCACCTGGAAGGGCTGGAGCATTTCGACGGAAAATACGTCAAGGCCACTGGTTACAAGTCAAAGTCCACGCGTCGTGAGAAACCTCGCGTGGTGCTGCTGATTGATGTTTCCGGCAATAACAGGCGCAGTGTGGGCAAGGCGTGCTCGGAAATTTGCCGCATTGCCTCACAGGGCAATGGCGAGGGCTTCATCGCCGTGCAGCCGGCGGATCGCAACAGCTTCTGGGAGGTGCGCGGCAGCATGGCTGCGATTGCCCGGCATACGCGCGCCTTCAAATTGAATGAAGACGTGGTGATTCCGCTTGATCGCCTGTCCGAGTACAACGATTTTATCGAGCACCTGAATATCGAAAACTCGATCGCTAACAAGCTCGAGGCGCTGGATGAGATCGACGCGTATCTGAATCGTCAACTGACACTTGTCGCTGAGAGTGATCCGTCGGTGCGTGCTCTGCTGGTGGTGGAAAGCGGTGAGTTCATCATCGGCAAACTGCACGCATGTCTTGAGGCGTCCGCAGGAGCACGCAGCCGCTGGCAGGCGTGGCTCACCGGGCTGGATCAGCCGGCTTCCGGGGCGCCTTTGCTGCCGGAAGGCGTCGAGCCCAGGGGGAGTGAGAGCCTGTTCCGGGTGATTCAACGGGGGGGGTTGCGAATTTCCTACCGCTCCGAGGTGGGGCAGGCAATCCGGGAAACGCTGCGTGGCTATCAGCCTCTGATTGACGGGACTGCGGCAGCGCATAAAAAGGCGCTGTCCGGGCGTATTGTCGTGGCTACACACATGCATGCCGGTGACGGCAATGTGCACACGAATATCCCGGTGAACTCCAATGATTATGCCATGCTGCAACAGGCCTATGCAGTGGTCGCGAAAATTATGAAGAAAGCATTTGCGCTGGGCGGCGTGATTTCCGGCGAACACGGCATTGGCATCACCAAGCTGGATTACATGCCGCCCGCATACCTGCATGAGATGGCGGAATACAAGCAGCGCTGCGACCCGGATGCCGTTTTCAATCGCGGCAAGCTGATGCCGGGATGCGATCTCCAGTTCACCTACACGCCCAGCTTCAACCTGCTGGAGATGGAATCGATGATTCTGGAAGCGGCCGATCTGACCGGGTTGTCCGAGGTGATTTCACCCTGCCTTAGGTGCGGTAAGTGCAAGCCGGTGTGCAACACGCATTTCCCGCGCGCCTCCATGCTGTATTCGCCACGCAACAAAATTCAGGCCACAGGCGCCATCATCGAGGCATTCTTATACGAGTCGCAGACTGGCGGCGGCATCTCATTTGATCAGTTTGAGGGCCTGCATGATGTAGCCGACCACTGCACCATCTGCCATAAATGCGAACCCCCCTGTCCCGTCGATATCGATTTTGGCCTGGTTACCGAGCGCATGCGGGCGCTGCTGAAGGACAAAGGCCATGCCCGCTTTAACCCTGTTTCAAGGCTGGCACTTGCCTTTCTTGTCATGCAAAACCCGACTGCCATTGGCCTCATGCGTGCAGGAATGATTCGCTGGGGTTATGCCGGCCAGCGGCTGCTGTACGGACTGGCAAAAAGGGCTGGTCTGATCAAAAAGACCCCTGCAGCCAAACGCAATCTCGATGGTGTTGCCGCACAGGTGATTAATTTCGTAGAGCGGCCGCTGCCTGCGCTGCCGCTGAAAACCGCGCGTCAGAGTCTCGGAATCGAAAGCGACGGCAAGAGTATGATTCCGGTGCTCCGTGATCCGGCCAGGGCGAATGGCAGAGCGGTATTCTATTTTCCCGGCTGCGGCTCTGAACGCCTGTTTTCGCAGGTGGGGCTGGCTACCAAGGCCATGCTGTTTGATCTGGGCCTGAATGTTGTGCTGCCGCCTGCCTATCTCTGCTGCGGCTACCCGAGCACGGCAAGCGGCGACCGCAAACGCGGGGACAAGATTAGCTATGATAACCGCGTGCTATTCCATCGTCTGAAGAATGCGCTTTCCTATCTGGACTTCGAGGCGGTGATTGTCTCCTGCGGTACCTGCTTCGACCAGCTGGCCAGATATGAACTTGAGCGGGTTTTTCCGGAAGCCCCACTCATTGATATTCATGAATACCTGATGACACAGGGCGTTAAAGCAGAGGCGTTAAGCGGCGTGCAGTACATGTTTCATGAGCCATGCCATACGCCGCTGAAACGGCATGGCTCAGGGGTGGTGATCAATGCCCTGCTTGGTTCGGATTCGGTCATGTCCGCCGAATGCTGCGGGGAGGCCGGGTCGCTTGCCGTCGCCCACCCGGAAATTGCCGGCAGGATTCGAGCCCGCAAGGAAGAGGAAATAGCCAGGGCCAGGGTGCAACTGGATGGCGATGGCAGGCAGAAGGTGCTGACATCGTGTCCTGCTTGTCTGCAGGGACTGAGCCGCCTGGAGGAGGCAGGGGTGGAGGCGGATTACATCGTGATTGAGCTTATCCGTCATCTGAAAGGCGAGCACTGGCAGCAGGGGTTCATTCGCCAGGTAGAAAATGGCGGTATTGAACGGGTGTTGATGTAGGGGCAAAGATATGAAGTGCTGGTGGATGGTTTTTGTTACCATGTCTGTGCTGGCCGGTTGCGCTACGGTGCCGCCCCGGAACCTCAACGATGGCTGCGACATCTTCAGGGAAAAGGATGATTGGTATGGCTATGCCCATCATGCCTATAAAAAATGGGGTGTGCCGGTGCATGTGCAACTGGCTATCATATATCAGGAATCCAGTTTTCGTAGCGATGCCAAGCCGCCGCGCGATACCCTGCTGGGTGTTATTCCATGGTTCCGTTCCTCATCGGCCTATGGCTTTGCCCAGGTCAAGGATGCGACATGGGAATGGTATATGAACAAGACCGGCAACAGCGGCGCTGATCGGGATGATTTTGAGGATGTCACGGACTTTATCGGCTGGTATGGCAATATGAGCCATCGGCTGCTCGGTATTTCCAAAGGAGATGCTTACAGACAGTACCTGGCTTATCATGAAGGGCATGGCGGTTACAAACGCAGGACCTACCTGAACAAGAAATGGCTGATCAGGGTGGCGCACAAGGTAGAGCGCCGGGCCGAGCGCTACCGGGCGCAGATTGCCCGCTGTAAGGACGAACTGGACAGCGGCTGGAGCCTGTGGCCGTTTTAGACAATACATTTTGCTGGGTATTACACTGGGCGCTGTGATGACTGATGCCGAACGAGTGAAGCAGGATTGGGGAAGTTGCGGTTTTTCCTGCGCGCTGTGGGTTGATCTGCCGGGACAGCGATGGGAGGGGTTCGTGCATTCGGCCCGAAATATCGGCAACATAACCGCGCGCTGGCTTTACGGCTACAGGTGGCTCTGATGGATAAAACAGAGGCAGACCCCGTTTTAAGGCTGTATCCGCCGCCGCAGGATGAAGTGCCGCTTGAAGGTTTGTATCTGAGATTGAACCTGCACCGGCAGGCGGCAGCCGGAGAAATTCTCATCTATTCCAACTATATTATCAGCCTGGATGGGCGTATTTCAGTACGGGATGGGGAAACGGGCGAGTTCAAGGTTCCCGACACGATTGCCAATAAACGTGACTGGCGCTTGTATCAGGAGTTGGCGGCGCAATCTGACGTGATGATTACCTCGGCCCGCTATTTTCGCCAGCTTGCCAGAGGCCAGGCGCAGGACGTATTGCCGGTTGGAAGGGGACGTGAATACGCTGATCTGCTGGCGTGGCGGAGTAGGCAGGGACTCGCGGAGCAGCCCGCGGTGGCTATTCTGAGCCGCAGTCTGGACATTCCGCTTAAAGCGCTGGACAGGATTGCAGACCGGGATATATACGTGTTTACAACTGATATGGCTGATCCGGGCCGCATTGCCAGCCTCAGGGCGCATGGCGCGCATGTCGTGGCAGCCGGTGAGTGCTATGTGGAGGGCGTGGCGCTCAGGGGAGAACTGGTCGCACTCGGTTTTCGCAGCGCCTATATGATTGCCGGGCCCCGGGTGCATGCGACACTGCTTGAAGCCGGAGCGCTGGACAGGCTGTTTCTGACTCAGCGCCATACGCTGATTGGCGGAGACAATTTTCACACAATTACTTCCGGCGGCCTGGGGAAAACCGGTCATATGCGGTTGTTGTCCATGTATTACGATAGCGCGCTCAATCCAGGCCAGAGTTTTGCCCACTATACTTATTTCGAGTAGGGGCTGTCTTACTCGCTGTCCTGCAGATGAACTCTATTG
>CAYTFI010000092.1:0-7104 GCA_964437065.1 uncultured Zetaproteobacteria bacterium | reverse complement strand
TCCAACTTAACATGAAACAAACAACGCGCCTGCATGATTTTTTCCATCCCGTGATAATAGTTTCATATCACGGGGTGGAAAAAATCCATGCGCGTTAGGTAGGATTCCAGGTTAATTTGCTCGCCCATTCGTCTGCCTGTATCGCATCAATAGCGCTCTGGCATCGGGGTCTGGCGGCGACGCCATGCCGCAGATGCGCAGCAGCGATGCGGCGGCCTGCTCAACGGGCTGTTGCGCGCCCTCCTGATTGACATAGCGCCAGGCCTTCAGGCCATCGAACCAGACAAAGAATCTGCCCTGAAAGCTGCTGCCTGAAGCGGCGTTGCCACGCATGCCCTCAACTGCCGACGCTATATCCGAGGCTTGCAAATACTGTGAAAGACGATGAGGCAGGCCCTTCAGCCATATCTCCGTTTGCATGCTGAACAAATCACCCAACTGATCATGCATGCATTTCAATTCATCAAAGCGCGCCGGGTCGCATACGCTCCAGCTGGCAGATGCACTGTTATACCAGTCGGCTATCGCCTGGCCGGTGCCAAAGGGCGTGCGCGATTTCATTCGCGCCGACGGATAAACGCAAGCTGCGTCAATGCGCCCCAATGGGCGTTCGCGCGCCAGTTTGTGCAGAAAATAGAAATCTTCGCCGGCCTTGCGCTTGTTCATGCCGTGATGGCGGGCGCAGGCGTTGGCGCGCAGGGCGAAGCAGGAGCCGATAGCAGTAAATGCGTAGGGAAGATTCGCGTAGCGCCAGCCCTGCTCGATGTAGCGCAGAAACAGTTCATAACATATCATGGCATGGCGTTGACGCAGGTCGGCAATGGCATCGACAGGATGCGCCCAGGCCACGGTGGCGGCATGCATGTCCGGCTGCGCATCAAATGCAGCCGTCAGCGCGGTAAAATAATTGCCGGAAACGCGGCAATCGGCATCCAGCGAAGCAATCACCCCCTGCGGCTGTTCGATGGCGGCAAAGCGCCGCATGGCTTCATCCATGCCGATTTTGCGGGCCAGCCCGACGCCGGCATGCTTTGGCGGCAGATCAAAGGCGGGGATGACATGCGCCGGCAAGGCCGGGCTAATACGTTGGGCTTGCCAATCCCTGATGTCGGCATATGTTTGCAGATTGCACCGGCGTATTTTTTCCGGCGCGTCGGCTGCATGATTGATCACGATTATAATTTCGATGATTCCGTCCGGCAGGGCGCAGTGATGCAAATGGTTCAAGAGCTCAATCATTCCCGGTTCATTCAGGCATGGGATGACGGCAATCAGGCGCAGTTGACGCTCTGGCGGCGCCATGACGGCGGGCCGCAGCTGTTGCAGATTCAGATAACGCCTCAGATGGCGCATAAACAAAGGGGTTGCTCATGGCAAAAAAATCGCTGGATATTCAATATGCCACGCCGCCCGGATGGGTTGACGCCGTGTTGTCCGATTTCGGTCATTTTCTTGCCGACCATGCCAACTGTGAGCGCAAGGCAAGCTCCACGGCGATGAGCATGGTCGTGCATTTTCATGACCGGCATGAAATTCTGCCTGCCCTGATTGATCTTTCGATAGAGGAGCTGGAGCATTTCCGCCAATGCTACCGCCTGATGCAGGCGCGGGATATTGCCCTGCTGCCGGATACGCCCGATCCATACATCAAGGCTCTGCTGAAGCAGCAGCGGCACGGGCGCGAAGAGCATTTTCTTGACCGTCTGCTGATCTTCTCGATTGTAGAAACTCGCGGCGCTGAACGCTTTCGCCTGGTCAGCGAGGCGCTCGATGATATCGAACTGAAACAGTTTTATAAGGGGTTGTGGGCCTGTGAAGCCAAACACGGACACCTGTTTGCCGACATGGCGCAACGCTACTTTGACAAACAGACAGTTTATCGACGTTTCAATGATCTGGCCGAAGCTGAAGCGGAGATTGTGCGCCAACGCCCCCTGCTGGCGACCATGCACTGATCCTGGAAAAGAATTGGCCGCACGCATTCCTGGCTGATTCGTTTGCAAGCCGCCCTTTCTGCCTGTTGCCCTGGCAAGGCGGAAGCTGGCAGACTTGGCAGATGAGACATGATCAGACATATCGGGTCGATCTGGGGCCGCGTTCCTATGATATTCATATTGAGCCGGGCTGTCTGGGCCGTCTTGGTCAGGCGCTTGCCGGCCTGTTTCCTTCTCCCTCGCGTTGCATGGTGGTCAGCAACGCCACCATTGCGCCCCTGTATCTGGCGACTGTGCGCGACTCCCTGCAACAGGCCGGATGGCAAACGTCCGACTGCATCCTTGATGACGGCGAGCGCTTCAAAACCATGGATGGCTTTTCCCGCATTATCGATGCGCTGATGCAGGCGAAGCTGTCGCGGGACGAGCCTGTGATTGCGTTGGGCGGTGGCGTTGTCGGTGACATGACAGGCTTTGCTGCGGCCTGTTACCGACGCGGCATTCCATTGATCCAGATGCCGACTACGCTTCTGGCGCAGGTGGACTCCAGCGTTGGCGGCAAGACCGCCATCAACCATCCGCATGGCAAAAATATGATCGGCGCATTTTATCAGCCGCAGCTTGTCTGGGTCGATCCGCTTGTGCTGAATACGCTGGCCATGCGTGAAGTCAGAGCGGGTCTCGGGGAGGCCATTAAATACGGGTTAATTCGAGACGCCGGCTTTTTTGACTGGATCAATAGCAATATGGCGGCGGCGCTGGCTCTGGACGCTGACGTGCTGGCCAGGGTGATTCACACATCCTGTCGTCATAAGGCTGAAATCGTCATGCATGATGAAACCGAACAGGGCATGCGCGCCCTGCTGAATCTCGGGCACACCTTTGGCCACGCCATCGAGTCCATGACCCACTACACGCGCTATCTGCACGGCGAGGCCGTAGCCCTTGGCGCCTTGATGGCGGCCCGGCTCTCCGAGCAGTTGAATCTCGCTCCGGGCGGAACCGAACAGCGGCTTCTGCATTGCTACCAGTCAGCCGGGCTGCCGACCGCTGTTCCCGAGTTTGAGGCGAATGCGTGGCTGAACGCCATGGGGCATGATAAAAAAAATATTGGCAGTAAAATCCGCTATGTTTTATTGCGTCGCATTGGCGAAGCATTTCTGGCCGAAAATATTGAGCCGGCTCATATCGGCGCGCTGATTTCTTCTTATCGCTCAAATCAGGGGGCGACCTGACCGGATAGTCGCCCCTTACGATTCCGTGCTTTCAAGCATATTGCTTAATCGCTGTTGATGGCCGGGGTTAGCATCGGACAAAGGCAGGCGAACGAAGAATGTAGCGCCCTCTCCCGGCTCGCTTTCCACCCAGATATCGCCGCCGTGGGCGTCAACAATGCGCTTGCATATGGCCAGTCCCAGCCCGGCGCCTTCCCCGTCCTTGCGCGCACGCGCATCGTCGGCGCGGAAAAAACGGTCAAACAGCTTTTGCTGCTGGCCGCTGGCGATTCCTGCGCCTTCATCGCTAACGCTGATGATTGCCGAACCGTCCACGGCCCGGGCGACAAGTTTAATGCTGGATCGCTCCGGCGCATGTTTGAAGGCGTTGCTTAACAGGTTCATAACCGTTCGTTCCAGCTGGCTTGCTTCACCGATAACCTCCAGTCCATCGTCGATTTCCTCATCCAGCGCCACATGGTGGCTGTCGAAAAGAATGAGATGCTGCTGGCAGACTTCCTGCAATAACAGCGACAGATCAACGGGCGTCTGCGCCAGTTCAAGCTGGCCTGCATCGGCGCGGGCAAGGGTGAGCAGATCGTTAACAATGCGCTGAATGCGATCAATGGTTTCCAGCTGCTGGCGCAGGATATTCTGATATTCGTCCGTAGTTCGCGGTCGGCGCAAGGCGACTTCCATTTCTCCCTTGAGAATGGTCAGGGGCAGTCGCAGTTCATGCGAGGCGTCGGCAGTAAAACGCTTCTGGGCCTGGAAACTGGCGTCAAGGTCGGAAAACATTTTATTCAATACCCGGACAAGAACGCCAATCTCCTTATCCTGCGATTTGGATTTGAGCCTGCGGGAAAGGTCTCCTGCCGCCACTGCGCGCGCTGTTGAAGTGATCTCCTGAATCGGTTCCAGCGCCCGCTTGGCTATGGAGTAGCCGGTCACCGAGACAATGACCGTGGCAATAAGACCGAGTATGCCGCCCAGCCAGTACAGCAGCTTGAACACAGCCCGAATATCCGCTGTGCTGTGTCCAAGCATCAGGGTTGCAACGATTTGACTGCCGCGATGAACAGGGTATGCGATGACCCGAATGTTCGTCTTGTTAAGTAGTGATTCTGTTGAAGCAAAGGTGGCGACATCTTTGCGGAATGTGATGCCAAGCGCTCTGCTGACGTCATTGCCGCCCTTGTCAATCAATGAATGATCGGAACGGAACAGGATCAAGCCGCTGGAGCCGACCAGCTGAATGGGGCCCGGATAGTGATTGGCAAAGCCGTTCAAATGGCCCGACCAGAAATAGAAGGGGGCGCTCTCCAGCTCTCTGGCAAGGTTCCCGGCCTGATCCATCAGCTGTTCATCCACCTCCACATACACCCTGTTGGACAGCGCGACATACAAAAGCACGGCGGTAAACGACAGAATGCCCACTTCCAGGGTGATGAACAACATGGCCAGACGACCGCGAAAAGTGCGAAAGATGTTTGATCGCACCCAATTGAAGATGCCCATGGGGATAAGGCGGGTCAGGCCGGCGGAGCTTCGTCCGTGAGCAAATAACCCTGCCCTCGCAGGGTATGCAGCAGGGCAGGCTCAAAGTCCCTGTCAATCTTGGCGCGCAAGTGACTGACATACACGTCGATCACATTGCTTTCCGGATCAAAATTCATGTCCCAGACATGCTCCCCGATGAGTGTGCGCGTCAGCACCTTGCCGGGATTGCGCAGAAGATATTCAAGCAGGGCGTATTCCTTGGTGGTCAATCGAATGGCGACGCCCGCACGGGTCACCCTGCGGCTGATGGGATCCAGCTCCAGATCGGCCATCGTCAGAGTCGGGGCCTTGCTTTCAGACTGACGTCGCAACAGGGCGCGCACGCGGGCCAGCAACTCCTCAAAGGCGAACGGCTTGGCCAGATAATCATCCGCGCCGGCATCAAGCCCGCGAACCTTGTCTTCGACTGAATCGCGCGCAGTGAGCATCAGCACGGGCGTGGCGACGCCGGCTGCGCGAAGCTCCCGGCACACTATAATTCCATTTTTCTTGGGCAGCATAAGATCGAGAATAATCAGATCATAATCATTGATTTCAGCCAGAAACTCGCCATCTTCTCCATCATAGGAGACATCCACGGCATGGCCTTCTTCCTTCAGCCCTTTCTGTATAAAATGGGCGACGCGCTCTTCATCTTCAACAACCAGTATTTTCATGCGGCTTAGTGTAGCATTCATCGGCGCAATGCGCTAAGCCCGGATATTAATCCGCCCCCCCGGAGTGAATCATGGATTATCAAATTATTAACAGGCAGACGCTATACGATGGCTTTTTCGCCATGCATGCCTACACGGTGGAGCACGATTGCTTTGCCGGCGGAAGCCAGCAGGTCAGGCGGGAAAACATGGAGCGGGGCGATGCCGTAGCCATACTGCTGTATGATGCCGATGCCGATGAAGTATTGCTGATTGAGCAATTTCGAATCGGGCCGGCTGTGCGTAACGACAACCCGTGGCTGCTGGAAATCGTCGCCGGCATGATTGATGATGGAGAATCAGCGCAGCAGGCGGCCTGCCGCGAGGCCGTGGAAGAAGCAGGCTACGCGCCCCGCGAGGTCAGCTTTCTTGGCCGATATTACACCACGCCAGGCGCCTGCTCCGAGCGCATTGAGCTATTTCTCGGGCTGGTGGACAAACACAATCGAAGTGACGAAGGCGGCGGCGTCGAGGAGGAACATGAAGACATTCGCTGTCTGTGGGCGCCGCGCGAGCGGGCTCTGCAATGGTTGGCAGAGGGGAAAATAACTTCAGGGGCGCCCATGCTTGCCTTGATGCTGGCCTTTGGCTGGAACGGCGCAATCAGGAGCCACAGCAAAACTCGTGAGCGGCGATCAGCTTCCCCGCGTCGGCCAATTTCCAGGCTGGAAATTGACTCAACGTGAGATTGCTGCTCATCCACCCGGAGTTTTGCTGTGGCTCAGGATAAAATAGCGTGAATTCTTTCTTCCAGCTGGGCGTAGCGAAACGGTTTGTCCAGCACGTTTAAATCCAGATCCGGAAAGCGTTCGTCCAGATCTTCCCTGTAGCCGGTGACAAACAAAACCCGATCAAGCAGCTCAGGATGCTTCTGCATGATATTTTGATAGATTTCATCGCCGGATATGCCGGGCAGGTGGACATCCAGAAGGATTAAATCGTAGTGGTTTCCATTGGTCGTGGCTTCATAAAGGCCCTTCACGGGGTCAAGCAAGGCGATGTTCTTGATGAGCTTGTCATGCTTCTGGGCATAGCGTTGCAGGAATGAAGACATAATCACCTGGACACTTTTTTCATCGTCGATCAGCAAAACATTCAACATTACCATGCTCCCTTGCGCTGACTGTTTCCTTAACGCGCATGGATTTTTTCCACCCCGTGATAAGCAAGCTTTGTGAAGCAATGGGTGTTGTTTCACAAGGCACGATAGCTCGTTCAACCACAGGGTGGAAAAAATCCATGCAGGCGCGTTGTTTGTTTCATGTTAAAGAGTATCCGACGCCGCATTTTTAGATCCCGAGTAATACGTTCCAAATATTATGCATATAGCGGTTGTTGGCAAGCAAAGAGAAAAAATCGCACTTTTCGCTCTGCGGGAGTAAAAACGCCATGAACGGACTTTTTTCGGCTTGAGCATCAATCAAGAGGGGATATGAATTCCCTGGCCGGTTTAATCCGAAACTCCGGGCGCATCAAACGCCTGCCTGCCCGGAGAAATGCCGCCCGGCGACAGGAGCGATTTTCAGCTATGGGCAAACAGGCTGGTGGAAAGAGCGGCCAAACTGCCTGACAGCGGCTGCGACGGGCCGGATGAACTGCGGCAATAGTTAATCGCCGGCAGCAGGCCTGGGATGTCATTCTGCCCGAAATTCATTTGCGACAGGGTGATTATCACTAATACCTAGATCCTGCAAGTGTTTG
>CAYTFI010000091.1:0-7226 GCA_964437065.1 uncultured Zetaproteobacteria bacterium | reverse complement strand
GGTCAGCTTGCGGTAGATCCGTCGCCTTGATCGGCTCGCTGCTGTCGGAGTCCGTTCACGACCAGAAGCGCCTCAATCAACACCCAGCCTGCCAGCAGAAATATTACCGCGCCGACAGAGGCTACGGCCCATTGCTCTTTGCCGACAGCCTTGATGATGCCCATGACCATGCCTGAAATTGTCGCCCCCAGCACCAGCAGCATTGGCAGCAGGGTGTAGAGAATCGGCTTTTTCCTGCGGTAGAGGTAAATGGTGACGGTGAGCAGCGTCAGGCCGGCCAGAATCTGGTTGGTGGTGCCGAACAGCGTCCATAAAAATAACCCGGCGGGCTTGCCCGCCACCTTGAAGAAGGCGAACCAGCCAATGGCTGCAACGGCGAGAAAGGTGGCGATATAACGGTTTTTGAGCGCCTTGACGCCAAGGGTCTGGCCAATCTCCTCAAGGTTAAAGCGCAGCAGCCGGGCGCCGGTGTCAACGCTGGTCATGGCAAAGCCAACGACGACGACAGAGATAAAAGCGGCGGCATAATCAAGCGGCACGCCCAACTGGTGAATAAAATTGGCATTGCCCTGGATAAAGACGCCAAGTTTTTGGTGCAGGCCCACGGCCTGGCCCCACGAACCATAAAAACTTTCCCAGTCGGCCCTGCTTGAGAAGGCGCCTGCGGTTGTCGCCAGTACGGCCAGCAACGCCAGCAGCGACTCGCCGATCATGCCGGCGTAACCGACAAACGGAGCGTCTGTCTCCCTGTTCAGCTGTTTGGATGTCGTCCCGGATGCAACCAGCCCGTGAAAGCCGGAAACGGCGCCGCAGGCAATAACAATGAACAAAAATGGCATCATCGGCGGCGCGCCTTTGGGGTGGGCGTTAATGGCCGGCGCAACCCAGTCGGGAGAGAGCAGGAAAAATCCGAGCAGCATCGAAAACAGAGCAAGATAAAGCAACAGCGAATTTAGAAAATCCCGTGGTTGCAGCAACAGCCAGACAGGCAATACGCTGGCAATAAAGGCATAGATCAGCAGCGTCCATGTCCAGTCGCTGGCGGCAAAGCCGGTAATCGGCATCTCCAGGCCGATGGCCGTTGTGACCAGCATGAGTACGAAGCCCAGGGCGATCATCGGCCACATTGGCAAATTCTTTTTATATACGGAAAAGCCGATGAGCATGGCTATCAACATCAGCGAATAGGTTGGGAAAATGGCCTCCGGGTGCGCAGTGGGGGGGATGTTTGCCGCATCGGGCGCTGCGAACAGGCCGGAGATGACCAGCACGAACACGCCCATGGCCAGGGCCACAAGAAAGAAAATCACCAGCAGAAACAGCAGCCTCGTGCGCGGGCTTATCACGTCTCTGGCAATGCTGCCCACGCTTTGCCCCTGGTGGCGAACCGAAAGCACCAGCGCCGAAAAATCATGCACTGCGCCAACCAGCAGTGTGCCGAACACCACCCAGCACAAGGCCGGCGCCCAGCCCCAGATCACGGCGATGGCCGGCCCCAGCATGGGGGCAAGCCCGGCAATTGATGCAAAATGATGGCCAAACAGCACGTATTTGTTGGTCGGAACATAATCCACGTCATCGCGCATGGCATGCGCCGGCGTAACAGCCCCGGCATCCAGGGCGAAAATCTTTCGGCCCAGGACGCCCTGCGCATAAAAACGGAAAAACAGAATGTACAGGCACAAGACCACGATCGCCATCACAACTGGAGTCAAGATTTACCCCCCCTGACGCGCAAGCCCTTTTTCCGGGATCATACAACACGCGCTGGTTCAAAGTTGAACGCTACGCTACTCTGGCGAACTTGCTGAGCAAGAGGAGGCATGGTGGCAGCGACGCAGATTTACGCTCCAAAACCGGAAACCATCATCATAGCCGGCGTTCTGGCCATGCTGTCGGCCTGTCAACAGCAGGCTGACGCGCCGGCCCCTTTGCCGGATAGCCCAGTTGCAGCCACGGTCAACGGGCAACCTGTTTATGAGGCAGATATTGATGCCGAAATGAACGCCCTGCCTGAATCGCTTCAGAAATTTCGTGATGACCCCAAGGCCAGGGCGCATCTGTTACGCACCATCATTCGGCGCTACGCCCTGAGTCAGAAGGCCGTTGAACTGGGCCTTGACCTCGATTTCGGGATTCAGCAGCGCATTGAGCATGTTCGCCGACAAATTCTGATCGAAGCTGCAAAAGAGTGGCGTCTGGCCAGGATGGAAAAGATTCAGGATGCGGATATTAAGCGCTGGTTTGAACAGCACCGGAGCGACTTTGCCGTGCCGGAACAAATCCATGCGCGGCATATTCTTGTCGCCTCCAGAGAAAAGGCGCTTAAGATTATCGATAAGCTCAAGCGCAGGAGAGACCTGTTTAAACTGCTGGCCGCCCGTGAATCGCTGGATGACAGCAATAAAGCCCGGGGCGGCGATTTGAACTGGTTTCCCAGAGGCGTCATGGTGAAGGCCTTTGATGATGCGGCCTTTAAACTGAAATTAAATACGTTGAGCGAACCGGTGAAAACCAGGTTCGGCTGGCACGTCATTGAAGTGCTGGATCACCATCCTGAAACAAAAAAGCCTCTGGAAGAAGTGAGGGATGAAATTATCAGCCTTCTGCAACAGGCAAAGATGGAGCAATGGATTGAAAAAACCGAACATGCCGCTACTGTCAAAATCATGAGGGAGGAGTATCGATGAAGCGTGAAATTTTGCCTGCCAAACTTTGATGAAGCCGTAAAAAGGCCTGTCCATGGCCTTTTTATTTCTCGCCGCCGAGATGACTTGCAAGCACCTGCGCCAGGGCCTCAATATGCGCCTCAGCATCGTTCAGAGCCGGTATATAACGATATTGCCTGCCGCCGGAGGCCAGAAATAAATCCCTGTTTTGCATGGCAATCTCTTCCAGCGTTTCCAGACAGTCAGCGGCAAAGCCGGGACATACGACATCAACGGATTCAACGCCCGCTTCGCCCCATTCCTGTAGTGTTTTGTCTGTATAGGGCTGAATCCACGGCTCACTTCCCATACGCGACTGGAAGCAAAGAAAAACGCGTTCGTCCTTCAGCGACAGTTGCTCTTTAAGCAGGCGCGCCGTTTTGCGGCAATGGCAGGGATACGGATCGCCCGCCTGATAGTAGCTCTCGGGAATGCCGTGAAACGAGATTAACAAACGCTCCGCCTCGCCATGGGTTCGCCAATGCCTTTTCACGCTGCTTGCAAGGGCCGAAATATAAGCGGGATGGTCATGGTAGCTGTCAATGAAATGCAGCGCGGGAATGCGGCGCCAGCCCTTCAACACGTCTGCAAGCGCATCAAATGTTGAGGCTGTCGTTGTCGCCGAATATTGAGGAAACATGGGCAGAACAATGATTTCTCCGCAGCCTTTTTCTCTTAACGCCTCCATGCCTGACTGAATCGACGGGCTGCCATAACGCATGGCCAGAGCTACATGTATTGAGTCATCAAACATTTCTCTCAACACCGGTTCAAGCTTGTCACGCTGTCGATAGCACGCTGTCAAAAGCGGCGAGCCGGCATCCGTCCAGACCTTTTGATATGCAGTAGCGGATTTCTCCGGTCGAGTATTGAGAATAATGCCGTTAAGAATAATCCACCATTTCCATCGCGGTATTTCCACGACGCGCGGATCCTGGAGAAATTCCTTCAGATAACGGCGCACAGCAACCTTCGATGGCGCGTCAGGCGTTCCCAGGTTGGTCAGCAGAACCCCTGTAGCAGCAGGCTGGTCATGCTCAAAATTCTGTTGTGCGCTAAAATTCATCTTTTCTCCGTGGCAGGCAGGTTAACCTTATTTTTTCCTGATTTCACGGATATCTTCGACAGAAAGCTTGAGTCCAAACTCCTGCTCTATCAGCAGCATCACCGCCGGACGGTTCCACAACGCAAAATCCATCTTCATCTGCTCAGGGCGTTTATCGCATATCAGTTTCTTTATCCTTGCTTCCCGGGCTTCATTCATAAGATTATTACGCCTCCCGAAATAAGAAAGGGGCATGCCGTCCCCGATTTATAAATCCGACAGTGATTGTTGCGTGTGTCCCGGCCCCACGGGCGCTAGCCTCCGCGGCATGAAAGTGATCCGTTCATGGCAGCAGGCAAAAGCAATCACCGGGCTTCGCGGCGGCGCCATCACCGTTGGCAACTTCGATGGCGTGCATATGGGGCATGAGCAGGTGCTGGCTGAGCTGTGCGGCCATGCGCTGAGCGTTAGCGGCCCTGCCGTTGTCGTAACATTCGAGCCGCATCCCCGCGCCGTGCTGTTCCCGGCGGAAGCGCCGCGACGCCTGTGTCATGTGCATGAGAAATTACAATATCTTGAAGGCGCCGGCGTTGACGCCGTGCTGCTGCTGCCATTCAACAAGGCGCTGGCCGCCTGGTCCGCCGATAAATTCTCCCGCGCCCTGCACGACGCATTCGCTTTCAGACATATCCACGTCGGCTATGATTTTGCTTTCGGCCATGACCGTAAAGGGCATGTCGACGATCTTCGCCAACTGGCCGATCAACTGGACTTCACCGTCACCGAGGCCGCCGCCTTTGAAATGCTGGGCGCAGTGGTCTCGTCTTCACGCATCCGCTCTGCGATCGAAGCGGCGGACTTCGAGCTGGCGGCAACGCTGCTTGGCCGTGATTACGCCATTGCCGGCACTGTGCTGCACGGCGAAGAGCGCGGGCGCAAGATGAACTTCCCCACCGCCAATATTGATGTCGCCGACCTGGCCCATCCGCCTGTCGGCATCTATGCCATTCGCGCCAACAGCGAAAACCGGCAATGGTCAGGCGCGGCCTATCTGGGCTATCGCCCCACATTTCATGGCCGCACGCTGCTGCTGGAGGCGCATCTGCTGGATGACTCGCCGGATTTGTATGATCAATGGTTGAGCGTGACCTTTATTCAGCGCATCCGCGAAGACCGCGCCTTCACCAGCCATGCCGATCTGGCCCGGCAAATCGGCAAAGACTGCGACATGGCAAGGGCTATTTTAAACCTGTAAACCCTGACGCGCAGCAGATCGTTCACCGGCCCGACAGGCGGCGGGATCAGTCAACCATAATCTCGAAGCAGCGGGGGCACAGTTCGTGATGAACGTCATGACCGGCATCGGCCGGTTCGCCCACGTTCCAGCAGCGCGGACATTTCGTCCCGTCCGCAGCCCTGACGGCAATCGCATCGCCGGCTTCCACTTTGGCGACAATGAACAGCTGCTCGTACGTTTCACCCGCTGATTCGGCAAATTCGGCGTCCAGAGATGGCGCCGTCACAGCGGCGGCGATGGAGGAGCCGACAACCTTGTCCTTTTTGGCCTGATCCAGCGCCGTATTGATCTGTTCACGGATGGCGAAGAATGAGTCCCATGCCGCTTCATCAATGCTGCTGTCGGCGACCGGGCGGAACAGCTGCAAATGAATGCTGCGCGCATCCGCTCCGGGCAAATGCTCCCATGCCTCCTCAGCCGTAAACGGCAGCACGGGCGCAATCAGTCTGATCAGCGTATCTGCCAGATCATACAGCGTGGCGCGAGCCGATGCGCGGCGGGGCGAGTTGGCGGCGTCGCAGTAAAGACGATCCTTGATCACATCAAGATAGAAGCCGCCCAGATCAACGGCGCAGAAGTTGTGAATCTCCTGATGAATGCGGTGGAACTGATAGCTTTCATTGCATGCATGCACATGACGTTCAAGCCGGGAGAGGCGATGCAAGGCCCACTGATCCAGCGGCTGGCGCTGCGCCGGCGGAACCGCATCGCGATGCGGATCAAAGCCGTTCAGATTGCCCAGCAGAAAGCGAATCGTGTTGCGGATGCGGCGATAGGCCTCAGCCAGCTGTTTCATGATCTCGTCGGAAATTCGGATATCGGCTGAATAGTCCGACGAGGCGATCCACAGGCGCAGAATATCTGCGCCCATCTGCCGGATGATTTTTTGCGGCGCAATCACATTGCCACGTGACTTGGACATTTTATTGCCGTTCTTATCGACCACGAAGCCATGCGTCAGCACGCCCCTGAACGGCGCGACGCCGCGCGTGCCAACGCTCTCCAGCAGCGAGGACTGAAACCAGCCGCGATGCTGATCGCTGCCCTCGAGATAGAGATCGGCGGGGCTGCCCAGATCGTCGCGCTGCTCAAGCACGCAGGCATGGGTGCTGCCCGAGTCGAACCAGACATCGAGAATGTCGGTCTCTTTGTCGAAATCCGCGCCGCCGCAATCGGGGCAGACTGCATGCTCAGGCAGGAAGTCGGAGACATCCCTGGCAAACCAGACATCCGCGCCGCCCTGCTCGACCTGTCTGGCAATGCCCTCCACCACTTCCGGCGCAGTGACCGCATGCGAACCGCAGGATGCGCAACGGATGACGGTGATCGGCACGCCCCAGTTGCGCTGGCGCGATACGCACCAGTCCGGGCGCTGCTCAACCATGGCGCGGATGCGATTTTCCCCCCAGTCCGGCGTCCAGGTCGTTTTTTCGATTTCAGCCAGCGCCTTGCTGCGCAGATCGCCCGCATCCATGGAAATAAACCATTGCGGCGTAGCGCGGAAAATCAGCGGTTTATGGCAGCGCCAGCAATGCGGATAGGAATGTTTGATCAGGCTCGTTTGCAGCAGTGCGCCGCAGGATTGCAGATGCTCGACCATGATGGCATTGGCCTGAAATACATGCCGGCCCTCAACCACCGGCGTGCCGGCTTCAAACACGCCCGTATCGCCAACCGGGTTGAACGCCTGGAGGCCATATTTCATACCGATTTCGTAATCTTCCTGGCCATGGCCGGGCGCGGTATGCACCGCGCCTGCGCCTGCTTCCAGCGTTACATGATCGCCAACCAGAATCGGCGCATCCTGATCAAGATAGGGATGCCGAAACTTGCGATTATCAAGCTGGTCGCCATGAAAGCCGGCCGCCACTTCGCCGGCGCAGCCCAAATCGGCCAGCACGCCGGGGCGCAGCTGTTCGGCCATAATCAGGATGTCCCCGACCCTCAGGTTGGCATTATCGCCGGCGCGGGTGATTCGCACCGCCGAATATTCAATATCGGGGCCGACCGATACGGCCAGATTGGCAGGAATCGTCCACGGCGTCGTCGTCCAGATAACGATTGCAACATTGCCGCTCAGGGCCGGATCTATATCGCTCAAATCTTCGCCGGCGGCAAATTTCACATAGATGGAGCGGGAGGCGTGATCATCATATTCCACTTCCGCCTCAGCCAG
>CAYTFI010000090.1:0-7259 GCA_964437065.1 uncultured Zetaproteobacteria bacterium | reverse complement strand
ATCGCCTTTACTGATTTGAGCATGCCGAACTCCGGCAAATACGCCACAAGAAGCATCTTCATCGGCCAGCGCGGCCCGCTCGCGCAACATATTTTCCGTTTCCAGGGCTGAAAGCTTAGGATTTGGCGGCAGTTTTCCTATCTTTTTCCAGGATTATCAGGCGACTTCGGCATGACGCCAGATGGACTGGCCCTCGCTTTCTTTATGAATGCGGCGCATCATGGCCAGATGGGCGGCATGCTCGTCCGCTTGAATCGGCAAGGCCTTGCGTTTCATCATTGCGGCAGTCTCCGCCTGCTCATCCCGGCCCCTGGCGCGTTCGGGAAGACGGACAAAGCCGGATGCAGGCCGGCTGCGAATGCCCATGTCGAGAGAAAACTGCTGGCCGCCGGTCATGGCCAGATAAACCTCGGCCAGCAACTGGGAATCAAGCAGGGCGCCATGTAGCTGGCGATGTCCGCGTTCAATGGCAAAACGATCGCACAGGGCGTCGAGATTATTGCGCTGATGCGGATGGCGCTTGCGTGCGAAAGCCAGCGTATCAATCACCGGAACATCATCAATATCACTCTTTCCGGCCTCTCTCAATTCATTCATGATAAAGCCGAGATCAAAGGGCGCGTTATGAATCACCAGCGTTGCGCCTTCTATGAAGGCGAGAAAATCATCCGCGATTTCAGCAAAGGTCTTTTCTTTGGCGACCTTTTTGTCGTCTATGCCATGGATGCGCACGACTTCTTTTGGAATGGAACGACCGGGATTGACGTATTTGTGGAAAAATCGCTGTTGCACTTTGCGGCGGTGAACCTCGACAGCGCCAATTTCAACAATGCGATCCCCCTTCAGGGGAGAAAGGCCTGTTGTTTCCGTGTCCAGCATAATCAGTCGCATGCGGGCATTATAATCATGATGAAGTGATTGCCAATGGCATATATTGCCCGCCGCCCGACATGGACGGACGGCGCTCACAGCATCTCTGGCGCAGCTTCTGCTTGCCTTTGCGGGGATTCATCGACATGCTTGTTGCGATTTTGAAAACCGGATGGTTTTTTGCATGCATTTTTGCCGAGGTGAATGAATGACCGGTGACATTGTTCAGGATGTTGCATTTCCTGATTGTGAGGGCAGCCATGTCGGCGAGCTTCACCTGATGCTGAACTGCAACAGCGACTGCATTCATGTATTGCGCGCCATGGTTGCGGTCATGGCGGCCAGAGTCGGCATGGATAAGATAAGAAGCAACCGGGCCGCTGTGGCCGTGGATGAGCTCTTTGCAAATATTTCCGCCCATGCCTATGGCGGCAAGCCGGGACGCCTGGAATTCGAGACCCGTGTCAGAGAACAGAAAAACGGGCGCAAGGAGCTGATTTTCAAGTTTCGTGATTACGCCTCCCGCGACTGGAACGGTAATTTCAGCGCTGACAAGGATGTCGCGCCAGACTGCGGGGAGCCGGTGAAGCCGGGCGGATTGGGCCTGAAGTTAATTCATTCGGTTGCCGATAGCTGCGAATACGAGGTTTTTGAGAATGGCAATCAGTGGCGGCTCTGTTTTGTCCTGCAGCGCCACAACGAGACTCGCGAATGACAACCGGCTCCGTAGTCATGACATTCGCGGCGGCTGTCCGGCAGGTGTGAAATGGCAGGCGTGGCGATGAAAACAACACTCAGAGGAGATATAAGTGAAACTTGAATTTAATCTTGAAGAAACGGGCGACGGCAAGGCCTTGCTGCATGTGGCGGGCGATGTGACTATTCATACTTCATCCAGCCTGAGAAATCAGTTGAAGCCATTATTATCTCCGCCGATGAAAGAAGTTCATGTGGCTTTGGAAGATGTTGATTTTATGGATTCATCGGGCATTGCAACGCTGGTGGAGGGCCTGCAGTGGGCGCGTGAGACCGGAGGGCGTTTCGTGTTGTCCGGCCTGAGCGATAATGTGCGCGATATCTTTTCACTGGCCAAGCTGGATACGGTTTTTGAGATCACAGATTCCGTTGAATAGCGCCGGGGCCTGTCCCGACTTGCGCACATTCATTGCAGAACTGGAACAACGAGGATTGCTAAAACGCATTCAAGCTGAAGTTAGCGCTGAACTGGAAATCACCGAAATTTCCGAACGCGTTCTGCACGCAGGCGGCCCGGCGCTGTTGTTTGAGCATGTCAGGGGGCATGACATGCCGGTGCTGACCAATCTGTTTGGCACAGCCGAGCGCGTCGCTCTGGGCATGGGCCGACAATGCGCCGAAGAGTTGCGCCAGACGGGAGAATTGCTGGCATATCTGAAAGAGCCCGAGCCGCCCAGGGGCCTGAAAGATGCCTGGTCAAAGTTCCCGGTGTTGAAAAAGGTGCTGCATATGCATCCGAAAACAGTCAGGAAGGCTGCCTGGCAGGAGATTGTGCGCACTGGCGAGCAGGTTGATCTGGGCAGCTTGCCTGTCCAGACATGCTGGCCCGGAGATGCCGCGCCGCTGCTTACCTGGGGGCTGGTTATCACCAAAGGCCCGAACAAGGAACGCCAGAACATCGGCATCTATCGCCAGCAACTGATCGGCAAAAACAAGCTGATCATGCGCTGGCTCAAACATCGAGGCGGGGCGCAGGATCATCTGGAGGCGAAAAAATCAGGCGCTTCGTCCTTTCCGTGCGCCGTGGTGATTGGCGCTGATCCGGCCACCATTCTGGCGGCGGTCACGCCAATTCCTGACACGCTGTCCGAATATCAGTTCGCCGGCCTGCTGCGCGGAGAAAAAACAGTGCTGGCCGATTGCCTCAGCGTCCCTCTACAGGCTCCGGCAAGCGCCGAAATCGTGCTCGAAGGCCATGTGTCTTTGGAGGAATATGCTGATGAGGGGCCGTTTGGAGATCATACCGGCTACTATAATGAAAGCGAACGATTCCCGGTATTCACCGTCGAAACGATGGGCATGCGCAAGGATGCGATCTATCACTCGACCCACACCGGCAAGCCGCCGGATGAACCGGCAATTCTGGGCATGGCGCTGAACGAGGTGTTCGTGCCAGTTCTGCAAAGGCAGTTCCCTGAAATTGTTGATTTTTATCTGCCCATGGAGGGCTGCTCATACCGCCTGGCCGTGGTTTCGATTCGCAAGGGGTATGCCGGCCACGCCAAGCGGGTGATGTTTGGCGTCTGGTCGTACCTCAGGCAATTCATGTACACCAAATTTATCATTGTCGTTGATGCGGAGATTGATTGTCGCTCATGGCCCGAAGTGATCTGGGCCATTTCAACCCGCTGCGATCCTGCACGTGATTTTACCATGGTTGAAAACACGCCGATTGATTATCTTGATTTCGCCTCGCCGGTGGCCGGTCTTGGCTCCAAAGCGGGCATTGACGCCACCAACAAATGGCCGGGAGAAACCGCGCGGGAATGGGGCAGGCCAATCAGGATGAACCAATCGGTCAAGGATCGCGTCGATGCCATTTGGGATGATCTGGGATTGTGAACCATAATCCCGGAAACCCCGGCCGGGAGCAATTGCCGGTATAATGGCCAGGCGAACAAAGACTGTATTGATGTCGGCGCTGGCGCTGACATGCATCGGCGCCGCCTTCTACTATTTATCCGGGCCTGATTATGACGCGCCTGCCGCCGAAGGACTGGCGCAGGGCGAGTCCGCCTACGCCGATGGCCGCTTTGATGAAGCCGGACAATGGTTTATGCATTCGGCGAGAAAAGGCGACAAAACCGCCCAGTACCGCCTGGCCATGCTGTATCGCGAGGGCAAGGGCATGGACCGGGATGACGCTCAGGCCGTGCGCTGGATGAAGCTGGCAGCACGACAGGGGCACCTGAAGGCGCAATATCAATTGGGCAGGCTGCTGGAGACCGGTCGCGGGCTCGATCATGCTGATCCGGCAAAGGCGGTGACCTGGTACCTGCGGGCGGCCGAGCATGGCCATGCCGCTGCGCAACTGCGCATGGCAGTGATGTATGCCGAGGGAACAGGCGTCGCCAATGATGATGCCATGGCCTTGCGCTGGGCGCTCAAGGCGGTTGCGTCAAAGGATAAAAATGCCGCCCCTTATTTGCAGCAACTGGTCAACAGAATCGAGATCAAGGCGAAAAACGGGGATCAGAAGGCCCAGTTGACCCTGGCCATGATTATTCAACAGGGCGAAGTCGTCCGCGCCGATCTCAAGTCGGCGCTGAAATGGCTGCGCCAGAGCGCCGGGCGCGGCAACCGGGACGCCCAGTTCAAGCTGGCCGAGGTGTTGTTGAAAAAAAATACGGCGGCGGACTTAATAGAGGCGAGGCGCTGGTTTCTCAAGGCCGCCACGGGGGGCCATGTTCAGGCGCAGGCGACCATCGGCGTGCTGGCTGCAAACGGCATGGGCATGCCGCAAAACAATCAGACGGCCCTGCATTGGCTGACTCTTGCTGCAAAGGCCGGGAATGCCCGGGCGCAATTTAATCTGGGCATTCTCTATATCCAAAAGAAAAACGCCGAGTCCGACAGGCTGGCCGTCAACTGGTTGCGCAAGGCGGCGGAGAGCGGCCTGACCGGGGCGCAAAACAGCCTGGCTGTCATGCTTGCGCTGGGGCGCGGCGCGGCGCGGGAAATGCAGCAATCGCTGCGCTGGCTGGAGCGCGCGGCGGTTGATAATGCCATGGCGCAATTCAATCTTGGCCTGATTTACCTGCGCGGCCTGTCGGTTACGCCAAATGATGAGACCGCCGCTAACTGGTTGCGCAAGGCTCAGGCTAATGGCAACGCCCGCGCCAATTTATTGCTCGGTCTGCTTTACGATACAGGCAAAGGCGTCAACCACAATGAAGAGAAAGCCGTCATGTACTATCAAAAGGCCGCTGATATGGGCGATGCGAACGCCGCGCTCAATCTGGCGCTGCTGTATTACAAACAGGGCAATGATGCGCCGGCGTTCAAGCTGTTCGCACGTCTGGCCCGGGCGGGCGATACGCAATCGCAAAATATTCTGGCCACCATGCTCCAGCAGGGCCGTGGAAGCGCTTACGATATCAGCGCGGCGCTTCGCTGGTATCGCCGCGCCGCCAATGCCGGCGATATGCTGGCGCAGTTCAATCTGGCCAACCTGTTGCGCAAGGGCGAGGGTGTTGAACAGCAGGATGATCAGGCCGTCATCTGGTATCGCAAGTCTGCGGATCAGGGCTGCGCGCCGGCCCAGAATTCACTGGCCTACATGTATGCCCAGGGCCGGGGCCTGCCCGTTGACAAGGCTCTGGCCCTGCAATGGCTGGAAAAGGCATCGGCGCAGGGGCTGGCCATTGCGCAAAAGAACATTCTGTTGCTGAAACGAAACCTGAGCGGTTACAGCCTCACCAATTTTGCCGTCGATACGAACAATCGCACAGCGCTGCTGACAGACAAACATCTGGATCTGGAGCGCTGGCTGGATATGCAACAAACGCCCGAACTGTAGCCGTTGCTCGATATGTTCAGGCCGATGAATCTTTCAGCCGGCAGGATATTCCGCTATGATGCCGCCCTGTTTTAATCTGGAAACCTCCGTCGGGAGTGCGTGCAGGGTGTAAGATATTGATTTGAAGGGCGTAAAGGAAAGGTCGCCGTCACCTCATTAGCGACAAGAGTTTTTTCCGTTTAGCAAAGCGAATCAAGAGCTTGCGCCATGCGGGCGCTTTCATCCGGGATTTCTGGTTTAACATGAAACAAACAACGCGCCTGCATGGAATTTTCCGCTCTGTGATAATGTTTCATATCACGGGGTGGAAAAAATCCATGCGCGTTAGGCAAGCTCGGGGGTGAATGCTGCATGGACGACCTAATGCCGGAAGAGGGCCTTACCTTTGATGATGTGCTGCTGACGCCGCAAGCCAGCAAGATTCTGCCGAAGTCGGTGGATATATCCGCCCGGTTGACGCGCAGTATTCGGCTCAATATTCCGGTTGTATCCGCCGCTATGGACACTGTCACTGAATCCGCCACCGCCATCGCCCTGGCTCAGGAGGGCGGAATCGGCGTGATCCACAAGAATCTGACGCCTGAGCAGCAGGCGGCGGAGGTCAGAAGAGTCAAGCGATACGAGGCCGGCGTCGTTCAGGAGCCCCTGACCGTTGCGCCCGACACGACGCTGGAGGCCCTGCACCGGCTGGCTGATGAATGCGGCTTTTCCGGCTTTCCGGTTCTTGATGATAATGGCAAGGTCTGTGGCATTGTCACCAATCGCGATATCCGTTTTGAGCGTGATCCGGGCAGGAAGGTGGCGGAAATGATGACGCCGAAAGCGCGGCTGGTGACGGTTCAACAGGGCGTCGATCTGGAAACCTGCAAAGACCTGTTCCGAACACATCGCATCGAAAAATTACCTGTCGTTGATGACGATGGTCGCCTGCAGGGCATGGTGACGGTGCGCGATATTGAGAAATCAACAGCCAATCCCAATGCCGTTCGCGATCATCTGGGGCGTTTGCTGACCGCAGCGGCGATTGGCGTGGGCGATAAGGAACTGGAGCGTTTTGACGCCCTGCATGCGGCAGGCGCGGATGTCATTGTTGTTGATACGGCGCACGGCCATTCGCAGGGCGTGCTTGATCAGGTGCGTGAACTCAAGCGCCGGCATGGCGATGACATCCAGGTTATCGGCGGCAATATCGCCACCGTGGAAGCGGTTCGTGATCTGGTCGATGCCGGCGCAGATGCCGTGAAGGTGGGCATTGGCCCCGGCTCGATCTGCACCACGCGCATGGTGGCCGGCGTCGGCGTGCCGCAACTGACTGCAATCATGCAATGTGCAAAAGTCGCCAGAGAGGCCGGCATTCCTGTTGTCGCTGACGGCGGCATCAAATTTTCCGGAGATTTTGCCAAGGCGATGGCGGCAGGCGCGTCAACCTGCATGTTCGGTTCGATGTTTGCCGGCACGGAAGAGGCGCCCGGCGACAAAATCCTCTATCAGGGCAGAACCTATAAGGCCTATCGCGGCATGGGTTCGATCGGGGCGATGAAAAAGGGCAGCAGGGATCGCTATTTCCAGAGCGGCGTGGAGGCGATGAAGCTGGTTCCCGAAGGCATAGAAGGACGCGTGGCCTACAAGGGCTCGCTCGGCGAGATTCTTCACCAGTTGACCGGAGGTCTGCGCGCCGCCATGGGCTATACCGGTTCAGCCACGCTGGAAGAGTTGTATGCGCGAGCCAGATTTATGCGCATCACCGGGGCCGGCCTGCGTGAATCACATGTCCACGATGTCACCATTACCGAAGAATCGCCGAATTATCGACTTGACAGTTAACATGAAACAA
>CAYTFI010000089.1:0-7359 GCA_964437065.1 uncultured Zetaproteobacteria bacterium | reverse complement strand
GGCGGGCAGAAACGGCGTGGGCTGCGCCTCAACGGCAGGCAGATCATTGAGATAATTATACAGATGCTTCATCTTCCCGGCGCAGGCATCCCGGAACACCTCGGCCAGGCGGCCTTCCGCCTCGCCGGCAAACAGGGAAATGCCCAGATCCTGCGCCTGACGGATGTCATCGGGCAATGCGGGCAACATGGCCAGACATCCGCTGACATGAAAGCCGCCAATACAAACCTGAATGTCCGCCGTACGAAACTGTTTCGCCATATCCATCGCTCGCGGGAACTGATTGGACTGCACGCCGACAAAGCCAACAAACCCCGCGCCGGCGCGCCGGATATTGCGAACAATCCTGTTAACCGGAACACGCGTATTGGTTTCATCATAGGCGTCGACAAGAATCTCTACATCTTCGCCGAGCACGCTGCGCGCCATCAAATCCTGAGTCAGGCCATACATGGCCGCCAGCGTATTGGATGGCACGGCGGAACGATGCCACTGGATGATATAGCCATCGTCATCGTAATGCGACGGCTTGATCAGCGCGACAAGGAACTTCCGCCCTTTATGCGGCTGCTTCATAAGCCCATTCTAATTCAAACAGGCAGATATTGATAGAGACAGCGCCCCGGGATTGCGGCATGCTTGGCCGGTGACTTTGCAAACCCTGCCTTACATCACAGTAGAAACCGGGCCGAATCCGACTGCATGCGTCATCTGGCTGCACGGGCTTGGCGCGGACGGCCATGATTTTGAACCCGTTGTTCCGCAACTCGGGCTGCCGCGTGATTTGGCTGTGCGCTTTGTTTTTCCGCATGCGCCTGCCATTCCGGTGACCATCAATAACGGCTACATCATGCCGGCATGGTATGACATCAGGCAAGCCGATTTTGGCGTCAACCATGACCGTGCGGGCATTCAGAACTCGGCCCGATCCATCCAGATGCTGATCGACAGCGAAGAGATGCATGGCATCAAGTCCGATCGCATTATCCTCGCAGGTTTCTCTCAGGGCGCCGCCATGGCGCTGCACGCCGGCCTGAGGCAGGCAGAGCGGCTGGCCGGCATTATTGCGCTCTCGGGCTATCTGCCGCTAGCCGATGAACAACAGGAATGGACTGACACAGCCTGCGCAACGCCCATCTTTATGGCCCACGGCGTGCACGATCCGGTTGTGCCTTTCGGGCTTGGCGACGCATCCCGCAGAAGGCTTGAAGGCCTCGGTTATCGCGTAACATGGCACAGCTTTGCCATGGAGCATCAGGTTTGCGGCGAAGAGATCCGCCATATCGGCCAGTGGATTCGATCAATCCTGTCCGGCGAGGAAGAACCGGAACCGCGAATGAACGCAAATTCATGCTAATAAAAACCATTCTCCTGTTCATGCAAGCCCCCGTCGCACAACTGACGCCATCACATCCTCCCGCCGCATGTTCGCCTTCATCCGCGCTTCAAAATGTTTTTCCAATTCCGGTTTCTTCATGCATTTCATATGTTTGGCGGTGAACTGTTAACATGAAACAAACAACGCGCCTGCATGGAATTTTCCGCTCTGTGGTTGAACAAGCTATCGCGCCTTGTGAAGCAACACCCATTGCTTCACAAAGCTTGCTTATCACGGGGTGGAAAAATCCATGCGCGTTAATCCAATGACAGAGCAGCATGTCCAGTGGTGGCGAGCGGGCGATCTTGACGGCTTTTTCGGGCTGTTCGTTGACAATCTGATTCAAATTATCCTGATCGTCACGCTCTGCTCAGGCCTGCTCGGCATGCCGGACGATCTGGTTTATGCGCGCATTCTGCCCGGCGTGGCGGTCAGCCTGCTGGTCGGCAATCTGTTTTACGCCTGGCAGGCCAGGCGGCTCATGCAAAGCGGTCAGGCCGAGGCCACCGCCCTGCCCTACGGCATCAATACCGTCTCCCTGTTCGCCTATGTGCTGTTTGTCATGCTGCCCGTGGTCAGTGCGACCGGCGATTCCCGTCTGGCCTGGCAGCTTGGCCTTGCCGCCTGCCTCGGCTCCGGCCTGATTGAGCTGGCCGGCGCCTTTATTGCCGGCTGGATCAAGCAGATCACCCCGAGGGCGGCGCTGCTGGCCACGCTGGCCGGCATTGCCGTCACCTTCATTTCCATGGATTTCGCCTTTCGCATCTTCGCCGATCCGATCATCGCCTTCGCCCCGCTGGGCATCATCTTTCTGCAATACATCGGCAGACTGAAACTGCCCGGCGGCCTGCCCGCCGGTTTTGTCGCGGTGATCGTCGGCTCAGCCCTGGCATGGGCTGCGGGACGCATGGACGCCGACGCCCTGAAGGCAGCCATGCATCTGCAAGCGCATCCGCCCATGCCGGCCATCGCCGAGCTTCTAAACGCGCTTATCGCCCCGGAACTGCTCGGCGCGCTGGCCGTAATCATTCCCATGGGACTATTCAATCTGATCGGCTCCCTGCAAAATCTTGAAAGCGCCGAGGCGGCGGGCGACCGCTATCCGGTCAAACCATCGCTGGCCGCCAACGGCATCGGCACCATCACCGCCGCCTGCTTTGGCAGCTGCTTTCCAACAACGATCTATATCGGCCATCCCGGCTGGAAATCGATGGGCGCAGGCATCGGTTACTCGGTCGCCAATGGTCTGGTCATCACCCTTTTAACCCTTTTCGGACTGGTCGGCTTTGTCATCGCCCTGATTCCCGTCGAGGCCGGGGCCGCTATTCTGCTGTGGATCGGCATCACCATCGCCGCGCAATCGTTTCAGGCGACGCCACGGCAGCACGCGCCGGCTGTCGTGATTGGATTTTTCCCCGCCCTGGCAGGCTGGGGACTGCTCATGCTTGAAGCCGGCCTGCGAGCAAATGGCGCCAGCATTGGCAGCATCGGGCTTGAGACAATAAGCCGGCAACTGCCGATTGCCGGCATGATTGCGCTGTCGCAGGGCTTTATTTTCACTTCCATGGCGCTTTCTGCGATGACAGTCGCGTTGATCGAAAACCAGCTGCGTCTGGCCGCCGGCTGGGCTGCGGTAGCGGCGGCGCTAAGCGCCAGCGGCATCATTCACGGCTATGAGGTCACCTCATCGGGCATCATCAACGCCTACGGCCTTGCCTCAACCTGGCCCTTTGTTATCGGCTATTTAACCATCGCAGCCATTTTCCTGCTTTCCCAAAAAACGCCGCCCCCTGACCGCTGATCCCGGCGCCCTACTCCTGACCCCTGACTTCTGATTCCTGCAACTTCCAGATATCCCGATTGTAGTCCCGCATGGTTCGATCGGTTGAAAACTTGCCGCTGAAGGCCGTATTGAGAATGCTCATGCGCTGCCAGCCATCCTGATCCCGAAACGCCTCCGCCGCCCGCTGCTGGGCATCGACATAGGCGCGGAAATCAGCCGCCACCAGCCAGGGGTCGTCATCGCTTCGAATCGCACTGGCGATGGATGAGAACAGGCCCGGCTCAAACTGGCTGAAATGGCCGCATTCCAGCAAATTCATCACGCGCCGGAGATCGTCATCGGCTGCAATAATAGCATTCGGATCATAGTTTCCGCGTCTGGCCTCCGCCTCTTCGGCAGTCAGACCGAAGAGGAAAAAGTTCTCTGCCCCCACCTCTTCGCGTATCTCGATATTGGCCCCGTCCAGCGTGCCGATGGTCAGCGCTCCGTTCATCATGAACTTCATATTGCCGGTGCCGGACGCCTCCTTGCCGGCAGTCGATATCTGCTCGGAGAGATCGGCAGCAGGGGCGATCATCTCCATGGCTGACACGCAGTAATTCGGAAAAAATACCAGTTTAAGCCTGTCGCCCGTCACCCGGTCATGATTGACCACTTCAGCAACATTGCTGGCCAGCTTGATAATCTGCTTGGCCATATAATAGCCCGGCGCCGCCTTGCCGCCGATGAGCACGCAGCGCGGCGTCCAGTGTTTGCTATCGCCGCGTTTGATGCGGTCATAGAGATGAATGACATGCAGAATATTCAATAGCTGGCGTTTATATTCATGAATTCGCTTCACCTGAATATCAAACATCGCGTCAGGATTAAATTCGACGCCGCATTTCTCCCGAACCAGAGCCGAAAGGCGCTCCTTGTTCCTGCGCTTGCAGGCCGCCCACTGCTGACGGAAAACGGCATCATCGGCATGGGGGGCCAGTTGTCGCAACTGATCCAGATCGGTGATCCAGCTATCGCCAATGGTTTGGCTGATCAGGGCGGACAACGGCTTGTTGCACAAGACCATCCAGCGCCGCTGGGTCACGCCATTGGTTTTGTTGTTAAATTTTTCCGGCCACATGGCGTAAAAATCAGCAAACAGGCCTTCAACCAGCAATTCTGAATGCAGTTTGGCCACACCATTCACCGAAAAGCTGCCGATAATGGCCAGATAGGCCATGCGAATCTGTTGCACATCGCCCTCTTCAATAATAGACATCCGACGCTGACGCCCGGTGTCGCCGGGCCAGCGCTGTGCGATTTCAGACAGAAAGCGGGCATTGATATCATAAATAATTTCCAGCAGGCGCGGCAGCAGGCGACCGAACAGGGGAACCGGCCAGCGCTCCAGCGCTTCAGGCAGCAGGGTATGGTTGGTGTAGGCCATAGTATTCGTCGTAATCGCCCAGGCCTCGTCCCAGTCAAGTCGATATTCATCCAGCAGCAGCCGCATCAACTCCGCCACGGATACCGTGGGATGCGTATCATTAAGCTGGAAGCAGTTTTTTGCTGCAAAGCAACTGAAGTCCGAACCATGCACCTCAACCCACTGACGCAGCACGTCCCTGATACTGGCGGAGGCGAGAAAATACTGCTGCCTCAGGCGCAATTCCTTGCCGTTTTCACTGGCGTCATTGGGGTACAACACCATGGAAATATGCTCAGCTTCATTTTTTGCGGCGACGGACTCCGGATAACTGCCGGCATTGAATTCATCCAGGTCAAACTCATCGGTCGCCGCCGACTTCCACAGGCGCAGGGTGTTGACTATGCCGTTTCTGTAGCCGGGAATGGGCGTATCAAACGGCACTGCCAGCACATCGTGGGTGTCCACCCAGCGGCTGCGCAATTTGCCGGCATGATCCTGGAAATGTTCGCTACGTCCGCCAAAATGAATAGTCTGGGCATATTCGGGCCGTTCGATCTCCCAGATATTACCGTTCCTGAGCCAATGATCCGGCTCCTCGGCCTGATAGCCATCCTTGATCAACTGGCGAAACATACCGTACTCATAACGAATGCCATAGCCGGTGACAGGCAGTTGCAGCGTGGCGCAGCTATCGACAAAGCAGGCCGCCAAACGGCCCAGTCCGCCATTGCCGAGGCCGGCATCGTTCTCCTCATCAATCAACTCTTCAATCTCAAGACCGAGATCGTGCATGGCCCTTTCCGTCTGCTCATCAAGCCCGAGATTAAGAACAGCGTTGCCCATGGCGCGCCCCATCAGAAATTCCAGCGACAGGTAATAGGCGCGCCGGCCATCCTGCTCGCGCCTTTCCTCCCGGCTTTCCTTCCAGCACTCCATCAGGCGATCGCGAATGGTGAAAGCAAGCGCCTGATAAAGATAATGGCTGGAGCGGAAATGGTGATCCTGTCCCAGCGTGCGCACAAAATGCCGCTGAAATCCCTTGACCAGATCGTAGCTGCTTGCGCCGACCGGCGGAACATTGGTGATATCATAAACCGGGCTGGAATCTATTGCCATAAATACACCTTGGAAATCAAGTTTGAACCTGTTTTTATGGCCGGGCACGCTGTCCAAATGCACTATTCAAGTCAATGGAGGGCAGACGAATGAACATGAAACAAACAGAGTGTCAGAATTATTCCATTTCATCCACGCTCATCTCCGGGGAATAGCGCACAACCTGGTTACGACCTGAATCCTTGGCATGGTACAAGGCGGCATCAGCATATTTCACGCAATCCCAGAATACTCCGCCATCTTTCGGGAACATGGACGCACCGATTGAAATCGTTTTGTTAATTTTGCCGCCCGAAGCCCTGAATGCACGGGCTTCAACGCCTTTCCGTATGCGTTCAGCCACCTCAAGCGCCATCTTCTCGTCGATATCGACGAGCAAGGTAAGAAACTCTTCGCCGCCATAGCGGATCACCAGATCGCTTGGTCGAACAGCCTGCTTCAAGGTTTTGGCCACTTCAATCAACACGGTGTCGCCGGCTTCATGACCATACGTATCATTAATCTTCTTAAAATAATCGACATCGCACATCAAAATGGCCGCATTGCTGCTTTTCCGTTCGACAATGGAGCTCACCATATCGATGTATTCCTCCAGAAAACGCCGATTGTACAGGCCGGTCATGGCATCGCGCATGGCGGATTCCTTCAGTGAATTGAGCAGACGCTTGGTCTCAATCACCGGCGCAGCTTCGCCCAGGTAAATGCGGATGGCAGGCAGAGCCGCTTCCACTTGCGCCTCCTCGTTAGCCGAAATGACCAATTGCAATACGCCGCCAACCGCGCCGGAAAGCATGATAGGCAGGCAGATATACCTGAATTCAGCATCCTGTTGAATACGATTGCCAGCGAACGACGGACAATGCTTCGGGTCTTTTGACGATTTCACCATATGCACTGAACGGCAGGCCCGGCAGGCATCCGCATTAAGCAACACCTCCCGATCACACCAGAGTTCGGATGCCTCCGGCAGGCCATCGGCAAAAATACACAGTAAACGCTTCTTTTCATTGTTCATCTCATACATTGAAAACCTTTGAAGATTGAATGTCTCGCGAAATACTCGCCTGATTCGGGCGTAAACTTCAGCCAGATTCCGGTCATTTTCAATGGCTCGCTTAAAGCGTGAGGCATCAACCATGGTCTGCACCGCGCTCAGCGATTGCTTCATTTTGTTTTCATCGTCACTGAGGGTTGTATATTCGGTCAGCGATTCGATCTCCTGACTCATCGTGCCGATGCTCTCATCCAGGTAGTGCATCAGATGGTTGGTGCGATCGGCAATTTCACCAATTTCATCATTGCTCATTTTCTTCAGGCGCCCTGAAAATATGCCGGCCTCGGCATTTTCGACGACGCTCTTCAATTCAACAGTCGTGCGCACAACAGGCGATAACAAACGACTTAAAAAGAGGGCGAGAGCGACGCTAAACAATAAAAGCAGGGCGACCACTGTCGCTATAGACCGAATATCCTCGGCTCGCTGTTCGGTCAAATCAATGCTCAGACTCACCGCCCCGAGCACATCGCCCTCGCTGACTTTGTGGCATTTCATACAATTCACAGACCCTGCAAGGCTGGCGATGTAAGGGATTGTCGTCTGAAAGATAATTCTGGCGCCTTCATTCAACTTCTCGACGGCCTCGCCTGTTATTAACACCTGCTTTTCAATTTCAT
>CAYTFI010000088.1:0-7365 GCA_964437065.1 uncultured Zetaproteobacteria bacterium | reverse complement strand
CTGCAGCCGCTGATATGCAGCATATTGAATTATAGCTGATATTTTACTGATTTATAGCTCCGATATTTTTGCCCCGACAGACGCCTGGGGCGGAGTCCTGTTTTGCGGCAGGAGAGCCGGCCGCCTTTCCGGGGGCTCTCGCCCCTGATTTTCCCTGTTCTTTTTCCAGCTTTACCATGCGTGGGCGATGTGGCTATATTCTCAGTTCCGCAGGGCAGGGACATGAAACAGATGAGCCTTGTGACACAGGGAATAATCAGGATGCTTCGGGATGATCAAAAGAATTGTATCAATATTGATCGAGATGGTGACGAATTGAAACTGTCATGCCTTGATGCATCGGAGCTGGCCGCGCATCTGAATCGCGGCGCCTTGCTGTTGACTGCATCTCCGCAGTTAGCAGCCGACTGGAAGCGGCGTCTGGTTTCGGCCTGTCAGGATCAGGTCTGTGAAACGCCGGCGGTTATCGGCTGGCAGGAGTGGCTGACTTCACTGGGCGGACAGATTCCCGATTTGCCGGTCGCCTTTAACCGATTGCAGGAAATGCAGCTGTGGGAGCAGGCGATTCGCCGCTATCTGGCCGCCGGACAGTCGGATGATTTGTCGCCGGCGAGTATTCGCGGTCTGGCCGGGCATGCCTGTTCTGCCTATGCCCTGATGCGCGAATACTGCATTGAAGAGCGCGAGCTTAAGCCGGGCAGCGAAGAGAGCGAGGCGCTGGCAAGCTGGATTGCCCTGATGCATCGGCAATTGCAGGGCCATCGCCGGCGCATGCTGGCGGCTGATCTGGGCGGCATGTTGTTAACGCATCTTGGCGCAGCGACGTTGCCCGACGAAATTCTGCTGGACGGGTTTGACGCCCTGACGCCATTGCAGTGGAAGTTGATTGATGCGCTGCAACAGGCCGGATGCTCCTTTGCGCAAATCAAGACTGCTGAATCGGCGGCAATTGCCAGCCTGACTGCGTGTGAAAATGGCCAGGCTGAATGCAGTCATATCGCCGCTGCTGTCAAGGCGCTGCTGGATGAACAGCCGCAGGCGCGCATTGCGGTGTTGATAAGCGAGTCAATCGCGGATGCGGGCGCGTTGCGCCGCAGTCTGAACAAGGCGCTGATGCCGGAGTCTCAGCTGGCGCCTGCCGGCGGCATGCAGGCGGTCGCTCTGGCTGGCGGGCGATTAATTGACGCTCCGATGCTCTGGCAATTGCTGCATGTGCTCGGCCTGGCCGGCGAGTTCTCCGTCACTTTCGACGCATTCTCCGTGCTGCTGTTTTCTCCCTGGCTGAAGGGCTATGAGTGCGAGCGCCTGGACCGCGCCCGGCTGGATGCGCTGTTTCGCCGGCAGAATCGCCATCGCATGACATTCAGAAGCCTGATTCACTCTTCGCAGTTGCACGGGCTGCCGCAATTGCTTTTGGTTATCAGGGCGCTGGCGGCATGGAACAGGCGCAGCAGATCGGCCAATGACTGGGTGAAGGCGACGCATGAGTTGCTCAAGGCTACAGGCTTTGTGCAGACGGGCTCTGATGATGAGGTCAAACGAAGCAATCATGAAATTCGACAAATGAACGCCTTTCGCGAGGTGTTGGTTTCGCTGGCGGCCGTGGATGCGGTCAGCGGCGCGATTTCGTGGGCGCAGTTTCTATCACTGCTGCGCGCGGGCTGTTCGCAGGCGCGTTTGCCGTTGACGCCAAAATATGCCAATGTGGTCATGATGCCATTGTCGCAGTCGGGCGGCTTGCGCTTTGATCACGTCTTCCTGGCGGGCATGGACGAGGAGGCCTTTCCGCCGGCTGCGCGAGTTCATCCGCTGTTGCCATTTGGCCTGCAAAAGAAACATGCCATAGCGATGAGCAGCGGAGCGCTGGCCTATGCGGCCGCGCAGAAGCTTTGGGATGATGTGCTGAAATCGGCGCCGCACATTGAAATCAGCTATGCCGTACAGCGGGATGAGCGGGAGTTGTCGCCCTCTTCATTTGTGGCGGCGCTGGAGCGTCTGGATTGTCATGTTGCAGACAGGCAGCAGAGCTTGCCGCTTGAGGACTTTGATGATGCGCCCGCAGTCCCGTTGCGCAGGATTGCCGGGGAGGCCGTTTATGTGCCGGGCGGCGCATCGGTGATCAGGAATCAGTCCGCCTGTCCGTTCCGGGCGTTTGCAACGCATCGTCTGGGCATCTCCTCTCTGGAAGAAACAACGCCGGGCATTGACGCGGGCAGGAAGGGCTCGCTGATTCATCTGGCCCTGGAACAGATATGGACGCGGTTGCAATGCCGTCAACAGCTTGCCGCCATGAGTGACGAAGAAACCATGCAGTTGATTGATGCAGCCGTCAGCCGTGCATGGCAGGAAAGTCATCTGACAGCTGATGCAGAAAGCAGGGCTTGTGAAAAGAAGCGGATGCGGCGCGTTTTGACGGAATGGTTGCAACTGGAACTGGAACGACCTGATTTCAGGGTGACTGGCATTGAGCAGGAGTATCGCTTGCAATTGCCCGAGTCATCCGCGACCGAATTTACAGTGCGCGTCAAAGCCGATCGCATGGATGAGGATGCTTGCGGGCGTCGTATCCTGATTGATTATAAAACCGGCGCAAAACAGTCCAGCGCCAAATGGCTGGTGAAAGGCGAGGGCGGGCGCATCGAAGAGCCGCAATTGCCGCTGTATGCCATGGCGGCGGCATTGGGCTGTGAAGATGCCGTGGCCTTTGCCCGCGTGCGTAGCGGCGATATGGGTTATGAAGGCTTGAGCGGCATCGATATTGGCGTGCACGGCATTGCCGCCTGTGACGGCAAGCGCGGCGCGCCGGAGGACTGGCAGCAGGTGCTGGATGAGTGGAGAGAAAATATCAATGCGCTGGCGGCTGAGTTTGTCAACGGACGCTGCGATGTTTCGCCGCGTGATGAAAATGTCTGCGACTGTTGCCGCCTGGAAGCGGTTTGCAGGATTGAAGAAAGCGGTTTTGGGGACGAGGCATGAGCGCCGGGGTTCGCTTGCAGGCGCGCAATCCTGCCGCTTCGTATCTGGTGCAGGCCCCGGCAGGATCGGGCAAAACAGAGCTGCTGACGCAACGGATTCTGGCCCTGCTGGCCATCGTTGAGGAGCCTGAAGAGATTCTTGCCCTGACCTTCACGCGCAAGGCCGCAGCAGAGATGCGCAGGCGCGTGATTGAATCGCTGGTCAATTCCGGGCCGGACGAAGCCGAACCCCGCAAAATGGAGATGTGGAACCTGGCTCAGGCTGTGCTGAAGCGCTCGGAAGAACGAGGGTGGAATTTGCTCCGCCACCCGGCCCGGCTGCGCATTATGACGATTGACAGCCTGAGCAATTCGCTGGCCAGGCAGCTGCCGCTGCTCTCCGGTCTGGGGGACATGCCATCGCCATGCGAGCATGCGCATGCCATTTATCGGGATGCCGCCGAGGCGGCCCTGATGGAAGCGATGAAGGATTATCCCGAGGCGGCGGAGCATGTGCTGTTGCATCAGGATCATCAGGCGGTGGCGGTGATCAGCTTGCTGGCCGATATGCTGGGCAAACGCGAGCAATGGCTGAACAATGTCGCTGACCACGCGCGTGACATGGGTGGTTTGCGCCATTCGCTGGAGGCCAATCTTGCGGCCATCATGATGCAGAAGATACAGGTCTGTGACGCCGTGATGCCGATGCAGTTGCAGGATGAATTGCCCGCGTTGATGGCCTTTGCCGGCGAGAACAGGGATGATGAATCCCTTCGTCAATGCGCAGCATGGCCTGTAGCGGCAATGAATATGCTGACCCGGTGGAAGCAAATTGCCGATTTTCTGCTGGTTAGAGACAAGCCTGCGCTCCGCAAGCCCGGCGGGGTGAATGCGCGTCTGGGTTTTCCGGCCGGAAAGGAGAATGCGGCGCAAAAAGATCAATTTAAACAGTTGCTTGAAATGCTTTCCTCAGTCAACGATGCACAGCCGGAAGTGGTGAAATCGTTGCATGCGCTGCGCGCCCTGCCGGATACGGCGGTCATGGACGACGGGCAATGGCAGGTGCTGGAGTCGTTATTTCTGCTGCTGGCGCTGGCCAGCAGGCATTTGCAGCAGCTCTTTACCATGCGCGGCGAGGCCGATTTCACCGAAATCGCGCTCAGGGCCATGGATGCTCTGGGCGCCAATGATGAAGCGCCGGGTGACTTGTTGTTGAGGCTGGATTATCGCCTGCGCCATATTCTGGTTGATGAATTTCAGGACACCTCGCATTTGCAGATGCGTCTGCTGCAATGCCTGACTTCCGGCTGGCAGGAGGGCGGCGGCGGGCATCGCACTCTGTTTATGGTCGGTGATCCGATGCAGTCGATTTACCGCTTCAGAAAGGCCGAAGTAGGGCTGTTTTTAAACGCTGCCAATAATGAGGCGGGGTTGCCTTGCGTCGAAACGCTGCAACTGGAGCGAAATTTCCGCTCCGCGCCTGCCATTGTGGGATGGGTGAACAGGGCGTTTCAATCCATTTTCCCAAGTCGCCAGGATATTGTTTCAGGCGCGGTGGCCCACGCTGAAGCCCTAGCCGCCCTGTCGCATGAGGGAGGCGTCTATCTGCATGCGCAGCGTGGCAAAGACACAGGCCTTGAAGCCCAAACCGTCGTCGACCTGGTGCAACGTGAGCTGAGGATTCGTACGCCTGCGGGTCAGGCGCAGCGCATCGGCATTCTGGCGCGCTCGCGCAGGCATCTGCATGCCATCATGCCCGCGCTGGAGCAGGCGGGCATAGCATTTCGCGCCATCAAAATTCTACCCCTGAACGGCAGACCTGAAGTGCGGCTGCTTCGCGCCCTTGTTCGCGCCCTGCTGCATCCGGCGGACAGAGCATCATGGGCGGCTCTTTTGCGCGCCCCCTGCTGCGGCCTTGCGACCACGGATCTGCATCTGCTGATGGCCGGGGACGACAGGCTGCTCTGGCAATTGATCAACGATGAGGAGGTGAAACATCGATTCGGCGCGGATGCGCAGTCGCGCCTGACATTTGTTCGCCATGCCCTTGAGCCCTGTATGATGGCCAGTGGCAAGATACCGGTGAGGCAACTGCTGGAGGCAGGCTGGTCGCGACTGGCCATGCCGTCTGCGCTGGATGAAACGGCCAGGCTGAATGTGGATGCTGCGCTCGAATTGATTGAATCTCTGGATGAAGGCGGTCGCATTAACTTTGCCCTGCTGGATGAAAGGCTGAAGCAGTTGTATGCGGCGCCGGATGCGTCGGCGCAGGCAGGGCAGGTGGAATTGCTGACCATGCATGGCGCCAAGGGCTTGCAGTGGGACGTGGTCGTACTGCCGGGGCTGGGCCATGGCGGCAGCCGAAGCGACGCTCCATTGCTGGCCTTCACTGAAGTTCCCGTCCATGGCGGAGCGATGCCGTTGATTGCTGCGAAGGCCGCAACGCGCAATAAGGATGCTCTTTACAATCTTGTTCAGGGCGTTGAAAAAGATAAATATAACAATGAATTGCAGCGTCTTCTTTATGTGGCATGCACGCGGGCGAAAACGACGTTGCACATGCTTGGCCATGTGTCGGAGTCCAAGGGGGGGGCAAGCAAAGGCTCTCTGTTGAGTTTGCTTTTATCTCGGGGAGATGATTGTTTTGGCGCGCAGGTTTCAAGCCTTGATGTCGCCCGACGGAATGAAGCCGGCAGTCGTCGCGCTTTGCAACGAATCAGCCGCTTGCCGGAAATATTTGCGCTTGGTGAAGGGGAGGAAAGCGATCAGGAAACCGAATATATCTGGGCCGGCGCGGAAGCGGCGCCCGTGGGCAATGCTGTGCATGCGGCGTTGCGGATGGTTGCTGATTGCGGGGTTGAGCACTGGAGCGCTGAACACAGCGAGAAAGCGATGCTTCGGATGAATCGGATGCTGATGGCCGAGGGTCTGAACGGCGACATGCTAAAAGAAGCTGCTGTGCGCTGCGCAGATGGCCTCCGGCGCGTATTATGCAGTCCAAAAGGGCAATGGCTGCTGTCAGCCAGTCATCGGGACGCGCATAGCGAATGGGCCCTGAGCCAGGAATTTGATGGCAGGATTTTTCACAACGTCATCGACCGCAGCTTTATTGATGAAAAGGGCATCCGCTGGATCATTGATTATAAGACAGCCTCGCATGAAGGCGGCAATCCGGATGCATTCCTGGCGGAGGAAGAGGCGAGGCATGCGCCGCAATTGCGACGCTATGCTGCAACTCTGAATTTGCTGGAACCGGAGCGACCGATCAGAACCGCGCTCTATTTCCCCATGCTTGATGCCTGGAAAGAGGTGATAGGATCCGGGAGTCTGCCGGACTTATGAAAAATCTTCCGGGATAAATTATGACTTTGCGCCATGAGTGCAAGTGTTTGCAGGATTCAGGTATATATAAAACAGGGCGATTCCCGCCAGCATGTTAATTCCAAGTACGCCAAGTATGCTGATTATATCATACATAAGATCATCCTTTTTGCCTGTTGCATGCGATTCATGACGCAACAATATGAGAAATGCGGCGATCTGCAATACTACTTTAGTATGATTATCCTGGTGCTCCGCTGGCAGCGCCCGCATGGCGCAATCTCTTGATTCGCACTGCTTAACCTATATTCCTCAGTTGGAAGCACCCACATGGCGCAAGCTCTTGATTCGCTTTGCTAAACGGAAAAAACTCTTATCACCGGCAAGGTGACGGCGATTTTTTCCGTTACGCCCTTCAAATCAATATCTTACACCCTGCACGCACTCCCAACTGAGGAATATAGGTTCAATTGTCTGGAAGTTTTCTCGGATGGGCGGGTGTTGCGTCGCCGGCAACGAAAGTCAGGATATAATCTCCCGCAGCAGGCGAAAGAGGAGGCGGGATGCCCTGGGAGGGCTGTTGGCCGCGATCTCCCTGCTGGCATTGCGGATGAGTTGCCGGATTTGCGGGGCGTTGGCATGGGGGTATTCAGCCATGAACCGGGTCATGGCGAGCGGATCACTTGACAGCAGACGATCGCGCCAGAGCCCCGTGCGGTGAAACGTTTTATCCTGCTCAGCCTTTTTTCTTTCAAGTGCCGAGATCGTTGTTTCCAGCGACTCCGTATTGATTTGGCGCAGGAGCTTGCCAATGAGTTTATGTTGTCGTTTGAGCGCGCCGCGTTTCATCGTCCTGCAATCCAGCAGGGCCCGCAGGATTTCAGCCGGCAGGCCCATCTTGTGAAGCGCATCCTCGTCCATTGCAGCCAGCTTTTTCCCCAAATCCAGCAGGGCCTGAATTTCACGTTTTTGCCGGCTTTTATTCAGCCTTGCTGCGGGCTGATGATCTTCATCGCGGGTATCGTGCAGCGTTGACAATGTATAAGAAGCTGATAAAGAGTTATCCCAGCGTCGCTACGGCATTGGCTAT
>CAYTFI010000087.1:0-7455 GCA_964437065.1 uncultured Zetaproteobacteria bacterium | reverse complement strand
ACTCCCATATTTAACGGCTTTCTTAATATACATGCAATTTAGAACACTACACTAGGAATCTGTCAGACTATGGTGTCGTAGCGAGCAGGTGGGGAAGCGAGGCCAAAATAAAATGAATATAAGGAGCATAGTGTTTCTATGCAATGCATATTCAATCGGTTTTGGATCGCTATCCCTGCCGCCTGTCTGCGTGCAGCTTGCCCGCACAGGCAGGCGCAGTAGATTTTGGCATAGTCCGACAGACTCCTGGAGGCGGATGCTAACGGATGATCCGGCTGAAAGCATCACGCATGGAAATCAGCGCTGCTTCATGTTAGCATCCTGCCCGGTAGTTAAAGCACGCTATTCGGGAGATTGGCATGGTTCCACTGAATGAGGATTGCCTGGGTCCGCATATGGAGCGCAACATCAGTGCGCTGACTTCCAACACGGTGGCGCTGGTGCTGGCCGGAGGCAGGGGATCGCGACTGAAGGCGTTGACGGACTGGCGCGCCAAGCCCGCTGTTCCATTCGGGGGAAAATTCAGAATCATTGATTTCCCCATGTCCAATTGCATCAATTCCGGCATCCGCCGCATTTCGGTGATCACCCAGTATAAATCCCACTCCCTGCAACGCCATCTGCAACGCGGCTGGTCGTTTATGTCCGGCCAGTTCGGAGAGTTCGTCGAAGTGCTGCCGGCGCAGCAGCGCATGGGCATAGGCTGGTACGCAGGCACTGCCGATGCAGTGTATCAGAATCTTGACATCATCCGATATTACAATCCCGAATATGTCGTCGTTCTGGCCGGCGACCATATTTACAAAATGGATTATGGCAAAATGCTTGCCGCCCATGTCGTCAAGGGCGCAGACATCACCGTCGGCTGCATCCCTGTGCCGCTGGCCGACGCCGGAGAATTCGGCGTAATGGCCATTGATAACGAATCGCGCATTACGGAATTTACCGAGAAACCCGAGCATCCCAGGCCGATGTCGGGGGATGAGAACATGGCGCTGGCATCGATGGGCATTTATGCGTTCTCTGCCCAATATTTGCGTCAGCGACTCAAGGAAGACGCCAAGGATGCTTCATCCACCCATGATTTCGGCCATGACCTGATTCCCCATGCCATTGACCATGCCCGGGCCTTCTCATTCCCCTTCATGGATGGTAACACCAGCGCCTCGGGCTATTGGCGCGATGTCGGCACGCTGGATGCCTATTGGCAGGCCAATATCAATCTGGCTGAAATTGCTCCGGATCTGAATCTGTACGACAAAAACTGGCCGATCTGGACTTATCAGGAGCAACTGCCGCCGGCAAAATTCGCCTTTGATGATAATAATCGACGCGGCATGGCTGTAGATTCACTCATATCCGGCGGCTGCCTGATTACCGGTTCCACGGTTCGCCATTCGGTGCTGTTCTCCAATGTGCGGGTGCATTCCTATTCCGAACTTGAGGACTCAGTCATTTTGCCGGATGTGGAAATCAGGCATAACTGTCGCATCAGGCGTTGCATCATAGATAAAGGCGCCATCATCCCCGAAGGCACTGTCATCGGGGAAGACGCGGAAGAAGATGCCAGGCGCTTTTATATCTCCGAAGGCGGCATTGTGCTGGTAACGCCGGAGATGCTGGGGCAACAACTGCACGAGACTTGAATATGCGAATTTATTCACCGCAAAAGCGCAAAGACACGAAGTAAAACCATATAAGATGAAGTCGTAAAAAGTCCATCCGTGGTCTTTTTACTCCACGGAAAGTGAAAAGTGCGATTTTCACTTTCCTGACAAATCAACAACTTGCAGGGCAGGCTGTTAATTTGCGCGTCCATCTGCCTGTGCGTTGCACGCAGACAGGCGGGCGCGATGATGACTTTTTACGCAGTCACCAAACGCGCATGGATTTTTCCACCCCGTGATATGAAACATTATCATAGAGTGGAAAATTCCATGCAGGCGCGTTGTTTGTTTCATGTTAATAAACAAACAAAAGAGCAGATGACATTTGCCGCCTGTGTTGATGTTAGCGATTTTGTTTCCCTTTATGTCTTTGTGGTAAAAATAGTATTTAAGGAACTATTCATGAGCCAACCGCTATCTGTTATCTTTTACTGGCATATGCATCAGCCGTTTTACCATGAGGCGGACACAGGCCGTTACCACCTGCCCTGGGTCTATCTGCATGGCATGAAAGATTACACGGATATGGCGGAAATCATTTCTCAACTGCCTGGCGCCAGAGCCGTGGTCAATTTCGCGCCCTCGCTAACCATTCAGATTGCAGATTACGCTGCGCACATTCGCGCTTTTCTTGATGGCGACCAGCGCGCCCTTAATGATCCCCTTCTGTCGGCGCTCGCCCATCAACCGGGGGCGTTAGGGAAACAGGATCGCGCTTTCCTGCTGGGGGCATGTTTCCGCCTGAACCATGAGCGCAATCTGCACCGCTATCCGGCCTATTCGAATCTGTGGAATATGGCGGAACATGCCATCGCCAATGAAACGACCGGCTACCTTGGTGAAAGTTTCTATTCCGATCTTGTGACCTGGTATCACCTGGCATGGCTTGGTGAAACGGTGCGACAACGAAATTTCGTCGCCCGTCGCCTGATTGAAAAGGCCAAAGACTTCACCTATCAGGATCGCCGCGACCTGCTGACTATGATTGCATCGTTGCTATCGGAGATTCCGGCCACGTATCAACGCCTGGTCGAATCAGGCAAGGTCGAGCTCACGACAACGCCATACGCGCATCCGATCATTCCGCTCATGCTCGATTTCAACACGGCCAGGGAGACAGTCGCCGACGCTATCATCCCCGACAAGCCCTATCCGGGCGGTCGGGAACGCGCGCTCGACCACATTGACCTCGCACTAAAATATCATGCGCAGTTTTTCAACCGCAAGCCGACCGGCTGCTGGCCGGCGGAGGGCGCGGTATCGCAGGAAACGCTGGCGCTTCTGGGCGCGTCCGGCTTTAACTGGTGCGCCACCGGCGAATCGGTGCTGCATCATTCGCTGAAATTCAACCTGCGTGAACAACAGGACAATCGCGACCTCTATCATCCATGGCTGGTTGGTCAGGACGATGAACAGATCACCTGTTTTTTCCGTGATGATCACCTCTCGGATCTGCTCGGCTTTGAATACAGCCGCTGGGATACGCAGGATGCGATCGACAACTTTATGCATGAGCTGGCCGGCATTCGACACCGTACGCAGGGCATGAAAGCGCCTGTCGTATCTATTATCATGGATGGTGAAAATGCATGGGAGCACTATCATTGCAATGCCCTGCCATTTCTGACCAGGCTATACCAGTCGATTGCCCAGCATGATGATTATGAGCTGACCACCTTCAGCGATTATCTGGAAAGCCATCCTGCCGGCAAGCGCCTGGAAAAACTGACTGCCGGCTCATGGGTTTATGGCAACCTGTCCACATGGATCGGCGACAAGGCCAAAACACGCGGCTGGGAGCTGCTGATCGAGGCAAAGCAGGCATTTGACAGGCATATTGAGGCGCTCAGTCCCGAACAAAGGCGGAGTGCGCAGGAACAACTGCGAATCTGCGAGGGATCGGACTGGTGCTGGTGGTTCGGGGATTACAATCCCGGCGCCGCCGTACGAGATTTCGATCATCTCTACCGCCTGCATCTGAAAAAGCTGTATCAACTGCTGGGCAGTCCCGCTCCGGCATCGCTGGACGAGCGCATATCAACCGGCGGCGGCGAAGCCGAAGGCGGCGGCGTCATGCGTCGCGGCGGCGCCAACGCATGACGCACGCACATTCACCGCATCGTGACGCAAAGTAAAAAAACAAAAAATGCAACGCCTTCCTGGTGTGGTGTTCTGAAACATGAATAGCTGGATTGACCGCCGCAGATCGGCGGTATTATTACACATCACATCCCTGCCCGGCCCGTTTCATAAAGGCGTTCTGGGCAATGAAGCGCGGCGATTTATCGAAGACATGGCGTCCGGCGGCTTTTCCGTATGGCAGTTTTTACCTCTCGGGCCAACGCATGAACATGGCTCGCCCTATGAGTCTCTGTCATCATTCGCCGGCAACCCTGAACTGCTTGATTTGCGTGAATGCGTCAATCAGGGCTGGCTGGACAAGCCTTCCCTGAGCGGCTGCGACTCGGCCCGCGCCCATGCCGCACTGCGAAACAAGGCAGGCATAAACTTCTGGAAAGATGTTAGTCAAAGCGCGCAACTATCTGAAAAAATTGATGCATTCAGGCTTGATAATAAATACTGGCTGGATGATTTCGCCCTCTTCTCCGCCTTAAAAATTGCCAGACGCAATCAGGCATGGTGGCAATGGGAAACGCCGCTTCGAGATCGCCGGCCGCAAGCGCTCGCCGCCGCTCAGCGAGATTATGCGCCCCATATTCAACAAGTTGTCTTTGAACAATTCCTGTTTAATCATCAATGGCAGGTGCTGAAATCCTTTGCCGAATCGCACCGGGTGCGACTATTCGGCGACCTGCCGATTTATGTCGCCCACGACTCCTCCGACGTCTGGGCGAAGCAGCAATATTTTACGCTCAACGAGCTGGGGCTGTGCGAGGAGGTGGCCGGGGTGCCGCCGGACTACTTCTCCGCAACAGGCCAGCGCTGGGGCAATCCCCTGTACCGCTGGGATGCAATGGCGGCTGAAGGCTTTGACTGGTGGGTGCGGCGCGTACGGCGACAGCTTGATTTCATGCATATGATGCGCATTGATCATTTTCGCGGCCTGGAGTCTTTCTGGGCCATCCCGGGCAAAAGCAAAGACGGCATTGCAGGCGAATGGCGCAAGGCGCCGGGCGAAGCGCTGTTGCAGACGCTGAAGCAGAGGCTGGGGAAATTTTCACTGATTGCCGAAGATCTCGGCATCATCACCGAAGAAGTTACTGCGCTCAGGGACAAGTTTGACCTGCCCGGCATGAAGATTCTGCAATTCGCATTTAATGGCGATGCGGATAATCCGCACTTGCCCGGTAATATTGGCGAAAACGCTGTCGCCTATGTCGGTGCGCACGACAATGACACCTCGCTGGGCTGGTTTAAATCAGCCGATGAAAGCGTTCGCAATCGCGCCCTGCGCATCCTTGGAGCGCAGGCTCAGGATATGCCCTGGCCGCTGATTGAGGCCGCCCTCGCCTCTGCGGCAAAGCTGGCAGTGATCCCGATGCAGGATCTGCTGGAGCTTGGCCCGGAAACTCGATTCAACAAGCCGGGCACGCTGGAAAACAACTGGTTATGGCGAATGCAAAGGCTGCCTGAGCCCGGCGCAAGCTGCTGGCAACGCGCCAGACTGCTTAACCGGAAACACAGGAGAATTTAGCAACCGCTCTGGTCATCCCCTGATTCGCCCCTGTCTGCATACGCCGCGCAGGCAGGCGATTCCAGCATTAACAATGCTCATGTGCACAAGCACATTGCGCATTTTCGCCTTGGACCCGAACAAATCAGGGGCGATCTGAGCAGTTGCAGCCATTTGAGAACGGGGCGCCGAGGTTTCCATATTAAATAATACCTTTACCCGCAAGCTGCTTCGGCGATACTGCATCCCGCTATGCAGTGGACATTATCCAATCAACTCACAATCGGCCGGGTCGTTATCATTCCGCTTTTTATCGCCGCGTTTTATGTGCCTGGCCTGCCTGGTCGCTGGCTGTCCGGATCGCTGTTTATCATTGCAGCTATTACAGACTGGCTGGATGGGTATCTGGCCCGCAAGCGAGGCGAAGTTACGGCATTCGGTCGTTTTCTTGATCCTGTCGCCGACAAGCTGCTGGTTGCGGCGGCGCTGGTGCTGCTCGTATCAGCTGACATGGCGCCCGCCATTCTGGCCATTATTATCATCGGGCGCGAAATCACCATTGGCGCACTGCGTGAATGGCTGGCGCAGCGCGCCTCGGTCGTGCATGTTTCCCTGATCGCCAAATGGAAAACCGCATTGCAAATGGTTGCCATATCAACGCTGCTACTGCAAGAAAAGATTCTTGGCATCCCCTTGCATGAAGTGGGCCTGACGCTTCTTGGCGTCGCCGCTGTGTTAACATTATGGTCCGGTTTTGACTACATTCGGGATGCATGGCCGGATTTGATGAACAAAACGGGTTAAGTCCCGGCTTTGGTTCCGGCTTTGGCCCTGGCCCTGCGCCTTGGCCGCTTCCATTCGTCAAAGGGGAAGTCATCGACCATAATGGCGTTCCTGACGGCCTGTTCCGTAGCAAGCAACAGATCAGCCTCCTGCTGATTTAACTCCTTGTCTTTTACCAGTCCTTCGAGCCAGGCCGCGTAGGGTTGATCCGACCTGTGCGCATGGCCATGTTTGCTCAGTTTGCGCTCGACGGGTTCGGCCCGGATGGACAAATTCATCGCATGATGCAGGCGGCCTGTCACATCATCCGCGCCATCAGCCCTGTAGATGCCATCCACCAGCCGTTCACGCGAGGCCGATGGCTCAATCAACATCCCGGCCACCTGATGCGTCAATCGATCGCAGGGCGGATGCAGGTTGCGCCCCAAAGGAAACGCCCACGCCCTCATTTTCCATGCCGCAAGCCGCACGGGGAAATTTCTGAGCACCCCGTCCAGCGCCTGCTGCACCTGATACAGGCAGAACTGGCTGGCCCAGTGAACAAGCGGCAAATCCGCTTTTGGACGCCCGTCATCTTCAAAGCGTTTCAAGATGGCTGAACAAAGATAGAGATAGGCCATGGCATCGGCAAAGCGGCCTGAAATCGACTCTTTGCGTTTCAATGCGCCCCCCAGCGTCAGCAGGGCAAGATCGGCCATGGCCGAAGTAGCCGCGCTGAAACGGGCGATCTGCCTGAAATAACGCGCCGTTTCTCCCGCCACGGGCGATGGCGCCAGCAGGCCGCCCGAGAGGCCATAAAGCACAGCCCGCGCTGCATTAGCCATGGTATAAGCCATGTGTCCCTTCAACGCCTTGTCAAAACGAACCAGCCCCTCCTCGCCATCCATCGCCGCAGCGGCAATTTCCTCCTGTATATAGGGGTGACAACGCATAGCCCCCTGCCCGAACACCATCATGCTGCGCGTCAGGATATTGGCGCCTTCGACGGTGATTGCCACCGGAATGGATTGATAGGTGCGACCAAGATAATTGGACGGGCCAAGACAGATGCCCCTGCCGCCATGCACATCCATGGCATCATTAATCACCTGGCGCATTGTCTCGGTGAGATAGCGCTTGGCGATAGCCGTCACCACCGCCGGTTTTTCACCGGCATCGAGCGCAGAGGTGGTCAGCCTGACCGCAGCGTCCATCATATAGGTCATGCCTCCGATGCGGCCCAGGGCTTCTTCGACGCCTTCAAATTGCCCGACAGGCGTTTTAAACTGTTTGCGCAGGCGCGCATAGGCGCCGGTAACGTCGCTGGCCATTTTCCCTGCCGCTGCGCTCAGCGACGGCAATGAGATGCCCCGACCGATCGACAACCGCTCA
>CAYTFI010000086.1:0-7474 GCA_964437065.1 uncultured Zetaproteobacteria bacterium | reverse complement strand
AACCAATGGGAAATGGATATCAAGAGGCGACGCGACAAAACGGACGGAGCACTAGATCAGTTTTTTATATTTAATTCGATGCGGCTGGGTTGCGTCTTCACCAAGACGCCTTTTCTTGTCCGCCTCATATTCGGCAAAGTTCCCTTCAAACCATTCAACATGGCCCTCGCCTTCAAAGGCGAGAATATGGGTGGCGATTCGATCCAGAAACCAGCGGTCATGCGAAATCACTACGGCGCAGCCGGCGAAGTCGAGCAGCGCCTCCTCCAGCGCGCGCAGGGTTTCAACATCGAGATCGTTGGTCGGCTCGTCCAGCAGCAGCACATTGCCGCCTGATTTCAGCATTTTGGCCAGATGAACGCGATTGCGTTCACCGCCGGATAATATCTTCGTCTTCTTCTGCTGATCGCCGCCCTTGAAGTTAAAGCGACTACAATAAGCGCGGCTCTGCACCTCGACACGGCCAAGATAAATCGAATCCGAGCCGCCTGAAATTTCTTCCCACACTGTCTTGTCTCCATCAAGCGCATCGCGGGACTGATCAACATAGGACAGCTGCACCGTCTCGCCAATGGTCAATTCCCCTGCATCCGGCTGCTCCTGACCGGTCAGCATGCGAAACAGCGTGGTTTTGCCCGCGCCATTGGCGCCGATAATGCCGACAATGCCGCCGCGTGGCAGATTGAATGAAAGATTTTCCACCAGCAGCCTGTCGCCGAAGCCCTTGCTGACGCCTTCAGCCCTGACCACCGTATCGCCGAGGCGGGCTGCGACCGGAATAAAAATCTGCTTGGTGGCATTGCGCTCCTGCACCTCGCGGCTGGCCATTTCGTCAAAGGCCTTCAGACGCGCCCTGGACTTGGCATGTCGCCCCTTGACTCCGGCGCGCACCCATTCCAGTTCGTGTTTAATCGCTTTCTGCCGTGAAGTTTCCTGCTTTTCCTCTACGGCCAGCCGCTTCTCTTTCTGCTCCAGCCATGAACTGTAGTTGCCCTCGAACGGAATGCCGCGACCGCGATCCAGCTCCAGAATCCAGCCGGCGACATTATCGAGAAAGTATCGATCATGAGTCACCGCCACGACAGTGCCCGGATAATCATGCAAAAAATGCTCCAGCCAGGCTACCGATTCGGCATCGAGATGATTGGTCGGCTCATCCAGCAACAGCATGTCAGGACTCGACAACAGCAAACGGCACAGCGCCACACGGCGGCGCTCTCCGCCGGAAAGCGTGGTGACATCTGCATCCCATGCCGGCAGCCGCAAGGCATCGGCGGCAACATCAAGCCTGCGATCCAGATCATGGCCATCGCTGGCCTCTATAAATGCCTCCAGCTTTGCCTGCCTGGCGGCAATGGCGTCAAAATCGGCATCAGGCTCGGCATAGGCGGCGTAAACAGCGTCCAGTTCGCTCAGCGCATCCTTGATCGGCTGCACCGCCTTCTCGACATTGCCGCGCACATCCTTGCTTGCATCCAGCTCCGGCTCCTGCGACAGATAACCGACCCGAATGCCCGGCGCAGGCCTTGCCTCGCCAAGGATATCCGTATCCAGCCCGGCCATGATTTTCAATAACGTTGATTTGCCCGCGCCATTCAGGCCCAGCACGCCAATTTTTGCGCCGGGAAAAAATGACAAATAGATGTCTTTCAGAATCTCTTTCTTGCCGGCGACAACCTTGCCTACGCCCTGCATCGAATAGATATACTGATAATCAGCCATGATTCAATCTCCTAACCCGGCATAGCCGGAACCAAAACAGATTTAACCACAAAGACACTAAGACACAAAGGAAAAGACTTATCCTTCTTTTTCGTGCAACGCTTCAGTCAACCGCCAACAGGTTATGTGCATGAGCCGTGAATTCACCCATGCTGTTTTTCTTTATTTTTCGTGCATTCGTGTCTTCGTGGTAAAATATTCTATGCGTTTTACATTAACCTGGAAACCTTACGAAAACAGCAATTTGGATTTTATTCGTTCAAGAAACGCATCAGCAGCTGAGAGGTAGGTCCTGTTGCCAAGATATATTTCTGCAATCGCCTCGGCCATGCGTTCGCCGTGGTTGCGCATCACCCATAGCCGGGCCTGTTCGGATGCGTACAGCAATTTGGCCAGCTTGCGCCCTGCCGCCAACTCAACCAGCACCTCATCATCGAGCCGGGATTCGAACAGCATCTCTGCTTCGTTATTTTTCAGCTGCGCGTCAACCAGTGCGCCGGCAGCAATCCGGGCGCTGCGAATGGCAAATGATATACCCTCCGCACTGACCGGATCGGCCATGCCGGCCGCATCGCCGACCAGCAACACCCGCTTGCGCACGAAGCCGTCCGTGCGCGGTGAAATCGGCACCACATAGCCGTGTACGTCCACATCATCCTGCACATCGATATCCAGCTTTCTCATATAGGCGAAAAACATCTCTTTCAGGCTGAACTTGCGTCCGCTGCCAAATCCGCCCACGCCGACGGAGAGATGATTTCCCTTGGGGAACACCCAGCCATAGCCATTGGGCGGCATATCAAAATCAAAGCGGGCGCAACCTTCAAACCGGCGCATCGTTGCATCGCTGACGGCCAGCTCGCACTCAAGCGCCGGCGCCAGTCGGCGACTCTCCTTCCAGCCGGCCAGGCGCGCCATGGCCCCGTTTGCGCCGTCGGCGGCGATCACAAACCTGGCCCCGAGATGGCCTGCATCTCCCCTCAACACCACATGATCATCTTCGAAATCCGCATCCTGTATGCAAAAGCCCGGCATTAGCTCCGCTCCGGCCTGCTCGGCCAGCTCAGCCAACAGCAGATCAAATTTTGATCGCATCACCATGGAAACAATCGGCACATCCCGGCTCGCAGTAAACGAAACGCCGCTGTTGAGCAGGCTTACGCTGGCTGAATAACACTCGCCCTCGAGCACCGGAGCAATATCAACGCCGAGCATGGCGCGGGCGCGATAGACAATGCCGCCGCCGCAGACCTTGTAGCGGGGCAGCCGCTCTTTATCCACCAGCGCAACCGACATGCCGCGCCGGGCCAGGTCGCGCGCCGCCGTCGCACCGGCCGGACCGCAGCCGATGACAGCAACATCGTACATTTTCATTGCGCCGAAATCGTTAAGTTGAGGAATTTACGCTTGCCCAGCTTGATAAGATACGGCCCGCCCGGTTTTAGCTGCATATCCTTATCGGTGATTTTCTCGCCATCGATGGAGAGGGCGTTCTGTTTCAGCAAACGCAAGGCCTCGCCGTTGGATGCAGTCAGTCCGGACTGCGACAGGGCCCGAATCACCCACAGTGAACCGTCGTTCGCCGCCATGGTCATCTCCGGCACATTATCCGGCGCCTCCTTGCGGGCAAACTGCCGTTCAAAGCCATCGCGCGCCTTTGCTCCCTCGCCCTGCCCATGGAAACGATCAACAATCATGGCGGCCAGTTGCTTCTTGGCCTGCATGGGATGCATTGACCTTAGCTTGTCCAGATTCAAATCCGTCAGCAGTTCATAATAGCGCAGCATCAGATCATCCGATGCCGACATGAGCTTACCGAACTGCTCGCTTGCCGGCTCCTGAATGCCGATATAATTATTCAGTGACTTGGACATCTTGTTGACGCCATCCAGCCCTTCCAGCAACGGCATGGTAAGAATCGCCTGCGGCGGCTTGCCATAGGCCTGTTGAAGCTGGCGCCCCATCAACAGATTGAACTTCTGGTCATTGCCGCCAAGCTCGATATCGGCATCCAGCGCCACCGAGTCATAGCCCTGAATCAGCGGATAGAGAAACTCATGTATGGCAATCGACTGACCGGCCCGATAGCGCTTTTCAAAATCATCGCGCTCCAGCATCCGCGCCACCGTCGCCTTGCCGGCCAGCCGAATCAAATCAGCCGCGCTCATGTCGCCCAGCCACTCTGAGTTAAAGCGCACCATCGTCTTCTCTCTGTCGAGAACCTTGAACACCTGCCGTTGATAGGTTTCGGCATTGACCGCAATCTCCTCCGGCGTAAGGGCCGGGCGCGTGGCGCTCTTGCCTGTCGGATCGCCGACCATGCCGGTGAAATCGCCAATCAGAAAAATCACCTGATGCCCGCAGACCTGAAACTGGCGCAGTTTTTCCAGCAGCACGGTATGCCCCAGATGCAAATCAGGCGCAGTCGGATCAAAACCAGCCTTGACGCGCAAAGGCCTTCCTTCCTTCCCGGCCTGTTTCAATTTCTCTTCAAGCCCGCCGGCAGGAAGAATTTCCAACGCCCCGCGACGCAATAATGCGAGTTGTTCCTGAATATTCATATCCGCCCCGACCGCAAAGCATGCAAAATTCGTTCGAACACAGCCCCTCCCTTTAACATGAAACAAACAACGCGCCTGCATGGAATTTTCCGCTCTGTGACATATTTCATATCACGGGGTGGAAAAATCCATGCGCGTTAACCTGCCAACCGAGGTTTCCAGGTTTAACATCCCTTCAACATCCCCCGCCGTTCCAGCATATCGAAAGCGCGCTGCATGTCGGCGGCAGGCTCAATAAATTCAGGCGCAAGGCCAAGCCCCGGCGTCGTCTCCAGATAGCGGCAGAAGAACTCGGCGTCAAGCATGCCGAAACCGCCGCCTGCAAGCGTTATCCCTATTTCCTGGCCGCTTTCCTGATGCGTGCATCGAAGATGGCGACCATGCGGCTCCAGCATCCACCCCGTCGGCGCGGCATCAAGCGCAGAGGCGCGCCGCGCCAGATCGTCCGGTTCGATTCCGTTCACCCTGGCAATCTCATGCGCAAGCCCGGCGGCGTCGATAGAAAACTGTCTGGCCGCAGCGATCAAATCGTCGGCAACCGCCGCCACCTCATCCTCCGAGATCAGTTGACGGATCATGATTCGATGAAAGCGGGCGTCGGAGCCGGCATTTGACACATCATAATGTTCGGGGATGTCCAGCTTCAGGCCGGCAATCAGATCATCGATCCAGCTCTCCGAGAAAAATTTTGGGAACCGGATCAGCAACGGCTGTCTGCGCTCGACAAAAGCAAGCAACCGATCGCCGGCTGGAATATGTGACGGCAACCACCATGTTTTAATTACAGCGTTCAAGACGGACGCGCCCGATCCGGCTGTCCGGGCAAAAGGCTGGCTATGAAATCCGTTGCATTGAATTCCATCAAATCCTCAAGCGTTTCGCCAACCCCGACGTAGCGAACAGGCAGAGCGAACGTATTTGCCAGTTGCAACACAATGCCGCCCTTGCCGGAGCCGTCGAGTTTAGTCACAATCAGACCTGTGACGCCCGCCACCTCACGGAATTTTTCCACCTGCATCACGGCATTCTGTCCGGTGCCGCCATCCACGACCTGCCAGACCTCATGCGGCGCTCCCGGACACGCCCTGGCGATCACGCGTCGCACCTTGGCCAGTTCATCCATCAATCCCTTGTCCGTTTGCACCCGGCCTGCGGTATCGACAATAACCACGTCATAAGATCGAGCCAGGCCGCGCTGCACGGCGTCGTAGGCCACGGCGGCAGGGTCGGCGCCTTCATGCTGGCGAACAATGTCGGCGTCAGCGCGCTCAACCCATGCAGCCAGTTGCTCCACGGCGGCGGCGCGAAACGTATCTCCGGCGCCGACGAGCACTGATTTTCCCTGTTGCCGATACATTGTCGCCAGCTTGCCAATGGTGGTGGTCTTGCCCGTGCCATTGACGCCCGCAACCAGCAACACAAACGGGCCCGAGTCCGGCATATTGACGTCATCGGCAACCGGCATCAATGCCAGCATGCTCTCCCGAAGCGCTGCGATTGATCCGCCCCTGCGCTTGCGCACCTCGCCAATTAGCGACGAGGTCAGTTCGGCGCCGCAGTCAGCCATGATCAGCCCATCCTCAAGATCCATCCACTGATCACTGGAAAGCGCCTCAATATCGCCGGTCGGCGCCAATTGCGCCAATCCGTCACGGCTGCGTGTCAGACCCTTTTTCAGTCTGGAAAAAAATGAGGCCACGGTCTTCCCTAAGGCCTGAAGTGCGCTGCGTATTTCATGTTAACGCGCATGGATTTTTTCCACCCCGTGATATGAAACATTATCACAGGGTGGAAAAAATCATGCAGGCGCGTTGTTTGTTTCATGTTAATAAAGCGGCTCTTCTGAGATATTTTCCGGTATGCCTATGAGCCTCTGCACGGTTCTTGTCACGATCTTGCTGTAGCCGCCGACATTTACAACCTCATGCAACAGCCCGGTGGACTCGCCCAACATCTTTTGACCATGGTTGACCAGCACCAGATCAATATCGCCGGCCATGCCATGCTGCCCGAGCATAATCAGGCTGCTGCCCGTCGCTGCAATTTCTACCGCGTGGTTCAGCATTCGCATCGCGTCCCTGTTTTCGGTCTTCCTGGACAGCCCTCTCATCTGCACAATCAACACGGAAGCCACATCGGCCAGATCATGCGTCCTTTTCATCAACGGCATTTTCGCTTTGCCCAGCTGATGCATTTTGGCCATTTCAGAGCCGGACATCGCCCGGCGCATCAGGTTCTCCGCCTGATCCAGCATCTGCGGGCCATGGCTGTTGCCCTGCAACTGCATATCCGCACCCTGAGCAGCCATTTGCAAGGCATGATTAATCAGCAAATGTATATGATGCATCTGAATCGTATCGGATAGATTGTTTCGCTGTTCACGCACCACAAACTGCCCAATGCGCCCTGGCTCTTCGTGAACCCTCTGATCGCAGCCGGCCAGCCCTGTTAAACCAAGGCAGCCAAAAGCGCAAAGCGCAAATCTCATTGTTAATTTTCCTGCCGAACCGGCGCCGACGCCTCCAAAATTCATGCGCGCATGATACAGTTATCGGGACAAACCGGACAGACCTTTGATTATCCCGATATCCCGCATGCCGAAACCCTTTGATTCATCCTGCTTTCCGACAGTAAGAGGGCCGTGGATGGACTTTTTGCGGCTTTCTCAGTGATGATGTCCGCCGCCATGATGATTCGAGATGTGGCGCATATCGCGAACTTCGGCATGCGCCTCGACAGAACCTCCGTCGCGCATGTTCAACCTCAGCATAACATGATCGCCCTTTTTCAGCTTCTTCCGCAATGCCTTCAGCATCAGATGATCACCGCCGGGGGCGAACTTGATACTGCCATGAGCCGGTACGACCGCCCTCTCCATTTTTTGCATATGCATCATGTTATCGTGCATGCTCATGCTGTGGAATTCAGGGCGTTTGGCCGCATCGCTCTCCACCGAGATGATCTCCACATCCTGATCGCCGCTGTTTTTAATAGTCATGTATGCGGCGGCAGTATCGGCGACAGGGGGCGGCATGCGCACCCAGACATCTTGCACGGTAATTTCGGCCACTGCCGCAAACGGCGCCAACAACAGCAGCGACGCAATAATCATATTCTTTGCTTTCATGATAACTCCTTTAATTATTATAGTAGATTCACCAGGATCATCCGACTTCATATTCTTCGGCAGC
>CAYTFI010000085.1:0-7535 GCA_964437065.1 uncultured Zetaproteobacteria bacterium | reverse complement strand
CAGAAAGCCCTGTCTGCGCTGGCGCTCTTTGCGCCACGCGTAAGCTGCCAACTGCTTTTTCTATTTCTTGTAGTTGTTCAGAACGCAGTGTTTGGCGTATGTGCCGAGGTCATCGGCAGTCCATTCGCTTTTCGGTTTTTCCTTGATGGCGTCACACCATGCCTTTGATCCGGGCTCCGCCGAGCAGCCTGAAAAGGAGAGTGCGATGAACAGTGCGAATATTGCGATCAACGGTTGTTTCATAGAGTCCTCCGGGTGTGCCTCAATGCGCATGTTTCTTCGCCCGGCGATATGAAATGTTATCACCGGGCGGAAAATCTTCAGATGCGCCGAGCAGTTGCATTTATTCTGACCATGGAGCAAATTGCAGAACTGCGCGGGCGGATAAGCGGGACCGCTGATTGCCGCTCACGAGTTTTGTCGTGGCTCCACTATGTGAATAGTGGCATGCGACATGGTTTTATCAATCCCGATCAAATCAGCAGGCGCGCTTCAGAGCCAATTCAGCGGGCCAGGAAAAGTGACGAAAGGCAATAATGCCGCTACGTTTCGTGTCTTGCTTTTGGAGGTTGATGTGACCCATATTCGAATTGCCACTCGTCGTTCGCCGCTTGCGCTCTGGCAAGCCGAGTTTATTTCGGCTGAACTGATCCGCCTGTTTCCGGGCGTCACGACGGAATTGATCAGGATTGTCACCAGAGGAGACAAAATACTGGATGTGCCTCTGGCTGCTGTGGGCGGCAAAGGGCTGTTCACCAAAGAGATCGACGAGGCGCTGCTGGATGGACGCGCTGATATCGCCGTGCATTCGATGAAGGATGTGCCGACAGAACTGCCGGCAGGCACCGGAATTCGCGCTTATCCCAAACGGGCGGACCCGCGTGACGCCATTGCCACCATCACCGGCGGCGGCCTGGAATCTCTGCCGGAGGGGGCGAAAATAGGCACCTCAAGCCTGCGTCGCGTAGCTCAGATCAGGGCCAGGCATCCATCTTTCGAATTTATTGCCATTCGCGGCAATATCCAGACGCGACTGTCCAAACTGGGCAAGGAAGTTGATGCAGTTATTCTTGCCGCTGCCGGCGTGTCTCGCATGGGCATGCAGGATCAGATGCATGATTTTATCGATACCGAGTTACTGTTGCCGGCCGTGGCGCAGGGCGTGCTGGGCGTGCAGACACGCGACGCCGATGATGAAATCAATGCCCTGGTCGATCAGCTGAATGATGCGGATACGGTGAGTCGAACACTGGCGGAACGCGCTTTTCTGGCTCGACTGGAGGGCGGTTGTCAGGTGCCCATTGCTGCATATGCAACACTTGATGGCGACAATTTGCATTTGCAGGGTCTGGTTGGCGCTGTTGATGGCTCGGTGATTATTGCGCGCAGGGCGACCGGCGCACGCAGCGATGCCGCAGCCATCGGCGCCGCGCTGGCCGATGAGGTTCTTGATGCCGGCGCCAGGCCAATTCTGCAAGCCCTATACGCCAATGGCTGAAAGCCCGCCGGGCTGAGGGTCATCATGCTTCGTCTTCTCGCTGTTTTATTGTTGCCGGCGCCGATGATTGCGTCAGCAGCGGATGTCTCCCGCGCGCCATTGCCTGTGATGCAGTCCAATCCGGCCATGCTTCGCTATCTGGATCCGCAGCCATCGACAGCCGCCGCCCTGGGCGCCGGAAAACTTCAGTGGATGCTGAATCAGCATTACAGCAGCATTTTTTTAGCTGACGCATTGCCTGTTGCAGGCAGATATCTGGCCGATATGGAAATTTATGTCATTGACTCCGGTCTTCGCTACGGCCTGACTTCGCATGCCGATATCGAAATTCATTTGCCGGTTTTGCGATCTCTGGCAGGGGGGCTGGACAGCTTTCTGCACCATTATCACAAAGCGCTGGGATTGCCCAACGGCGGGCGCGAATCGCGTCCGGCAGATCAGTTTGCTTATTTCTATCAAGGGGTTGCGGGTGGCTGGACGGGGCGCTCCGGTTGGCAGCCGGGCAATGTTCGTGTTAAGGCAAAACAGCAGTTAGGCGATAAATTCCCCCTGCTGTCGGGCTATGCGCAGTTGGCGCTGCAGTTGGAGGCGCAGCTTCCCACAGCCAGCCGATCCCTCGGATGGAGCCATGGCGGCGCAGATGCAGCCGCAGGCATGGTCGCATCATGGCAGTCCGGATCTGCCTTTTCTCACCTTGAGGCATGGTGGGTTCATCCCTTCAAACGCAATGATTCAGGCAGCCCGGTGCGGGATTATGGTCGCGCCGCATGGACAGTCGGTTATGCAGTTCATTTGCGCCATGTTCCGTTGAACCTGATCGTGCAGATTCAGGGCGGAAGCTCCCCCTATCAAACCGGCGTCGCCGCGCTGGACGCTTCACCATGGCTGATAAGTTTCGGGTTTCGCACGGTTGATCCGGGGGGCAGGCAATGGAGTCTCGCCTTCATTGAAAACATCAGTCAACAAAGCACGCAGGACTTTGGCATGATGCTCGGCCTGTCTCTGCTACAGATTTAATTCTGCAGGCAATCGAACATGGGAAATATTTCTTGCTATGCGGTGGTCATGCCGGGGCTGGAGTCGATCGCCGCAGATGAATTGCATGCCCTGTCGGCGCATGATGTAGAAGCAGACAGCGGCGGCGTCCACTTCACCACGACAATCGACGGCCTGTTCAGGATTAATCTGCGAAGCCGTTGCAGCACGCGAGTTCTTATTCGACTGGCCAGATTCAAGGCGCTGTCGTTTCCGGAGTTATACAATAAAACCAAACGAATAGACTGGAATTCTTATATAACACATGATGTTGATCCGGTGGTGCGGGCGAGCTGTCATGGATCGCGTTTGCTGCATTCGGGTCGGGTGGAGAAGGCCGTGCGGGACGCCATTCTGGACGGGCGCCGGCGGCAGAAGGCTGATGCTGCCAAGACCTCGGTGAAAAAATGCCCGCCCCGGCAGCAGATCTGGCTCAGGCTGAACCATGATGTTTGCACCCTGAGCCTGGATTCATCCGGCGACAGGCTGGATCGTCGCGGCTATCGCCTTGCTTCTGGCAAAGCGCCTCTGCGTGAAACAATGGCCGCAGCCATTTTGAGCTGGATGTCATGGCAGCCTGGCGAGCCGCTTTTGTCACCCATGTGCGGCTCGGGAACATTTGCTATTGAAGCGGCGTTAATGGCGCGTCAACAGGCGGCCGGGCTTGCGCATGATTTTCCGTTTTTCTATTGGCCGGGCTTCAGGGCGAAGCGCTGGCAACGCGCCCTGAGCAAGGCCGATGCAATGAAGAAGGTTCAGGGCTGCCGTATTATCGCTACTGATGCGGATGCGGGAATGGTTCGTCAGGCGATGGCTAATGCAGAGCGGGCCGGCGTGGCTGATTCAATTCAATGCCATATTCAGGATGTGCGAAACATGCCCGCCCCGCAGGATGGCGGTTCGCCCGGCCTGATTGTTTGCAACCCTCCCTATGGCGACAGAATCAGGGGCGATGCGCGGCGTATATACAAAGACCTCGGACGGCTGTTTCAGCAGCAGTTCTCCGGCTGGCGCATGGCGGTGATCGTCCCTGATCAGGGCTGTGAGCATGCCCTGGCTCTGGCAGTCAAACGGCGCCTGAAAGTGAAACACGGCGGCAAGTGGGTGCATGTCCTGCATGTTGAGCCGAAAAGGCTATAGCAGACCCTCAGGATCTGTTATATTTTTCGGCATGCGCCCCGGAACCTCAAAAAAAACAGTGCCAAAAAGGCCGGTCGAATCAGCCCGAAGGACTCCAATCCGGAGCGACAGCCTGTTGATGGCGCTGCCGCTGCTCTTTTTTATCCCCATGCTCAACACGAGAGTTTTTCCCTTTGTGGCGCCCAATGAAGAACCCAAATGGGTGATTCTTGTATTGTGCGGATTGGCGATGGGCCTGGCTCTGGCATGGATGTGGCGGCAGCGATCGGATGCGCTGATAATCCGTTTTTCTGCTGCCGGCGTTGCGTTGTTCGCCTTTTATACGCTGATGGCGGCCAGTATTTTTGTCGCCCCGAATCAGGTGGAGGGATTGATTCGCTACGAATTCTGGCTGGTTTCACTGGCTGTCTGGCTGCTGGCAAGCTGGGCGGTGCGACAAAATCCTGCCTGGATGACATGGCTTGTTTGGGCGTCCACGCTTGCTGCAGTTATTTTTTCCCTGCATTACTGGTGGAGCTATATGCTCGACTACGGCAAGCCCGGCTACAACATAAGCGTTCTTTTTTCGCCCATCGGGCATGTCAACTTCACCGGCGATGTGCTGGTGGTTTTTCTGCCTGCCCTGATCTGGGCCTTTATGGCCCGGCCGGATCCTGTTCTGCGGGTGCTCAACTGGTTTTCAATTTTTACCATCACGCTTGTGCTGATGGTGGCTGCCAGCCGGGGAGCTCTGGGCGGCATGGTGCTGGGTCTGCTGGTGTTGGCTGCAGTGGCCGGCAAATATGTTTGGGCGGCGTGGAAGCAAGGCCTGCTGAATTTCACAGCAATGCTGCCCTCGTTGCTGCTGCTCTCATCTTTGCTTGCCGCAACAATAGTCAATCTGTCCCTGCCGTATCATTATCGGGATTTGGCGTTTCAGGCCGCCAAGTTTGGTTCATCGACAGAGGTCGCGGCGGATAAAACTGTGGATGCCGGCGTTGAGCAGCCTCCCTTTGTTCACTTCTGGGTTGCTGTCACGCCTGTTTTAGGGGATCGGGTTCCTATCTTTGCATCATCAACCGCCATGATCATGGATGCGCCATGGCTGGGGCAGGGCGCCGGGAATTTCCCCTTTGTTTTTCCCGGCTGGGGCAATCGCTATCCGGATTTCCGTGTCTCCCTGAGTTCGGCGACAACATTTCTGACCAACCCGCATAACATTGTTTTTCAGATCGCGGCGCAAAACGGCATTCCTGCGACGCTGTTGTTTCTCGGGCTGATTTCTTCTCTGTGGCTGCGCCTGGTCGCTTCACTCCGGCGCCAGTGGAACGGCTGGATTGCAGCCGGCCTGGTTGGCATCACGGCGGGGATTTTCGATTCCATGTTTAACCATGTTTTTTATAACCCGGCGAGCATGTTCACCTTCGCGCTTCTCGGCGGCGCATGGTGGGGGAGTCTGCATCAGTGCGGGTGTTACGGCGGGATCAGGCTGGGCTGGACAAAACCGCTCGCCATCGGGCTGGCGGTTGCAACGCTGCTGATCAGCATCTGGCCCCTGCGCTGGCTGGCATCGGAATGGCATGTGGGCATGGCGATGAAGCATATGCGACAGCCGGCCATTGCCAGAGCTGAATATGAAAAGGCCTTTGCGCTGGATCCCTATAATTTCAGAGCGCTCTTTGGCATGGGTCAAACCGACTATGCGGCAAAAAACTATGTTCAAAGCATAGAGCATTTTAGGGCGTTTGAAGCAATTTATCCCTATAATCCTCCGGCGCTGAACCTGCTCGGCGCCGCCTATATGATGAACAGGAATCTTGATCAGGCGGAAGCGGCCTTTGCGCGTGCAATCAAAATATTGCCCGATTATAAAATGGCCAGACAGAACATTGCGCGCGTTCGGTTAATGAAACAGAGAGCAGAAAAACAATGAATAAATGGCTGAGACTCACGTCGTCCCCTGATTTGCCCCGTTTCTACGTAAAACCAGAGTTATTGCCCGGTGCTCGGGATGGATCTTAAGGCGGCAATGCGCGCCTCTGTCGGGGGATGGGTGGTGAACAGTCGGGTGAGACCTTCCGTCTGGCCGTGGATTTTCAATGTCGCCAGAGCATCTTCGCTCATGCCCTCCTTGCGCTCGGCCGATGCCAGCGCCTGCTGCGACAGAGCCTCAATTTTCTGTAATGCAGTAACCATGGGGGCAGCGCCAACAGCCCGGGCTGCGTAGGCATCGGCCCGGAATTCACGGCGGCGCGAGAACCAGCAGATCGGGATCATGGCCAGTATGGAGAGCATAAATTGCAAAGCCATATAAACCATGAAGCCCGCCCAGTAATTGCGCTCCATTATGGGGCGCGCAATGATGCGGGCGAGGAAATAGACAAAGGTGTTCATCAACCCCTGCAAAAGCGTGATGGCCAGCATGTCGCCATTGCTCACATGTCCCATTTCATGGGCGATGACGGCCTTGAGTTCCGCATCCGAAAGGTTCATGGCCAGACCGGACGAGACGGCCACCATGGCGCTGTTACGCGTTGGCCCGGTGGCGAATGCGTTGGGCGCATCGTCCCAGTACACCCACACTTCCGGCATTTTGATCCCCTCGCGGAGAGCCAGTTCCCTGACGGTGTTGAACACCACCTTTTCCTTCGCCGTCGACGGATCGGTCACCTGCTGCATGCGCAAGCCGCGCTTGGCCAGCCATTTGGACATGAAGAGTGAAATGAAGGCGCCGCCGAAGCCGAACACCATGGCCCAGGCGAATTCATGCGTGGCGACGCTGCCGCGAAGATCAATGCCGAAATTGGGCAGAACCACGTTGATCAGAATGGAACCGGTAATCGCGAGGGTGAAAAAGATCAGCAAATTTGTGACAATCAGAAGAAAAATGCCTTTAAACCATCTCATTGAAAGCTCCTCGGAAAAACCATAATGGGTTTGTGCGGCTTGGATTGTGTAAATTCAAGCTTGAAAATCGATGAATGAATCCTTAAAAAACAGTCATGACTTCCGAAACTATGGACAACCCCGACGCTCCAGAAGAAAAAACCGAAGCAGAAGCTGCTGCTGACGATCAGGTAGAAGCCAGAGAAGCGGCGCTCGTTCCGGTCGAGGACGCGTTGCCATCGCAACTGACGCTGCTGCCTTTATCCAACCGCCCGCTATTCCCCGGACTGGTGGTGCCGCTGGTTTATGAAGGCGAGGAAATTGCCGGCATTATCAGGGGCCTGGCTGAAAAGCATGAGCAACATGTCGGGCTGGTGCTGGTGCGCGACGAAGAAGCGCCCTATGAAGCGAAAAACCTGTATGAAGTGGGCGTGGTCGCTCGCATCGCCAAGGCGGTTGAAATCGAGGGGCACGGCCTGCATCTGGTGATTGAATGCCTGAAGCGCTTTCGTATTGACTCTTTCCTGACCGACAAAAACCCGATTCGGGTGAAAACGGTTTATCGCAAGGAGACCACGTATGAGAATAATATCACCCTGCGCGCTTATACCGTAGCAATTATCAACACCATCAAGGAGCTGTTAAAACATAACCCCCTGTACGAGGAGGAGTTGCGCCAGTTCTCATCCAGATTTGATGTAAACGAGCCGAACCGGCTGGCTGATTTCGCCGCCAGCCTGACCACGGCCAATCGCGAAAATTTGCAGGATATTCTTGAAACCTTCCCTATTTTTGAGCGCCTGAAAAAGGTTTTGACGTTGCTGAACCGGGAACTGAATGTCAGCAAGGTGCAATCACGTATTCGTGAAAACATTGATGAGCGCGTTTCAGAGCAGCAGCGCAAGTTTTTCCTGCATGAGCAGTTGCGCGAGATCAAGCGTGAACTGGGCATGAATGAAGACCCGCGTGAAAAAGAGCGCAATGATTTCAGGAACAA
>CAYTFI010000084.1:0-7625 GCA_964437065.1 uncultured Zetaproteobacteria bacterium | reverse complement strand
CGCCCGGCGCACCGCTCCACTGGATTCATAACGTTTCATTGCCATCCTCTACTCCTGGCCTAACGCACATGGACTTTTCCACCCCGGGATAAGCAAGCCTCGTGAAGCAACAGGTGTTGCTTCACGAGGTGCGATAGTCCGATAAATCAGTGAGTGGAAAATTCCATGCAAACGCGTTGTTTGTTTCATGTTATCGCGCATTGTTAGTTTCATGTTAAGCCTTCTTGCCTTCTTTCATTGCTATATATTCGCCGACATAGCGAACGCCCTTGCCCTTGTATGGCTCGGGCGGACGGAAGGCGCGAATTTCAGCAGCCACCTGACCAACCTTCTGCTTGTCGATGCCGCTGACAATAATATTGCTCTTATCCACCCTGGCTTCAACGCCATCAGGCAACGCATATTCGACCGGATGCGAGAAGCCCAGCGACAGGCTCAGGCTTTTTCCCTGCGCCTGAGCCCGGTAGCCGACGCCGCGCAACTCCAGCACCTTTTCAAAGCCCTTGTTGACGCCTTCAATGTTGTTAGCCAGCAGGGCGCGCGCCAGGCCGTAAAACGACTTGGTCTTTTTCGTCTCCAGGTCGTCGCAGCTGACGGTCAGCCGGTTGTCTTCCTGGCTCACCGAGATGCCGGCGAATAATGGAGAAGAGAGTTCTCCCTTGCTTCCTTTCACCGTCACGGAATCGGCTGTGATGCGAGCCTCGACGCCGGATGGCAATGTAATGGGTTGCTTACCAATGCGTGACATATCTACCTCAAAATACCGTGCACAGCACTTCGCCGCCGATATTGGCCGTGCGCGCCTTCTTGTCCGTCATAATGCCCTGAGACGTGCTGACCACGGCGACGCCATAGCCATTTTTCACACGCGGCAAATCCTCGGCGCCGACGTAAACGCGACGTCCCGGCCTGGACACGCGGGCAATCTCCTGAATCACCGCCTCGCCTTCATCATTATAACGCAAAGTCAGACGCAGGAAGCGATGGCCTTTATGATTATAGGCCTTCACCGCGCCAATATAGCCCTCGGCCTTCAATAATTCGGCCATAGCCTGCAGCGTCTTGCTCGCCGGCAATTCGATGCGTTCAATTTTCGCCGTTTGCGCGTTTCGAATGCGCGTCAACATATCGGCAATGCGATCCATCATCATAGTCTTGCGCCCCTTACCAGCTTGATTTGACCATGCCGGGAATCTCACCGGCAAGGGCATGCTTGCGCAGGCAGATGCGGCACATGCCGAGCTTGCGATAGACCGAATGCGGACGACCGCAAAGCTGGCAGCGCGTATAAGAGCGCACTTTAAATTTTGGTTTGCGATTGCATTTGGCAATCAATCTTTTGGAAGCCATCTACTATACTCCTGTCAAGTCCTGAACGGCATGCTGAACTGCTTCAGCAGCGCCCGCCCCTCTTCATTGCTTCCGGCGCTGGTGCAAATGGTGATGTCCATGCCGCGAATCTTGTCAACCTTGTCATAATCAATTTCAGGGAAAATGATCTGTTCTTTAATGCCCATGGTGAAATTGCCGCGCCCGTCAAACGAGCGGGGCGAAACGCCCTTAAAATCGCGAATGCGCGGCAGGGAGACATTGACCAGCCGATCAAGGAATTCCCACATGCGATCTCCGCGCAGGGTGACGCGACAACCGACCGGCATGCCATCGCGCAACTTGAAGTTGGCCACGGACTTGCGCGCCCTGGTGATCACCGGCTTCTGACCGGTAATCGTGGTCATGTCAGTCACGGCGCCTGCCATCAGCTTGGAATTCTGCGCCGCCTCGCCAACGCCCATATTCACCACAATCTTGGTGATCACCGGAACCTGCATCGGATTTGTATAGCCAAATTCCTTGCGCAGGGCCGGGGTCGCCTTCTCTTTATATAACTCTTTCAACCTGGCCATTGTCAAATCTCCTAGCTATCCAGCACTTCGCCGCATTTGCGGCACTGGCGCACCTTGCGCCGGTCTTCCAGCACCTTCACGCCAAGGCGGACGCCTGTCTTGCATTTGGGGCAGTAATACTGCACATTGGAAAGCGCCAGCGGCGCCTCCCTGCTGATGATGCCGCCCTTGCCCGCCTCGGACGGGCGGGTATGACGCTTGACCATATTCACCTTGGACACCAGCAGACGACCATCCTGCGGCAATACGCGAATCACCTTGCCACGCGCGCCCTTGTCACGGCCGGCGACGACAACCACTTCATCATCTCTGCGAATTCTGGTTTTAACCATGCTTGTCATCTCAGTCTCCTCACAGCACTTCCGGCGCGAGGGAAATAATCTTCATATAACCCTTGCCGCGCAATTCACGGGTCACCGGGCCAAAAATACGCGTTCCCATTGGCTCGCCCTGCTTGGTCAGCAACACGGCGGCGTTTTCGTCAAAGCGAATTGAGCTGCCATCGGTGCGGCGAAATTCCTTGGCGGTGCGAACCACCACGGCGCGCTGAACCTCGCCTTTTTTGACCTTGCCGTTCGGCATGGCCTCTTTCACCGCCACCACAATCAAATCGCCAACGCGGGCATAGCGGCGCTTTGAGCCGCCCAGCACCTTGATGCATTTAACCCGACGCGCGCCGGAATTGTCCGCAACCTGCAATACAGTTTCATTCTGGATCATTGTTACGTCCCCTTACAACTGTTCAGCGCGTGTGAGCACCTGCGCCATCAGCCAACGCTTGCGCCTGGAAACAGGGGCGGATTCAATGATGCGAACTGTGTCGCCGATATTGCAGCTGTTGTCGGCATCATGCGCCATGTATTTCTTGTGCGAACGGATTGTCTTGTGATAACGCGGATGCATGAACTTGCGCTCTACTTCCACGATCACGGTCATATCGCCTTTATTGCTCACCACAACCCCTTCAAGGGTGCGCTTGTTACTCGTTGTTTCCGACATCTCTATCTATCCCCTGGCCTGTTCCGCCAAAATGGTTTTGATGCGCGCAATTTCACGGCGCACCTGACCAACGCGGGCCACGTTGGCCAATTGCATGGTCGCTTTCTGAAATCTCAGTTTCATACTTTCAGCCGCCAACTCATCCATGCGCGCATTTAAATCCGCCGCATTCATGGCGCGAAGCGCCTTTGCATCTTTCATATCGCTCATCGTCCGACTCCACGCACTACCACTTTGGAGCGAACGGGCAGCTTGGCGGCGGCCAGTGTTAAAGCCTCACGCGCCATCGCCTCATCAACGCCATCCATCTCATACAGAATGCGACCGGCCCGAACTGCGGCGACCCAGAATTCCGGCGAGCCCTTGCCCTTGCCCATACGCACTTCGGCAGGCTTTTTTGACACAGGCAAATCCGGAAACATGCGAATCCACACGCGGCCCTGACGCCTGACGTGCCGGTTAATGGTAATACGGGCCGCTTCAATCTGGCGCGCCGTAATGCGACCGGGCTCCATCGCTTTCAAGCCATACTGACCAAAGTTCAGGCTGGCGCCACGCGGCGATTTGCCACGAATTCGGCGCAGCTCTTTATGATGCTTACGCCAACGAATTTTTTTCGGTTGCAACATGGTTCAATCCTCTTTATCGGCTTTCGGCTTCGCTGTCGCCCAGCTTCTCGCCATTAAACACCCAGACTTTGATGCCAATCACGCCATAGGTGGTGTTGGCCTCAGCAAAGCCATAATCAACATCGGCGCGCAGCGTATGCAATGGCACCCGTCCCTCGCGGTACCATTCAGTTCGCGCGATTTCAGCACCGCCGAGTCTGCCGGCGCAATTAATGCGCACGCCCTTGGCGCCCATGCGAAGCGCACTTTGAACGGCGCGCTTCATGGCGCGACGGAAGGCCACGCGGCGCTCCAGCTGGAAGGCGACATTCTCCGCCACCAGCTGAGCCTCGGCTTCCGGACGGCGCACTTCAACAATAAATATCTGCACTTCCTGACCAAATTGACGACTCAGATCGTTACGAACAGCATCAATCTCGGAACCCTTCTTGCCAATCACCACGCCCGGGCGGGAGGTATGAACCGTCACCTTGATTTTACCAGCCGGGCGTTCGATGACAATCCGCGAAACGCCTGCATGCTTCAGCCGGGCCTTTACCACCTCGCGCAGCTTGATGTCTTCCCTCAGCTGCTGGCCGTAATCTTTATCCGACGCATACCAGACCGACTCCCAACCACGTGTTATGCCGACACGAAATCCAATCGGATTGACTTTCTGTCCCATGAAATCTCCCTTTAACCGCGTTCGCTGACAGACACGATCAGGTGACTGTGGCGATGAAAACGTTGGCGCATGCGCCCCATGCCTTTGGGACGATAACGCTTCAGCGTCATGCCGGCATTGGCCGTTGCAGTAGAAACAAACAGCTGATCCACATCCAGGCCATGATTCTGCTCTGCATTGGCAATCGCCGATTTCAGCACCTTCTCATACAAACGCGCTGATTTTTTGGGCGACAGGGCCAACACGGCCAGAGCGCGGTCAACATTCAGGCCGCGAATGGCGCTGGCCATCAGGCGGGCCTTCTGCGGGCTTATTTTGCTGTTTTTATGCAGCGCACTTACCTGTTCAGACATGCATCACCTCTTTCTGGCCTTTTTATCAGCACCATGCCCGTAGTAGGTGCGGGTGGGCGAAAATTCTCCCAGCTTGTGACCAACCATATTCTCTGAAACAAACACCGGAATGAATTTATGACCGTTATGCACGGCGAAATTCAGGCCAACAAATTCCGGTGAAATCGTTGAACGGCGAGACCATGTTTTAATGACGCTCTTTTTTCCGGAAGCCTGCTGAGCCTCCACCTTCTTTTGCAGGGGGCCTTCAATGTATGGGCCCTTCTTTAATGAACGCGCCATGTTTTACCTCACTTCTGGTTACGGCGACGAATAATGTCACGACTCGACGCCTTGTTCTTGTTGCGGGTCTTGTGACCCTTGGTCGGCACGCCCCACGGGGTGACCGGATGCCGGCCTCCGGATGTGCGGCCCTCGCCGCCGCCATGCGGGTGATCCACCGGATTCATCACCACGCCGCGAACGTTGGGGCGAATGCCCAGCCAGCGGGAGCGTCCCGCCTTGCCGACCTTGCGGTTGGCATGATCGGCATTGCCCATCACGCCTATGCTGGCCAGGCAGCGGGCATCGACGCGGCGAAATTCGCCGGATGGCATCTTGAGAATGGCCTTGCCGCCTTCCTTGCCCATTAACTGAATAGATGCGCCGGCGCTGCGCGCCATCTGGCCGCCCTTCTTCGGCTTCATTTCCACATTATGAAGCATGGTGCCGACACGAATATTGGCCAGCGGCAAGGCATTGCCGGGGCGAATTTCAGCACCGGGGCCTGAGCTTACAATATCGCCGGGACGCAGCCCCTGAGGGGCCAGGATATAACGCCTGTCGCCATTGCTGAAAACAACCAGCGCAATATGAGCCGTGCGATTAGGGTCATATTCGAGGCGCGCAACCTTACCTTCAACGCCAAAATTGTCACGTTTGAAATCAACCATGCGATACTGGCGCTTGTGACCGCCGCCACGATGGTAGGAGGTGATGCGCCCGTTGTTATTGCGTCCGCCCGACTTGCTCAGGCCTCGCGTCAGACTGCGCTCGGGCGCACCCGAATGGAGATCCTGAGCTACCGCGGCGACGCGCCCGCGATTACCGTTTGTTGTTGGCTTTAATGCCTTAAGTGCCATCGTTTATACCTCTTCAGCCGCTTCCAGAGAATATCCCTCAGCCAGACGAATCACTGCCTTGCGATAGCCTGAACGAACGCCAGCTTGAGCGCCTCGACGCTTGGGCTTGCCCGGCAAATTAATCACCTGAACCTTTACCACCTTGACTTCAAAGATGGTCTCAACAGCCGTCTTGACCTGCGCTTTCGTAGCCTCGCGCGATATGCGGAAGGTGTATTGATTGTTTGCGCCGGTTCCAGCATAACTCTTTTCAGTGATTACCGGCTGGCGCAGAATATTGTAGTGAACAATGTTTGCAGTCATGCCAGACGCTCCTCAAGCTTGTCAACAGCCGCCTCGGTGAGAATGATGCGCTTGCTCTTCAACAAATCGTGAATATTCACCTGGCCGTCAAGAACAACCTTGGCGTTGGGGATATTACGGGCCGAAAGCTCGACATTTCTGTTCGCTTCAGCCAGCACCACCAACGCCGCTTTGGTTTCCAGCGCGCCGAGCACTTCGGAAAAGGCGCGGGTTTTAATCTCGGCCAGTTCCAGCTTGTCGATTACGGTCAGTTTGCCATCGCGCAGGCAATCGGAGAGCACAAGCCTGAGGGCATGACGGCGCTCCTTTTTGTTGACACGCGCTGCAAATGTCGAATCGGCCGACGGCCCGTGGGCGACACCGCCATGGCGCATCTGCGAGGTGCGGCTTGAGCCCTGACGCGCACGCCCCGTACCCTTTTGCTTGAAAGGCTTCTTGCCGCCGCCGGAAACATCGGCGCGCGTCTTGACGCTGCGGGTTCCGCCTCGCTGGCCGGACGCCAGGGCGCTATAAACGCGATGCACAAAGCCGGCATCTGCATCAAGGCCAAAAACAGCCGGATTCAGCGCGCGCGTGCCAACGCTCCGGTTGGTTTGATCGACGATGGTAATTTCCGCCATCCTAAGCTCCCTTCACGGCAGGGCGCAGTTCAACCAGTCCGCCGCGCGAACCGGGAACAGCTCCCTTGACCAGAATGCGATTCTCTTCCGCATCGACGCGCACCACTTCCAGATTCTGGGTGGTGATGCGCTCATTGCCGTAATGGCCGGGCATCTTCTTGCCCGGAAATACGCGACCCGGCCACTGGCACTGGCCGGTCGAGCCCATCTGGCGATGCACCTTTTCAGCGCCATGGGACGCACGACCGCCGGCAAAGTTGTAGCGCTTCATAACTCCGGCGAAGCCACGGCCCCTGGATGTACCGGAAACATCGACCTTCTGACCAGGCTCAAATTCGCTTGCATTCAATTCCTGGCCCAGCTCAACCTTGGCGTCGGCAGCAATATGAAACTCTTTCAGGCCGCCGGTCACATCCTGACCCTGGCGCGCGAAGTGGCCCTGAACGGCGCGGCTTGTCTGTCTTTTGGCAACGCCAAAACCAAGCTGAACGGCGTCATAGCCATCTTTTTCAGCAGTCCGGCGCGCCACCACCTTGCAAGGCTCAACATCGAGCACGGTGACGGGGATGGCGGATCCGTCTGCACTGAAGATTTGCGTCATGCCCGCTTTACGGGCGATCAATCCAATACTCATGACAGCCTCCCGCTAAAGTTTGATTTCAACATCGACGCCGGATGGCAGGTCGAGCTTCATCAGCGCGTCCACCGTTTGCGGCGTCGGTTGGTCAATATCAAGCAGGCGTTTGTGCGTACGGATTTCGAACTGTTCACGCGAATCCTTGTATTTATGCGGTGAACGAATCACGCAAAATTTACGAATTTTCGTCGGAATAGGAATCGGTCCGCGCACTTCCGCGCCCGTACGTTTGGCTGTCGCCACAATGTCCGCCGCACTCTTGTCCAGAATGCGGTGATCAAAGGCCTTCAGCCGAATACGAATAGTCTGAGTTGCCACTCTGGCCCCCTATTACTTGCTAATGTCGGTAACGACGCCGGCGCCAACCGTGCGACCGCCTTCACGAATGGCGAAAC
>CAYTFI010000083.1:0-7691 GCA_964437065.1 uncultured Zetaproteobacteria bacterium | reverse complement strand
TATCACGGGGTGGAAAAATCCATGCGCGTTAACATGCGCGTCAGGATCAACTGTCTTTGCCGTCGTAGAGCGATTCAATTTCTGCTGCATGTTGCCGCGCAATCATTCGCCGTTTCAGTTTTAGCGTTGGCGTAAGCAGGCCGCCATCCTGCGTCCACTCCTGATCAACAAAGACAAAGCGCTTGACCTGCATGAAGCTGGAAAGATCGTGTTCATCATTGCTCATTCGCTGCAGCGTCCATGCCGCGACGTTGCTATTATCGCGCCAATCATCCGGCAGGGGCGTTTTCCTGTCTTCTCGCCACGCCGTTGAAAGCGCCGCCTCATCGGGCATGACCAGAGCCGCCACATAGGGGCGGTTGTCGGCAATCACCATGGTTTGCAAAAAACACGGATCCTGATTCAGGTGCTGCTCAATCACTGCCGGCGGCACATTCTCGCCATTGGACAGCACCATGATCTCTTTCTTGCGATCAACAATGGTGACATAACCGTCATCATCAATTTCAACAATATCGCCGGTGCGCAGCCAGCCGTCTTCATCCAGCGTCTCGGCGGTCTCCTCAGGCCTGTTCCAGTAGCCCTGCATCACCATGGGGCCGCGCACCAGCAACTCGCTATCATCCGCCAGCTTGAATTCAACGCCGGGCAGCGCCGGCCCCACTGTGGCCGGTTTGATGTTGCTCTCCCGGTTCACGCTTAATACCGGCGAGGTCTCGGTCAGTCCGTAGCCGGGCAAAACGGTGATGTCTGCGGCCAGCAGGAAGCGGGCGATATTCGGATGCAAGGCTGCGCCGCCGGAAACAAAGGCGCGAATCCGCCCCCCCATTTTGTTGCGCAGTTTGGCATTGACCGCCTTGTCAAGCAGCCCCTGGACTACAGCCTTCCAGCCCGATAAATCCTTGCCCTGCTTACGCAGCTCAAAACGCTGCGCGCCCAGCGCCTGAGCCAGATTGAAAAGTCTTCGCTTTATGCCCGGCCCTGCCGCCAGCTTGGCCTGCACGCCGGCATAAATCTTCTCGTACAGACGCGGCACGGAAATCATAATCGTCGGTTGCACTTCCGGCATATCGCGCAACAGCGTCGTAACCGCTTCGGCATAGGCGATTTCAGCGCCGCAGGCCGTCGGTAAAAAATGGCCGACAGTGCGCTCAAAAGCGTGCGAGGCCGGCAGAAATGAAAGAAACAGATCGTCAGGAAACACCGGCACGCCGCCAATGCCCGCCGCCACATCGGCGAGCAGATTGCCATGGCTGAGCATGACGCCCTTGGGATGGCCTGTGGTGCCGGATGTGTAGATCAACGTGGCCAGTTGCGACCTGTTCGGGCATGGCGCCGACAGCCTGTTGTCCCACTGCTCATCGGCCGCAATCGCAACAATGCTGTCCGGCCCGGCATGGAAAGAGATGCGAGGCTTGTCCATGCCATCAAGCTTTTGCTGCTGCTCGCCTTCCTCGACAAGAATCATGGCGACGCCGGCATCATCAAACACATAGCGGACGGCCTCGGCCGGGTCGGTGAAGTAGGCCGGCACAGTCACTGCGCCAAGGCGCAGAACAGCAAAATCAGCGATAAACCATTCAGGGCAGTTATGGCCCAGAATCCCGACCCGATCGCCCGGCCCGACGCCCTCCGATTCCAGCCGCGCCGCCAGCCGCAATACGGCCTGCTGCACGCGAACCCTCGGCCAGGATTTCCAGCTTCCGTCATCAAGCCTGGCCCTCAGCATAGGCTTATCCAGCCATTCGGCGGGCGCGGCCAGCAGCAAATCGGACAGGCATCCGGCCTTTTCAGCCAATTCCAGCCCCGCGCAGCGAGTCGTTTCTGATTGTTCAGCGAAAGTCATCAATCACCTCCAGATTTTGCGGCAAATCAAGCCCGGCATCGGCAATCCCGGAGATCAGCTCCTGGCGCTCCCGCCCGGCAAAATAGCGCAGCAAACCGCCCCGGAAGGGTGGAAAGCCAATGCCATATACAAAGGCTGCATCCAGATGCACCGGATCATCCACGACCTTTTCACGCAGACAGGTCAAGGCCTCAACCAGCATCGGGATCAGACATGCATCAGCAATATCCGCACTGCTCATGGGGACAGCCGAACCCATATCCGCATCAAACTCCTTCTCTGTTGCGCCGGCGACGGAGAGATATTTGCCAAGATTCGGATTCACTTCGCCCTGCTTGCCTTTGTGGTAGATAAAAAAGCCGGATCCGGATTTTTCACCAAGCAGGCCATCTTCGACCATCTTGCCAAACCACGCCGGCATGGCAAAGCGCTCTCCGAAACTCTCCCCCAGATGCGTGCCGACATGCAGGCAGATATCGAGCCCCACCCGATCCGCCAGTTCAATCGCGCCCATCGGCATGCCAAAGCCCTTTAACGCCCCGTCAACGTGGGCGATTTTCTGCCCCCGCTCAATCAGATGCAGGGCCGCGCGCATAAATGGCATCAGACAGCGGTTGACCAGAAAGCCGGGGCGATCTGCCACGATAACCGGATATTTATCCCACGAAGCCGCCAAAGCGCAAACGGCGTCCAGCGTTTTCGCAGTTGTTTTGTCGCCGGCCACGACCTCAACCAGCGGCATTTTCTGGGCCGGGTTAAAGAAGTGAAGTCCGGCGATGCGCCCGGCATTGGCGCGCCGGTGTTGCATATCGGAAATCGACAATGAGGAGGTGTTGGACAGCAGCAGCGTATTTTTCGATACCTGCTTGCCGACGTCGAGCCACAGCTTGCGCTTGACCTTGATATCTTCCAGCACGGCTTCGATTACAACATCCGTCCCGTTTAAGCCGGAGCTATCCAGGGTGGGTCGAATACGGGCGAGCCGTTTGGGGTTGCGGCGGGCCAGGCGGGACAATCTCTTCAGGCCCCGGGCCAACGGCTCGGCGGCAACTTCATGCAGGTCAACATCCATGGTTTTCGACGCCACCCAGGCGATGCCGCCACCCATCGCGCCAGCGCCGTACACGGCTGTTTTTGTGAATCCGGCCACGCTCTTGCGCCCGCGCCCGGCCGCCTGCTGTTTCTTCAGCGCATCGCCAAGATGGAATACGCGAATCAGATTTTTGCAAGTGGGCGTTACGGCCAGCCGACCCAGCGATTCGGCCTCTCGCGCCAGTGCAAGGCCGTCGGACATGCCGATAATCTCCCTGAGCAAGGCAATGGTCGCCGGCAGGGCAGGGTAAGCGGAGTCAATATCCAGATGCTTAAGTCGCGCCAGTGCCTTCTTTTCCACCTGCTGGAAAAACAGTATTTTCGCCGGCCACAACCTGAGCCACCATGGATTGAGCCTGTGCCGCCCGGCCTTGCCCTTTGTGGCCAAATAGCGCACGGCGTCATCGAGTTGTTCGGGATAAGGGCAAAGCGCCGCCAGGCCGATGCGCCTGGCGCGTCTGGCATTGACCGCGCGACCGCTTAGAATCATATCAACCGCCTGCATCCAGCCGACCCGTTTGGGCAAACGCACGCAGCCGCCGAAGCCGGGGTGTATGCCGATTTTGATTTCCGGCAGCGCCAGGCGCGTTTTTTTATCCTGCACCGCCACGATATAATCGCAGCCAAGCGCCACCTCCAGCCCTCCGCCCATGCAGGCGCCGCGCACCAGCGCAATGGAAACAGACGGCAACGCCTCAATCCGACGGCATGCCGACTGGCCGCGCTCCGCCAGCCGCCCGGCCTCGACGGCATCTGTGGCCGCAGCAATCAGATCCAGATCGGCGCCGGCGATAAAGCAGCCGGCCATGCCGCTCTCCAGCACCAGCGTAGCGGGGGGATCGGCCTCAAGCGCATCCAGATGCGCCTCCAACTGCAAGATGCAAGCCTCATCGAGCACGTTTACCGGCTTGTCGCTGCGTTCAAAATGCAGTCTGGCCTCATTTCCGTTGCGGACAAGCGTTACGACTTCCATGCTTCACTCCCAAGCAGCACTGCGCCGCCCTGGCCGCCGCCGATGCACAGGCTCGCCACGCCAAGTCCGCCGCCTGTGTCGCGGCTTAACTGCCTGAGCATGGTCAGCACCAGCCTGGCGCCGGTCATGCCAACCGGATGACCGATCGCCACCGCGCCGCCATGCACATTCAGGCTGTCCGGATCAGGCGCGCCCATTGCCTTGCCGGATCCCAGCTTTTCAGCGGCGAAAAGATCCGAGTCCATCGCCTTCAGACAGGCCAGCACCTGCACGGCAAAGGCCTCGTTGATTTCCATGCGGGCCAGATCTGCGAGCGAAAGCCCGTGTCGCTTCAGCAACTGATGCGTGGCATGCACCGGCCCCAGCCCCATGCGGGCCGGGTCGCAACCGGCATAGGCCCAGTCATGCAGATAGCCCATGATCGGCCAGCCTTCCGCCCTGGCCTTGTCGTCGCCGGCTAGAATCAACATGGCTGCGCCATCGGTAATTTGCGAGCTGTTGCCTGCTGTCACCGTGCCCAGCGGCCTTTCAAACACCGGCCTTAATTTCTCCAGCGCCTCAATGCTCTGGCTCGCCCGAATGCCTTCATCGCGATGAACGGCAGCAAACGAAGGCGGCGCAAACACATGCATCACTTCATCATCGAACCAGCCATCATCCCAGGAGGATGCAGCGCGCTGATGGCTGCGCAGGGCGAATTCATCCTGCTGCCGGCGTGAAATGCCGAATTCGCGCGCCAACACTTCCGCCGTCTGCCCCATGCCAAGGCCGACGGTTGGATCTGTGAGCCCCTCCAGCAGGGCGATGCGTGGCTTCCACGGCACTTTGGCGATTTCAAGCAGAACAGGCAGTTTCTGTTGCAGGGATTTTGCTCCGGGCAGTTTGGCCATGGCGGCGCGGAAGCGATCATGAAACAGCAACGGCGCATGCGTCATAGATTCGACGCCTCCGGCCAGCGCCACGTCGGCGCGACCGGCAATGATTTTTTCAGCCGCATCGGTAACCGCCTGCATGCCGGAGGCGCAGTTTCGGTGCACGGTGTGGGCCGGCGCGGCGCGCGGAATGCCGGCATTGAGGGCAATCACGCGAGCAATATTGGTAGCGTCCGCCGGCTGAATAACGTTGCCGATAATCACCTGATCAAGATCATTTCCCGATACCGGCGATCGCGCCATCACCTCACGCACGGCCAGAGCGCCCAGATCCACCGCGCTCAATCGGTCAAAAGCGCCGGAGGCCTTTCCCAGCGGAGTGCGGATTCCAGCCACGACTACGACCTGACGGTCATTTCTCCGAGCGGATTTGGTGCGCGTGCGTGCTGTCATATCATCTCCCTGGTCGAATCAAATCTGCGCTCTATTATTGGCGACTTCGTAATAAGTTATCATCGCGCCCGCCTGTTTGCGTGCATCCGGATCTGCTGTCCTGCCGATCTGTCGCTTTCCGTGAGTAAAAAGTCCATGGATGGACTTTTTACGACTTCATCACTGCTATAGCCCATAAATGGCTTTTTTACAAGCTGAATTTAGCAGCGAGCGCTTTTCTACAGGCCTGAACACCAGACTGAGTCGGCGCCAACCATGCCGCCCACGCCCATAGCGACCAGCTCCTTGAGCCAAGCTTGTCATTCACTTCTGCCATAGCCCCAACCTGACTTCTGCGCTTTCACTTTCCTGCATTATTCATGCAACTCAAGCACATCCGCTCGCATCGGCATGAGAAAGTTTGCGCCGTCATCTGTCATGTTACGCTCGAATTTATTTCGCACCTGTTGAAGCAGGTCATCAGATAACTGATGTTCGCTGTGCGTTACGCCGATGACCTTCTTTTCAAATTCTGAAAAACTCTCAAACCGCATCGGGGCCAGAAAGAACAGCTCATCCACCAGCGAAAATATGCCATTATCCACAGCTGTTCTTACTGCCTCAAAGGCGGCCTTGCGCACCTGCTCTTCATCATGGAACAGACGCAGGATATCGTTAAAATCACCGGCAAAAATCGGCTCGGAGATATAGGCTCTGCCGCCCGTTTTCAGCACCCGACGAATTTCATTCAGCGCCGCATCCATTTCGGCCAACGGCACATGATGCAGAGATTTGAACATCAGGACGATATCAAACGTGTTATCCGCCGCCGGAATCGCCTCGGCGCCTCCGGCAATAAAGCGTACATTATTCAGATCTGTGATCTGAAGATTTTTGGCATGCTGGATTTCATCCACTTCCATCGCCGTGATTTTGCAACCGGCGCCGCTTGCGGCAATCTGACGGGTCAACTCCGCTGCGCCGCAGCCCAGTTCCAGAATTTCCGCACCATCCAGGTTCAGGCATTGATCCCATATCTCATGTTCAGCACATCTTCTGCTGATCGATTCACACGCTATTTGCATCTCATCTTTCTCCCTTTGCTGTGATTCTGCCATGCTTCCATGATTCGATGGCGTAAAACAGCACCGGCGCCAGAATGGCACTGACCGTGCCGGAAGTATTTGCCATCAGAATTTCATCCAGGTCGCGAACAACAGCTTTTTTACCTTCTCCGCCCATTTCACCTATGTGTCATGCGATGTTTTCCACCATCACCACATCATCGGCCGGCAGGCTAACGGCGATAATAATGGCGGACAGGGTCGCCATAGCGAAGGTCAGCAGATAGGATAGCGGCAGCGATAACGCAACCGCCAGCACGGCCTGTGATTTACCCATAAACAGTAGAATCACAATCAGCCTCATGATTACCGCATCACGCAATGAATCGGGCATATTGCTCGCGATCAGGCCGATAATCCGTCCCTGCGCATCGGCAATGCGTTTGAGACTGATCACTTTGCCTGCGTACATGAGAAATTACCGCCCATCGCCAAATCCTGGCGACAGGATGGGTGCAATCCCGTGCTCGGTTCAAGTCGACGTTGGGACAGCAACGTATGTGCATATGACACTTGAGCCCTTTCCTATCTGCGCGGTTCATCCCCGCTCGCGCGGGGAACATCATATTGGGGGCGCTTTCTGGATTGCCCGGATGTCCTGGCGCCTGTGAAAATACTGTTTTCTGATAAAATATGGAAATCAGTGAAACACAACATGTAGTGGTTGAAGTGCGCGAATCCTCATCTGGTCAAACACAAGATGTAGTGTTTGCCTGTTTTAGAGCTGGCTGCTATAGAACCCTGATAATCAGCATGCCGACCAGTGCGCCGATAGCGCCGCCCGCAACTGTCGCCCAGGCGTCCATCTGGTCAACTGTCCCTTCCTCGCCCAAGCGTGAGCGGACAGAATCTACCCCCTCTTTTCCAACGCCCGCCGCCGCTGACAAAGCCGTGCCGAACAGCACCTGACCAAGCGGCGCATATTCATAAGCCATAACAGCCCCGGCAGCGCCAATGGCGGCACCGACAGCAAAATGCAGCCGCTTGTCCCGCTGGTCGCTCACGTGCTCAATATCTGCGATGTTCATGACGCCATGATTAGCGCCGGACGGCGCGGGTTGCAATCGGAACGCCCGGTTCATCCCCGCTCGCGCGGGGAACATCCTTTTTCTCAACGACAACCGGAGGGGGGGAGCGGTTCATCCCCGCTCGCGCGGGGAACATTATTCTTAACCATGTCGCGACCGAAGCCCGTGCGGTTCATCCCCGCTCGCGCGGGGAACATTTCAGGTCGGGCTGATCGGTGGTGCAATCCTGCGGTTCATCCCCGCTCGCGCGGGGAACATCGCCGCATGCCCTCGCGTGGGCCTCGCGAAACCGGTTCATCTCCGCTCGCGCGGGGAACATTAAAC
>CAYTFI010000082.1:0-7708 GCA_964437065.1 uncultured Zetaproteobacteria bacterium | reverse complement strand
AACATGCCTTTGTGCATGAATGCTCCGTTGCAGCAGCTTGAGCATGAACTGGAAACCATGCTTGATATGATTGTCAGGGGACTGGAGGCCCGGTGAATCTTTTTCTGCAATGGGTGGTCAACTGGCCGAAGCTGGTGATCGCCGCAGTAGTGTTGATCACTATGGGGCTTGCCTCGCAGATGGCGAAGATGCAGATCGAAACCGATACAGAGGCATTTATTCCGCAGGGCCATGAAGCGACGCTGAACAATGATCGCATGAAGGAGATTTTCGGCACGCCCGACCTGCTCTGGATCGGCGTAATCCGGGAAGAGGGCGGAATATATCAAAGCGATACGCTTGAGGTGATTCAGGCCATCACTGAAAAGGTGCGCCTGCTGCCCGGCGTGGTGGATCAGGATGTTGTTTCCATTGCCACCGAGGACAATATACGCGGTACGGCGGACGGCATGGAAGTTGAGCCGTTTATGGAGACCGCGCCGGCGGATGCGAAAGGCCTGAAGGCGCTGCAACAGCAAATCCATGACTTTGATATCTATAACGGTTTTATCGTCGCCAAAGACGGGTCGGCCGCCGCCATTCTGGTGGAACTGGAGCCGCAATCACTGCTGGCCGAGCGTGGTCTGGACAAGTTCAAAGCGTATCAGGATGTGCAGCGAATCGTCGATGAGATTGCGGCTGGCCGGCCCGAGCAGTTTCATGTCGCCGGCAAGCCGGTGCTGGAAGCGACCCTTGGCCTCTATATATCCGAAGATCTGGGTCTGATGATGCCGCTGGTGTTTCTGGTGCTCGCCGTCCTGCTGTTTTTTACCTATCGCTCCGCTCGCGGCGTTGCCATTCCGCTGGCTGTGGTGTCTTTTTCCGTGCTGGGGGCGATGGGCGCAATGGCGGCGGTCGGCGTGCCGATGTATCCGACCACGACGATGGTGCCGGTGACGCTGATGGCCATCGGCGTGGCCGACGCGATTCATATTCTGGGCAAATACTATGAACTGGCGCTGCTTGATCCTGAAGCTGATCGCAGGCGACTGGTGCAATCAACCATGCTTGAGATGTGGCGGCCCGTAGTGCTGACTTCGGTGACAACGGCAGTTGGTTTTCTCTCCTTTCTGACCATGGAGATGGCGCCGCTACAGATGATGGGCGTATTTGCGGCGGCGGGCATTGTCTATGCGATGCTGGTCTCGCTGACGCTTGTGCCGGCTGTTTTGTCGCTGCTGAAGGTGTCCGTGCCGAAGGCGCTGCTGACCGGCGTGCAAGAGGGGCGCGGCATTGAACAAGCCGGCCTGATCGCATCGACGCTTGCCCGCCTCGGCATCTGGGTTGGCGGCCATGTGACGCAGATGTTGATGCTCGCCAGCGGGCTTGTGTTTCTTTCCGCCTGGGCGGCATCCTATGTTTATGTCGATGATTCCTACGTGGCCAATTTCAGGAAGGGCTCGGCTATCGTTGAGGCTGATCGTGTTATCAACAGGCATTTTATCGGTTCATATCAATATAATCTGGTGCTGGAAGCGGAACAGGCGGATGCCTTTTATAATCCGGAGCTGTTGAAAGCGATCTGGGCCTTTCAGCAGCAGATGGAGGCCAGTCCGATGGTCGGCGGCACGATCAGCATTGCCGATTATATTCGTCGCATGCATCGGGTGATGAATGAAAACCGGCTTGAGATGGCGAAGATTCCCGATTCCTCTGATCTGATTGCGCAGTATCTGCTGCTCTACTCATTTTCAGGCGCGCCGGACGATTTCGCCGAGGTGGTGGATTCCGAATACCGGCGCGCCAATGTGCGCCTGTTTCTGACCAATGGCGTCTTCTCCAGATATCACAAAATTGAACACGATATTCGGGCGCTGGCGGCCCGTTATTTCGATCCGCTGGGCATTCAATGGAGCGTCGCCGGCAATGGCCACATTTCCTATGTGCAGACCGGCATGATCACCGACAATCTGCGCTTTAATATCATCGCCACGGTGCTGGCGATATTCCTCGCCGCCTGGATCATGATGCGCTCATTCGCCGCCGGCATGTTTGTCATGACGCCGGTGCTGGCGGCGGTGATTCTCAACTTCGCCTTCATGGGTCTGACCGACACCCCGATCGGCTGGGGCTCGTCGATGTTCACCTCGATTGCGATATGTATCGGGGTGGATTACGCCATTCATCTGATCTATAAATTTCGCAGCGAGTTCGCCCGCACCCGGGTGGCCGTGCAGGCGCTGACGCGTACGCTGGCGACCACCGGCAAGACGATTCTGTTTAATGCCGTGGTCGTGATCGCGGGCTTTATGGTGTTGCTGGCCAGCGCCATGCCGCCCAATCAACAGATGGGATTGCTGGTGTCCGCCGCCATGTTGTCATCGTTCATCGCCACGCTGACCGTGATGCCGGCGCTGATTCTGGCAGCCAGACCACGCTTTGTATTTGGACCAAAAACATGAAAAGGTTTTGACTTTTTTATTAAGGAGATGGGTATGACATTACAGAAAATTGCGTTGATTGTGTTTGCGCTGTCAATTGTTACAGGCATGGCCTCGGTGCTTTCTTACGGCGGGGAGATCAGCGGCGAACAGATTATGCAGCGGGTGGATAATCGCGATGATGGCGATGATTTGACTCAGAAGATTTATCAGAAACTGATTGATAGACGGGGCGGAGTGCGCGAACGTCATATCATTGCCTTCCGTAAAGACTACGGCAAGGATAACAAGGGCATTTCCTATTTTCTCAAACCGGCCAATATCCGTGATACGGCGTTGCTCACCTACGATTATGACGGCGTGGAGAAGGATGACGATCAGTGGCTGTATCTGCCGGCGCTGAAGAAGGTGCGGCGTATTTCGGCCTCCGATCGCGGCGATTATTTCATGGGTACGGATTTTACCTTTGAAGATGTCAAACAGACGCCGGAGCTGGAGGATTACAACTGGACGCTGACCGGTTCCGAAACGGTTGACGGCCATGATTGCTGGGTGGTGCAGGGCGTGCCAAAAACCGATGATCTGAAAAAGAACCTCGGCTATTCGAAAACCGTCAATTACATTCGCAAGGATATTGATATGGCCATTCGCATCGACTACTGGGATCGCAAGGGCCAGGAGTTGAAACATTTCAACGCCACCGAAGTGAAACAGATTCAGGGCGTCTGGACAGCCATGAAGATGGTGATGGAAAACATCCAGACAGGCCACCGCACCGAAATGGCATTTTCGGAGCAGCAATATAATACCGGCCTGTCCGATCGGAGATTCTCCGAGCGCATGCTCAAACGCGGTTACCGGAAGTAAGTCAGAGTCAAAGTCTTTTTTATTTGACGTCTCTTGATTTTTGTTTTTCCTCAGCGTGATTCTGCCGGCGCTCTGCGATGAAAATTTTGACTCTTGAACCTATATTCCTCAGTTGGGAGTGCGTGCAGGGTGTAAGATATTGATTTGAAGGGCGTAACGGAAAAAATCGCCGTCACCTTGCTGGTGATAAGAGTTTTTTCCGTTTAGCAAAGCGAATCAAGAGCTTGCGCCATGTGGGTGCTTCCAGCTGAGGAATATAGGTTGAATCCAGTAAAGGATAAAACCATGCAAACCATTTTTTTATTGATTGTTCGTCGCGCCTGGCTGGTGCTGTTGCTGCTGGCGATGGTTACGGCAGGCTTTGTGTCGCAACTGCCGCATCTGAAGATGGAAACCAATATCGAGGAGATGCTGCCCAAGGGCATGGACGCCTATATCAACAAGCAGAAGCTTGATTCCGTCTTTTCTGCCGCCGATATGGTGGTGATCGGCATCACCAATGATCGCGATGCCGACGGCATCTACAATCCGCATACGCTGAAGCTGGTGGATGAACTCACCGGCTGGCTGCAGATACGCAAGGAGTTTCGCACCCTGGCGCTGTCTGATCTGATGAGTCTCTCCACGATCAAGGATATGCGCGGCACGGCGGATGGCATGGAAGTGGAGCATTTTATGCCAAAGCCGGCCGCAACGCCCGAGTCGATCGCCCATCTGCGCCGGCGCCTGATCGATAACGGCATCTATACGGGATCGATTGTCAGCAGCGATGGCAAGGGCACGCTGATCGTGGTGCGTCCCGATCCGTCCTACCTCGGTCGCTATCATGAGATTTATCAGCTGATTAAAGACAAGGTGGCGGAGATCGAGATGCGTGGCGGGCCGGAGCAGATTCTGATAACCGGTCGTCCGGTTATCGAGGGCGTCTTCGGCGTTTACATGCCCCGCGATATGCAACAGATGCAGCCGATAATTCTGGCGCTGCTGGCGCTGCTGCTGTTCATCTCCTTCCGCAACATACGCGGCGTTCTGATTCCGCTGGCCGTGGTCGTGCTCTCCGAGTTGTGGATGCTGGGCGCGATGGCCGCCGCCGGCGTTCCGATTTATACCGTTACAACGCTGTTGCCGATTTTGATTCTGGCCGTCGGCATTGCCGATTCGGTGCATCTGTTGACCCATATCAGGGTCGAGGCCGGGCGCGGCGGACCGGCGGACAAGCAGCAGGCAATTATCTCCGGCATGAGCGGCATGTGGTCGCCGATTCTGATGACGACATTAACCACAATGGCAGGATTTCTGTCCATGCTGACGTCCGATCTGTTGCCAATGCGTTATTTCGGTCTGTTCGCCGCCGTCGGCATCATCTTTGCCTTTATCATTACAGTACTGTTTATTCCGGCCATTGAGGCGCTGTTGCCGCATCGCGAAAAGACGTTGAAGCGGCTGGCTTTCAGCGCCTATCTGGACTGGATCGCGCATGTGGTCGTGGCGCGCCCCAAACGGATTATGGCGCTGTTCGGACTGGCGTTGCTGGTTTCAGTTTACGGTCTCTCACAGTTGCAGGTCAATTCCTCGCTGGTGTCGGAATTTCGTCCTTCCGATCCGCTCAGGCAGGCCGATGATACCCTGAACGCCCATTTTTCCGGCACCAATACGCTGGATGTCATGCTTGACACAGGAGTGCCCGATGGCGTGCTCAACCCGACATTTCTGGCCGGCATGAGCCATTTGCAGGCTGCCGTGGAAAAAGATCCGGTGGTGGGGGATTCTTCATCGATTGCCGAGTTTCTGGCCGAGATGAACAAGGTGATGCATGAGGGAAAACAGCGCTTTCGCACGCCGCCCGATGCAGCCGATCTGGCGGCGCAATACCTGCTGCTTTATTCATTTTCCGGTGCGCCGGATGATTTCGATTCCTTTGTCACCTCCGATTATCGACAGGCCCATATTCGCGTGCAGCTAAAAAGTGACGGCAGCGCCGAGGCGGCTCGTCTGGTGCATTTGCTGGAGGCGCATCAAAGCGAGTGGTTTCCGCATGCGAAGGTGGAGTTTGCCGGCACTGCTTTTACGATCTACCGTTTTTCCGATCTGATTATCAACGGTCAGATTCAGTCCCTGCTGCTGGCTCTTGGCCTTATATTCCTGCTCTGCCTGGCCATGTTTCGCAGGCTTGCCGATGCCGCGCTGGCGCTGTTGCCGGTATCGATTTCGGTGGTGGTGATCTACGGATTGATGGGCTTGCTGGGATTGCCGCTGGAGATCGGAACGGCCATCACCGGCGCCATGGCGCTGGGCATAGGCGTCGATTTTGCCATCCATTATCTCTATCGCTACCGCCTGTATGAGCGGACAAAGGCTGATTATGCCGCCGTTGTTGCAGCTGCCAATGAGGATACCGGTCGCGCCTTGCTGTTCAACGCGCTGGTGGTGATCGGCGGTTTTCTGGTGCTGCTGACAGCAAACCTCTACCCGCAGGTCAAGCTGGGCGCGCTGGTGGCCGGCTCCATGGCCATCTGCTATCTGGCCAGCTGTTACCTGTTTCCAGTCCTGCTCAAGTCGAAATGACACTATTATTCGGAACCTTTTTATCACAGAGAGCGCGAAGGATGCAGAGGAAAGTCAAAATATTTCAGACAGAAAGGCGTGCTGATTTGAAATCATTCAAAAAGATTTTTCTCGGCGTCCTCTGCATTCTTTGCGGTGAAAGCTTTTGCGTCAGTCAAGCAGGAGCTGTCGAGTGGATATTGCACGGCGCGTTGAAAAACGAGACGGCTTATTTTGTTTCCGGCGACAAGCGTTTCGACAAGACTCAGAATCGTCTTGATCTCAAGCCTGAAGCGGTGTTCGGCGGCGGTTGGGAATTCCGGGGCAGGACGCTGGCCTGGTACGACGCTGCCATGGATGTGAATGCGACCAATACCACCGACCTGACAGCGGGCATCAAGCAGCATTATCGCACCCGCATCGAGAGCAAGGAAGCTTATCTGCTTTATGGCGGCGATGATTTCGATCTGCGTCTGGGACAGCAGCAGATCGTCTGGGGCAAGACAGACGGCATTCGCATGCTCGATATCATCAATCCGTTTGATCTGCGCGAATTTATTCTTGATGACTTTCTTGATTCGCGCATCGGCCTGTGGTCGGCGCGGCTGAATTATTATGCCGACATCGGCGGCGCTGAAAACGAGTTTGAATTTGTGCTGGTTCCCGATGCCAGGCCTGCCGAATTTGCGCCAATCGGTTCGCGCTGGGGCTTTGCGCTGCCGCCTGCGCCGCCCGGCATTGCGGTCATTAGTCTTGCATCCGGGCAACCCAACTGGGCCCTGAAGAATATGGAAGCAGGCATTGCATGGCGTGCAAATGTGGCGGGCTGGGATCTGTCGCTGAATTATTATTACGGATGGAATGACAGACCCAATCAGTTCAAACAACTTGTTGGCACGACGATGACGCTGCAATTGAAGCATCTGCGCATGCATACGGTCGGAGGCTCCTTCTCCAATGCCTTCGGGGCTTTTGTCGTGCGCGGCGAGGCGGCGGTGAACTTCGGCGAGGGCATCAATACCACATCGCTGCTCTGGAGCCGTTCGGTGGTGCGCCGCACCACGCTCAACGGCGCCATTGCCATTGATTATACGCAATCGAACTGGATCATAGGCGTGCAGTTGTTTGGCCGTCATGTGCTCAACGAGCCGACAATCAACCCGCTGACCACGCCATCATCCAGTTTTTTCACCCTGCGACTGGCTACGGACTACATGAATGAAAAGCTTAAACCGGAAGTGCTGCTGCTCACCGATCTGGATGAGGGCGCAATCCTGTTGCGACCAAAGCTCAGCTATGAATTTTCGGATCAATGGACAGGTTGGCTTGGCGCAGACATCTTCGCCGGCAGCGGCGGCGCCTTCGGCCAATTTGCTGCTAATGACCGCATCTATAGCGAAATCGAGTGGAGTTTCTGACCTGCATTTTTTTAAGTCCTGTCACTGAATTTTGCTGGCCTGTTTGACGCAGTTATCGCCTGCCTGTGCGTCAACCAAGACTGGGCAAATCAAGGGTGAACTGACTAGTTGCAATTTGTTAGTAATTATCCTTTCAACTGATCGACCAAACGCCATGGATTTTTTCCGTCCTGTGATATGAAGCATTCTCACGGGGTGGAAAAATCGTGTAATCACGTTATTTGTTTAATGTGCGGCCCTGTTCGGGCCGAATGAACCTATGTGGAGGAAACTTATGAATAAAATATATGCTATGTTGGCTGCGCTGGTTTTAAGCCTCGGGGCAATGGCAGTTCCGGCAATGGCAGAGAATCCGTGCGCCGCCAATCCGTGCGCCATGAAAAAGAGCATGAACCCGTGCGCTGCCAATCCGTGCGCCATGAAAGAGCACATGAACCCGTGCGCCGCCAATCCGTGCGC
>CAYTFI010000081.1:0-7741 GCA_964437065.1 uncultured Zetaproteobacteria bacterium | reverse complement strand
CCGGACGCAGGCGTTCAAGAAGCATGGCGCGCAGCCTGCGCAGCAGCCCTTGCAGGAACGCATTCATAGCTTCAACTCCGGATAAGGATCGTGCAGACCGATCTGTTGCATGGCCTGTTGTTCCAGCATCTGCATGGCCTCAGCCTGCGCATCCGAATCATGCGAAAAGCCGAGCAAATGCAGGCTGGCATGGGCGATCAGGTGCAGCGCATGGGCCTGAGCGGATAATTCAAGACGCCCGGCCTCGGCAAGAATAAACGGCACGGCCAGCGCGATATCTCCCAATGGCTCCGACAAGTCAAAGGTTGAGTGCTGCAACGGAAAAGAGAGCACATCGGTAACCGCGTCCCGCCCGCGCCATTGCCGGTTCAGGGCGCGCACTTCCCGGTCGCTGGCAAAGCGGACGCACAGCTCAGGCGTCTGGCCGGCAAAGCCCGCCGCCGCGCAAGCTGCCAGCACGGCAGCCTTGACGCCCTGCGGCGGTTCAAACGAATCAGCCAGATCTTCATCGACAACGATATCAATCATGCTCTGTCTTCTCATAGGCGTTGACAATCTGTTCGACCAGCTGATGGCGCACAACATCGCATCCGGCCAGGCGGCAAATCCGGACATCGCCGACATGCTCCAGCACTTGCAGCGCATGCAGCAGTCCGCTGTGCTGATGGCGGGGCAGGTCAACCTGCGTCACATCGCCTGTCACCACCATTTTGGCCCCGAATCCCAGACGGGTGAGAAACATTTTCATCTGTGCGCGGGTGGTATTCTGCGCTTCATCAAGAATGATAAAGGCGTCGTTAAGCGTGCGCCCGCGCATATAAGCCAGCGGCGCAATTTCAATGCGGCCCTGTTCCAGCAGCGCATTCATTTTTTCCACGCCGAGCATATCGGACAGGGCGTCGAACAGCGGGCGCAGATAGGGGTCGACCTTTTGCTGCAGGTCGCCGGGCAAGAAGCCGAGCCGCTCTCCCGCCTCAACGGCCGGACGCGTCAGGATGATTCGCTCCACCCGGTTGGCCTGCATTGCCGCGACTGCGGCGGCGACTGCGAGATATGTCTTGCCGGAGCCGGCCGGGCCGACCGCCAGCGTCAGCGTATTTGCCAGAATGGCCTGTAGATAAGCCCGCTGATTGGGCGTTTTCCCGCTCACATGGCGCCGCCCGGCGACAAGCGCATCGCTGTTGTCCATGGTCGGCTCGGCATCATCGCTTTGCCAACGGGCCACATCCCGCAGAACGCCTTCAACATCGACATCGCGCAAGACCTGTTCCGCTCCCTGAGTCAGCTTTTTCGCCAGGAGATGCATGGCCTGGCCGGCCGCCTCGGCATGCTCGCCCTCAATCTGCCAGTCGCCGGGTCGGCCGAGCAGGCGCACATTAAAAAATTGTTCAACGCGATGGAGCACGCAACCGCCCGCTCCGCACAGGCCCTGCAGCGAGGAAGAATCAAGCGCCTCAAGGCGCAATGAAACTGTCATGATGGCGCTATCATGCAAGAATCAGCTCGCCGCGCAATGACTGGCCATAGGCCTCGATGATTTGCACCGGCATCAACTGCCCGATCTGGCGCGAATTGCCCCTGAAATGCACTATTTTGAAGTCGGGCGCGCGGCCCTGCATGTCGCCCGGGTTGCGCCCCTCTTTTTCGACCAGCACATCCAGCGTTTTGCCTACCTGGCGCTGCATCGCCGCGCCGGTTTGTTCGCGCATCAACGCCAGCAGCGCCTGCAAACGGGCGTCTTTCACTTGCTCGGGCACATTGTCCTCCGCTTTGGCCGCCGGAGTGCCGGGTCGCGGGCTGTACTTGAAACAGTAGGCGGAGTCATATTGCACTCGCTTGACCAGCTCCAGCGTAGCTTCAAAATCGGCGTCCGTTTCTCCAGGATAGCCGACAATGAAATCGGATGAGAGCGCGATATCGGGGCGGTTTTGGCGCAGATCATCAATAATTCGCAGATATTCAGCTTGCCCGTGGCCTCTGTGCATGGACTTCAGCAATGCATCCGAGCCCGATTGCACCGGCAGATGCAGATAGGGCATCAGTTGCGGAATCTCGCCAAAGGCAAGGCAGAGTTCCGGGTTCATTTCCATCGGATGGCTGGTGGTGAAGCGCAGGCGCGAAAGACCGTCCAATGCGGCCACGGCATACAGCAAGGCGGTGAAATCCCACTCTTCATCATCCGGCCCCGAACCCAGATAACCGTTCACATTCTGGCCCAGAAGCGTGATTTCAACCACGCCCTTCGCCAGCAGTCGCCGGCATTCCGCCAGAATATCATTTACAGGCCGCGACAGCTCCGGCCCCCGTGTGTAGGGCACGACGCAGAAGGTGCAGAATTTATCACAGCCTTCCATAATGGTGACAAAATCGGAAATGCCGTGAGCCTGCGCATGTGGCAGATTATCAAATTTCTCGATCTCCGGCATGTCGATTTCAGTAATATTCACCCGGTCGCGGCGAATCTGTTTCACCATTTCCGGCAGGCGGTGGTAGGTCTGCGGGCCGAAGACAATATCAACATAGGGCGCGCGCTTCTGAATGCGTTCGCCCTCCTGCTGGCCGACGCAGCCGCCCACGCCGATAATGATTTCCGGGCGCTTGTCCTTCAGCTTTTTATAGCGGCCCAGTTCCGAATAGACCTTTTCTTCAGCCTTTTCTCGCACCGAGCATGTGTTCATCAGAATCACATCGGCATCTTCAGGCGCGCCAACCAGCCTCAGGCCGTAGGCCTTTTTCATCACATCCGCCATGCGCGCCGAATCATATTCATTCATCTGGCAGCCGTAGGTTTTGATGAACAGGGTGTCAAGGCTGCGCAGGGGTTTATCCTGTCTGGTTATCATGAACCGCGAATTTTAGCATGGCGGGGCCAAAAAACGAAAGATTCAGCCTTTTCCAATATAAGATGCGGGCTAGAAACCTCAGTTGGCAGTGCGTGCAGGGCGTAAGATATGGTAAACCGGATGTTGCGTGTTTATTTGCGCCGGTTGTGGCAGGCCGGTACAAATAGACTTGTTCCCCGGCTCAACTGCGCTACGATTCATCGCTATGGCAAAAAACATTTTATTATCAGTCATGCTCGTTTTCTCCCTCTGTTTCGGCCAGGCATTTGCGAGGAGCCCGGCGGTCTCGGTTTCGGCAGCAAAGGATTTGCTCGCACAGGGCAAAACAAAGGCCGCGATTGCGGTATTGAAGAAGGTTGTCGGACAGTCGCCGGATGATTATCAGGCCTGGTTTTTATTGGGGGTTTCGCAGTCCAGGCAGCACCAGCTGAATGACTCCGCAGCCTCGTTTCGAAAAGTTGTGAATTTGCGACCGAAACTGGCTGAGCCGCATAATAACCTGGCCGTCATTTATAATGAGCTTGGCGACTTGCGAGCGGCGGTGCAGGAGTTGGAGACGTCAATCAGGATCAATCCGGATTATGCAACGGCGCAGGAAAATATCGGCAATCTGTATGTGAAGCTGGCGGCGGAATCCTTTCGCAAGGCTCTGGCGCAACATGACAGCCCTTCACTTCGCCGGCGATACGAACGCCTGATGCAGGTTGAAGGGAATACAGCCGGCAACGCGCCGGATTATGCCGGCGCCAGGCCCGAACCCCGGCCCGAGCCGACGTATGCCCCTGACTATGGCAATGAACCGGAATTCGATGCGGAAACAACGATTGAGCCGGAATTTGAGCAGCCTTCCCCGGCCCGGTCATTTGCCGGAACCGGGGGCGTGCTGGATGCAGTTGAGGCGTGGCGGTCGGCATGGAGCGACAGGGATTTGCAGGGGTATTTTTCAGCTTATGCAGACGGCTTCAGGCCCGGCAAGCGCTTTCTTTCACATGATGCATGGGTGCGGTACAAGCGAAAGGTTATTGGCAACAAGTCGTTTATACAGGTGAGGCTGGAGGATATAAAGGTTGAACAGATGTCCGGGGATTTGGCCAAGGTGACTTTTTTGCAGCATTTCAAAGCCGACGGTTATGCCAGTGATGATCGCAAGAGCCTGATTTTTGAGCAACAGCAGGGAGGCTGGAAAATTATCCATGAAGCGATTCTGTAGGGCGCTTCCGTGGCTGCAGCGCCTGCTGTTGCTGGCAGGCATTCTGATTGCGCCTGTAGCCGGCCTGGCCGCAGAGAGGAGTGAATCAGAACAGTTCGCCCACGCCTCCAGAGCGCTGAAGGAATCCAATAGTGATGCAGTCAGGCAACTCTCCAGTCAGGAACGGGCGATTTTGCAGGCTACGCTGGCCCTGAAATCGGATCAGCCCGGACGGGCGCTTCAAATCCTGACCGCGACCAGGGCGGAAGATCCGCTTGCCGCCCTGCTTGAGGCCGAGGCGCTTCGGCTTGAGGCGGTGCAGGCGATGTCGCAGGTCGGCGACTATGCGGCGGGCCTGCAACAGCAGGAGCAACTGCTGGCATCCGCCAACTTGAAGCGCGGACTGGGCGAAGCAGACGCTCGCCTGCATGCATTCATGGACAAGCTCAATGCCGTGAGCGGCGATCCGTTTGATATTCTTTTGCCCGGAGTCGGCGTCGCCAACGTGTTCATGGTGGATAAGGCGCGCTCTCGCCTGTATGTCTTCGCCCGCGGCCCCGATGGATTGCTGAGGCGGATCGCCGATGAGTATGTGGTGACAGGCACTGCCGTCGGCGATAAACAGCGGGAGGGCGACGGACGCACCCCGAACGGCGTCTATCGATTTGTCCGAAAGCTTCAGGGCGATGCGTTGCAGGCGCGCTTTGGCCCGGTCGCTTTTCCTATTGATTACCCGAACTCACTGGACAGGCTGCATCGAAAGAATGGCGGCGGCATCTGGCTGCATGGCTATCCCACGGATGTTCAGCGGCGACCGCCGCAGGATACGAGGGGCTGTTTTTCATTGCCGAATGCCACGCTTCTGAAAATCGCCAAGCATATTAAACTGGGACAAAGCTGGGTGATTATCGGTGAAAATTTTGAGTTCAGGCGGAATGCTTCCAAACAAACGATGCTGAAGTCCGTGCTTGATGATATTGAAGCATGGCGCAGGGACTGGATTTCGCTGGATGCGGAGGCTTATCTGTCGCACTACCACCCGTCTTTCCGTTCGGGCAATCGGGATTTTACCGCCTGGAAGCGGCAAATGCGCAATGTCAACGCCGGCAAAACCTTTGTCGATGTCGGTTTTCGCAACCTGACCCTGATCCATGATCCCAATCGCTGGCCGGAAGGAGATGTCGTGGTCGCCGAGTTCACGCAGCAATATCGCTCCAACAACTTTTCGGAAAAGGCTCGCAAGCGCCTGTATCTTGCCCGCGCATCGGCGGATGATCACTGGAAAATCCTGGTTGAAAAACGGCTTAAACAGTGACTGAAAACAATCAGGACGGCAAAGTGGAAGACCTGTCGATACGGCGATTTCAAAAGCTGGCGGATGAAAATCGCGAACTGCGGGAATATGTCGCTGAAGTCATGAAACGACTGCGCCAGAATGAACAGCTTTTTTCACGCCTGTTTGAACTGGAATCGCATGTGCTCAAATCCACTGATACGGAAGATCTTTGCTTCACCCTGCTGCGCGGACTGCGCTCCGGCTTTGACCTTAATCTGGTGCGCTTCTGGCTGGATCGCTCCAGCTTTATGGGCGGACGCAAGCTCGACGCGCTGTCCGAGCGCGATCTCATCTGGGTGGAAAAGGGCGAAATAGAGCAAATGGGCTTGTCCAACAGGGGCGTATGGCTGATGCGCCTGTCTTCGGAAAGCAACTTTGACTGGCTGGACGCGAAAGATCGGCAACTGGGGTCGATAGCCCTGCTGAGGCTGGGCGAGCCGGACTGCCCGTTTGGCGTGCTGGGGCTGGGCTCTTTTGATCGGGATCGCTTTGCGCCGGATCAGAGCAGTGATTTTTTGCAACACCTTGCTCAGGTCGTGGGTCTGACTATGGAAAATGCCGTCGCCAGAGAAAGGCTTGCGCGCCTCTCCATTACCGATTCGCTGACCGGCAGTCATAATCGCCGCTTTCTGCAACCGCACAGTCACCAGCCGCTGTCGCAATGGTTTGGCAGCGCCTGCTGCGTCGCCTGCCTGTACGCCGATATTGATCATTTCAAGTCTATTAATGATCGCCTCGGTCACCCAGCCGGTGATGAGATTCTGGCCTGCGTGTGCAACATCATGCGTCGATTCGTGCGCACGCAGGATCCGTTGATTCGCATGGGCGGCGATGAATTTGTCATGTTGCTGCCCGGCTGCTCCGAAGCCAAGGCTGAGGAAATCGCCGGGCGTATTGTCCATGCAGTTTGCACCAGCCAGGCCCCCGAGAATGAAGCTTTAAGCATTAGCCTCGGCGTAGCCTTTTCGGGGGCTGAAAGGGATATGGCCGTGAAGCAGATTATTGAATGCGCTGATCAGGCGATGTATGTCGCCAAAGCCTTGGGGGGCAACCGTTTCGAAGTGGCGGAAGGGGAAGAAAGCGCCGGAGCCGACGGCGACGAAAGTTGAACATGTCACGGGGTGGAAAATTCCATGCGCGTTAGACTGAAACAGGCGGCGGCGGACTTTTTGAACGGGCTCGCCGATGTGCGCCTGGCTTCGCCGCACACTATTGCAGCATATCGGCGCGACCTTGGCCAGTTCATCGATCACTGCGGGGATGTTCCGGTCGCCGAGGTCAGCCGCATGCAGGTGCAGGACTGGCTGGTGGCTTCGCATGCATCCGGTCTGGCGCCTGCTACTTTAGCGCGCCGTTTATCAGCGCTTTGCAGCTTTTTTGACGCTGCCGTTCAAAGCGGTTGGTGCGCAGACAATGTCGCTGCCGGAGTGCGTCCTCCAAGACAGGCGAAGCGATTGCCGAAAGCTTTGCCGCCGGAACAAACTGCCGCCTTGCTGCAAACTACGGCGCGGGCGTCCGATACGCGCGATCTGGCCCTGCTGGCGGTCATGTACGGATGCGGTCTGCGCGTATCTGAAGTTGTCGGACTCGATCTTGAGGATGTCGATATCCATGCCCTGGAATTGCGAGTCTTCGGCAAGGGGCGAAAGGAGCGTGTCGCCCCCCTGCCTGCGGGCGCGGCGCGATTATTGAACAGCTACCTGAGCCAGCGCCCGGACGCAGCTGGCAGCGACAGGGCGATTTTCCTGAATCGATACGGGGCGCGCCTGTCCGTACGCAGCGTTCAGCGCATGCTCAAGCAGCGGGCGCTGGAAACGGGCGCCGACAGCTCTGTCACCCCGCATCGTTTGCGTCACTCCTTTGCCACGCATCTGTTGGCCGGCGGCGTTGATCTGCGCGCTATTCAGGAGTTGCTGGGGCATGCCTCATTAGCGACCACCGAACGTTACACGCATCTTGATATCAGCCGACTTACCGAGGTGTATGACAAGGCGCATCCAAGAGCCGGAAAACCAACAGGCGGGAGATAATCAATAATCCGAAGAGCAATCCGGGTAGCTGCGCCAACCCGGGAAGCAGTTGCTCAGGATCATACTAAAGTTGTATTTCCTGGAATACTGGACGGATTTAATATGCGCGAATTACAGCCCACACTAATTTTTTTTTAATTGTGATCAATATCACATGCTTAAAGTATTAAAACTGTTTGCTTTCTGCTATAGTGAGTGGGATTTCTCTAAAAAGTCGGGTGGACATCTGCTAATCACAGTTATCAACGCGCTTATGGGCGAGGACGCGAGAGAAAGATTGGAGGACACTTTTTGTATTTATCCGTAGCAGGCGTCAAGGCGTGAGTTTTTCGGGGAGATCACT
>CAYTFI010000080.1:0-7762 GCA_964437065.1 uncultured Zetaproteobacteria bacterium | reverse complement strand
CCTCAGGGATTATCCTATATTCCTCAGTTGGAAGCACCCACATGGCGCAAGCTCTGGATTCGCTTTGCTAAACGGAAAAAACTCTTATCACCAGCAAGGCGACGGCGATTTTTTCCGTTACGCCCTTCAAATCAAAATCTTACACCCTGCACGCACTTCCAACTGAGGAATATAGGATTATAGGCGTAAGCGAAGCAGGCGTTACGGAATTTCAAGCCTGCGCCGGTAGTTTGTCAGATTATCACAACCGTCATGGCGAACGACAACCATATCCTCCAGCCGGACGCCGCCCAGCGAGGGGTAATAGAGGCCTGGCTCAATAGTTACCACCTGCCCGGCCTGTAAAATCTGGCTGCGCGCTGAAATGCGCGGCGATTCGTGAATATCCAGGCCGACGCCATGCCCTGTCCCGTGGAAAAAGCCGGTCTGTTTTCCGTTGCGGGTTTCGGTGGGAAATCCCAGTTGTTCAAAGTGCGCGGTGATGGCGTTGTGAATGGATGCCCCGTCCACGCCTGCGGCTGCCATGGACAGGCCGATGTCCTGTCCTTCACGCACGGCGCGGTAGAGCCTCTTTATTTCGGGCCCGGCCTTGCCCTTGACGAAGGTGCGGGTCATGTCTCCCCAGTAGCCGCTGGCGAGGGAGCGCGGAAAAATATCGATAATGATGCTGCGACCGGCTCGAATATAGCCGTGGCCGATATTATGCGGATCGGCCCCCTGGCGACCGCAGGCGATAATGGTATGCGCCGGCATGGCGCCCCGGGCTATGATGAAGGTTTCAATGCGGCGGCGCACATCGGCGGATTTGACGCGCTTGCCGCTTTCAGCGTCGCGAAGGATATTGTCCCGGCCAACGCTGCATTCGGCCAGATAGCGCTCGGCCTGCGCCATGGCGCGCCGGGTCAGGCTTTCAATTCTGGCCAGCAACTTGATTTCGGCCTCGCTTTTGATGCTGCGGGCGGGGAAGAAATCGTCTTCAACCGCAGTGACTTTAAAGCCCCAGGCGCGTAACTGATCGGCATGGCTTAAGGCGAACTGGCCGGGCGCATGGATGTTGCGAACGCCATGCGCATCGAGAAAGGCTGCGGCGACGCCGGCCAGGCCCGGCTGCCAGCCTTTGTCCTTCGCCCTGTCCCGCCATGGCTTGTCGAGATGCACATGATCAAGTGTTGATTCCTTGCCGGCCCGGCCAACTTCCAGGGGAGAAAAAAGGCCGTGACTTTGACCGTCCAGTTCAATGACAATGAACGGGTCGGGCGTAAACATGCCGCTGGCATAGAGCATGTCGGCATTGCGCTCGGAATCGGCGATGAGCAAACGTGCGACGTTCAAGGCCTGGCGACCTCATCTGCGCTTTCAGCCTCCTTGTCCATCAATTCGCGGATGCTGATTGTCTGTAAAAGATTTGACTGTTCCCGGTCCATGCGAAAGTAGAGCCCCTGCAACTGTTTGCCCAGCGATGTTTGCCGCCACTGTTCAGGCACCTGCAAGGCCCGGGAGTTCAGGGCGATGAATATCTCATGCAGGCTGAGGCGGTCTGTTTCATGTCCGAGCACCCATGCGGACTCATTGTCCTGGCTGTCGGTTAGCCGTAAAAAGCCCAGCTGGCAGAGATTGTCCAGCCACTCCTGCAGGATGTTTCCGGGAAGGCCGGTCTCTTCAAGCAGGGGCGGCATGCTGATGGTTTCGCCCTTGTGCAGCGCCTGAGCGGCGCGCAGAAGAATTAAATGTGAATAGAACTGTTGAATTCCGGGCCCCAGAAATCTGGATTGCCGTTGATGCGACTGTTCCGGCTGTTGCAGGCAGAAGGTGATTTCCGAGCCGACAAGAATGATGACCCAGATCAGATAAAGCCAGATCAGGAAAATCGGCAGTGTTGAAAGCGCGCCGTAAAGACGTTCGTAATTTGCCACTTCCGTGACATAAAATGCGAAGCCGATCTTGGTGCATTCAAACAGGGCGCCGGCGACAAGCCCGCCAATGATGGCGAAGCGGAAAGGCACGGAAGTGTTCGGCAGCACGGCGTACATGGTCGCCAGGGCCAGCGATGACATCAGCCAGGGTATAAGAAAAGGGGTGTGGTTTAAATATGAGGCGCCTTCCGCTACATGCTTAAGCACGGGCAGGGCGGCAAAATAGGATGTAATGGAGATGGAAGCGCCGATAAGGATGGGAGCCAGCGTCAGCGTGGCCCAGAAGGTGATGAATTTGGATAGCCATGTACGGGCGCGGGTGATGCGCCAGATGGTGTTAAATGCCTCTTCAACCGTATTCAGCAATGCTGTGGCGGTAAATAGAAGGCCGATAATGCCGAATACGGACAGGGCGGTGGTTTTGTCAGTTACAGTGCCCAGATAGCTCTGAACTGCCTGCTGGCTGGTCGGCAACAGATATTCCAGCAACGTATCGCGCACATGTCCCGAAATGGCTTCAAAGGCCTGAAAGCTGGTGAATACGGAGAACCCCAGCACCGCCATCGGCACGATGGCCAAGAGCGAGGCATAGGCCAGCGCAGAAGCGCGTTGTATGCATTTGTCGGCAATAAAACGGAGAACCACCCGATATGAAAAGCGCAGAAGATGCGTCGAATGACGATAAAGCGCCGGCAGGCTGGCTATGTCGGCAACATCCATCTCAAGCAAATCGGAGATGATGCGTCCGATGCTTTTTTTACCTGAGTGCGACATTGATTTGCTTACTTACGCCACTGTTCCAGCACATCCAGGCACATTCGGTTCATCTCGGCAGCGCGATGTTCGGATGCCGCCTCGTTATAACAGCGCAGTTCCGGGGCATTGCCGGACGGGCGCAGATGAACCACTTCCTGTGAGGCGAAGGTGATGCGTATGCCATCGGTGCTGTCAATGGCTGCGACTTCTCCGAACATCTCGCCCAGCAATGCTTCGGCGGCCTTCTTGTCCTGTTCGCTGTCGCCGGAACACATGTCTGCCAGGCGGGATTGACTGATCGCGGACGGGAACGCCTTCAGCCTGCCGCTGCTGGTGAAACGCCTCGGCAGCATTTGCAACAGGCCGGAAACCGGCGCGTTGGCTTTGGCTGCAATCAGCAGGATCGATAATGGCACGATCACTGCGTCGCGGGTTGGCAGGGCCCGCAACAGACGTCCTTCCACTTCGATATCGGTGGCAGTGAGGAAGCCGCCATTGGCCTCATAGCCGACAATGCCCTGTTCCCCCTCGGCGATGGCATGATTCATGGCCGCAATGACGTAGGGGGAACCGATGCGGGTGCGCTCGACGCGCTCAAACCAGCCGCTTATCTCCACTGCATTGTTACTGCTCACCGGAGTGGCGACGTATGTCGCTCCCAGATAGCGGGCGCAGAGAATGCCCGCTACGTCGCCGCGCAGCCAGTTGCCATGCTCATCGCTGATCAGCGGACGATCACCGTCGCCATCTGCGGAAATAATGCAGTCCAGTCCATGCTCAGCGGCCCATTGCCTGCCCAGCGCCACATCTTCCGGGCGAATTGCTTCAGTATCTACAGGAATAAAGGATTCGGAGCGTCCGAGACGCACCACATCGGCGCCAAGCCCTTCAGTGATCTCAACAAGCATATCCCGGACAACCGAGGAGTGCTCATAAACGCCAATGCGACGCCCGGCCAGGCACTGGCCGGGAAAGAAATCAAGATAACGCTGCACATATGCCCGGTGCGCGGCGGATTGCGGCGGAGGCAGCGGGCTGGCCCCGGTTGCACAGCCCGCAGCATCGAACATTGATGGCATAATTTCCACACTTTGGGCGCACATCATCTGCTCGTCATGCTTCAGGACTTCTCCTGTCGGCTTGTAAAATTTGATGCCGTTTCGTTCGACCGGGATGTGACTGCCGGTGACCATGATGCCGGCGCTGTTCAGGCTCATGGCATATAACGCAACCGCCGGGGTGGGGATGAAGCCGCAGTTGACAGGCTTGAAACCTGCATCGGACACGGCCATGGCGACAGCGGCCATGATGTGCGGCGAACTGGGGCGGTAATCGCCGGCAATCGCAACCATATCGCCCTTGTTCACATCGCCGGAATGCGCAAGAAATTGCATAAATGCCAGCGTGTAGGCATAGCAGACGCGATCAGTCATATCGACGGCCAGACCGCGGGCGCCGCTGGTGCCGAATTTTACGCCGCATTGCTGCATCAGCTGCGAAATCAGGATTGTTTCACTGTCAGCCATATCGCTCATTACCTCTCCGCCATATGTTCAGGGAAGCGTTGATCAAATCATGCCTGACGGCGCAGAGCCCGAAAGCCGCCGGGCTGAAGTCATCAATCATAACCCGCGTGTGAATATCAACTCAAGCGGCGGGCGCAGGAGTGATGGCCAACATCTTACACCCGGCATGCGCTTCCACCAGTTTTTTCAGGATTATGTTCGATTCATGAGTTTGCGGAATACGGAAACCGCACCGCTGACCGCGCAGATGGCGCGCCCCGTGAGGAGAAAGAGGAGTGGCTTCCCGGCTTCCAGGTTAAAGCATCATTTGCTTCAAATCTGTCGCTGCCTCCCTGCTCGCCGTGACGAGATCGGCAATGGCATTTTCATCAAAGTCGCACTTTTCCCTGGCCGCCGCTTCAAAAGCGGCGAGGCCGTCATTCTCCCTGCAATCGCGAATGCATGAGACCAGTTGCACGGGCAGCGGCACAGCTCCTTCAAATTCCATGCTTCCGTGATGCTTGCCGATGCAGATGGACAATTGCTCCGGAAGATCCCATGCGCTACAAAGCCATGTGGCCACCTCTGCATGATCCCAGTCAAATTCCTGCCGCTCCAGGACGGCGAGATCCGCATCGCCTGCGCGCCAGGTTGTAAGTATTTCGGCATATTGTTCCGGGTGCTGTTTCACCAGAAATGGCAAAGCCATATCCTGCAACAGGCCGGCGGTGAAGCACTCGATTCGTTGCGTGGGACAGATGCGGTCGGCGAGGCTGCGGCAGAGCGTGGCGCGCAAGGCGGCTGCGCCCCAGAAGTCGGCAAAGTCATAACAGGGGTTGTCAACGCGAGGCAGAGCGTCAGCAATTGAGACCGACAGAATCAGGGCCTCAAGGGTGCTGAGTCCCATGAGCGAGACGGCCTGGCGAATATTGTCGATCTTACGGATTGATGAAAAAGATGCGGAGTTTACAGTCTTGAGAACCCGCACGGTGAGTCCCGGATCAGTTGCCAGAATTTTTGCCATGGCGCGGGCATCGATTTCCGGATCGTGAATGGCATCGAGGGCTTCAAGCACGACCGACGGAAAAGTGGGGAGGCTGAATTCACCAAGCGCTTTTTGCAGCTGCAACCTGGGATCAACGGTGGATCGCTTGAGAAATTTAAACATGCTCTATTCCGCCCTGCGCGCCATTTTGTTGGCAAAAATACTCAACATGCCCCCCAGAGCCATATACCCCGTGACCACCTCTGCAATACATGCGATCTGCGCCGCCATTGATACGGGCAGAACATCGCCATAGCCGAGAGTGGTGATTGTGACGATGCTAAAGTAGATTGGCGACAGCCTGGTTTCATAATCGCCGTAGTCGATGTCCAGTTGCGTATATAGGGCGGCAAAAAGAAGAACGATGACCAGAACGGAAATGCCCCAGCGCAACAGGCTTCTTCCACAATCAGAGGTCAGTCGCCACGCCCGGAACAGTCGGGCGTTCATTTTTGAGTAATTCTGAAATTCGTATAAATAATTCTCATCCATGATATGCCGACGCAGAAGATAGGCGCCGCAAAAGTCCACATCCCGGATATCGGCGGAAACCCAAAGCGCAGTCCGAAAACTGATAATTCTGCGTAGAATAGCGCCTCTGAGGTCAGTATCATTAAACACTGCCTTGTCAACCCTGCAATCTGTGAAATCAACTCTTTGAAGAATAGCGCCGGCGAAGTTCGCCTGCTCAAGGTCGGCGCCGCAAAATCGTGATTCGGCCAGATTACAGGTGCGCAGGTCAGCGTTGACAAGCTTTGCCTTGCTAAACGTGCATACATCAAGCCTGGAACCAAACATGATAACATCAGTCATGTTGCAGGCGCCGAAAGACGCATGCGCACCATGGCATTCAGACAAATTCGCGCCGCTGAAATCAGCGCCTACGGCCTTCACTGAATCCAGCCTCGCCCCGACCAGCTGCGCGCCGACAAGCTGTGCATGGGTAAATCTGGCCTGAGAAAGATTCGCCTCTGTAAGATCGGCGCCGGAAAGGTCGCAACGTGAAAAATCAATGCCGGTCAGATCTTCATTGTAAAAAGAAACGCCTCGCAGGTCGGCATATCCGCAGCCGGCGGCATTATTGTTTTCGCGCAAGGCCAGAAGTGCGGCGTCACGATTGACCACCCCCTCCTTGTTCCTGTTCAACCAGCGTGCGCGAAGGGGGATCATATCCCCTTCCGAAATCGCCAGTGCATTCTCCGGGCTTAAGCTCATACCTTATCCTGTGCTTGTAATATCGCGTATTTACTGAACTGCTCAACAATCGACAGACAGGCTTCGCCTATGCAATACAGAATCCGTAAGCATGCCTGCTGCAATGAGTTGCAACCCCCGTATCCAATGTCGGCTTGCAATCAGGATTGAGGGTTTTCTGACTGCTGAGCATTTTATGAAAAAGGATTAGCAAATTGCTTGCCATTACTTCGATATCAGCGCCTTCGCCGGCATGGCCGTTTAGCTTATTTCATAATAAGGGGATGAGCATCATCTTTGAAGCGCGCGGGTTGTCTGTGTCAGTTTTCGCCGCCGGGACAGAGCGCCGTAGCTACAGGTGTTTGGCAACCAGTGCTGTAATGGCGTTGAGCAGCCTTAATACGCGGGGCGGCACCTTGCCGCAGAGCAGGGACAAGTAGATGACCTTTTCCTTAACCGAAGCCTGATGCGTGATCAGAATGCGACCGCCGGTCAGGATGATACCATTGCAGATCGGCTCGCCAAAGCCGCCGCTAAGCGACATGCGGCGCGTTGTTTCCATCACCATCGGAGAGTAGAGAGCAAACTCGCTTGCAGGCGTTTGGCCGACTTCAGCAATGGGCAATCCCTCTTCATCAATGACCAGGATGCAGATCAGGCCCTGATGCTGGCGCAAGTGTTCAAGTTCATCATGTAGAGAAATAATCCGCCTCCAGTTTCAACGTCCGATTTACAAATGAACATATCACACCATTTGCCGGAGACTGAATGCGGCCCCCGAAGAATATAACAATACGCAGATTGTCTACCCCGTCAGCGTTCAATTATCATATATTGCCCGAGAAGTGCAATAGTTTATGGCAGGCGCAACTCGTCGCATGTCCTGTGCCCTGCTTGTGGCAGGCAATTTGCTTGCTCGCCCTCAGGAAGCAATCAACAGTCAAAAGAATCTGCGAACCCTGATGAGGGAGAAAAGCCAGAGCTATGAAGTTATACACGAAATCAATAATCTTTAATGCGGTGAGCACGATTATGATGGCTTTCCTGTTAACGCTGGCGTCATTCTCCGCCTATCAAACTTTCTCTCTTTCAAGTGTGAGCGATCAAGGCCGCATGGCTGCTGAAATGGTGCGTATCAGCTTAACTGAGGAGATGGTGCAGGGCGTGGTTGATCATCGAACCAACCTGTTGTCCAGGCTGAAATATGTGCCTGGCGTGGAGAATATACGCATTGTCAGAGGCAAGGCGGTGGTGGATCAATTTGGCCCCGGGTTTGAAGGCGAGAGCCAATATGATGAAATTGAAAAGCAGGTGTTAATAACAGGCGAGGCCGTCGAGAAGTTGAATGA
>CAYTFI010000079.1:0-7777 GCA_964437065.1 uncultured Zetaproteobacteria bacterium | reverse complement strand
GATATGCTGCCGTCTGCCGGCAGCGATGGCAAAGATATTAGTAACTGCTCATCTCGCCCTTGATTTGTTCGAGAACAAGGAAAACATGCGCAGTGTGCTTGCTGCACTCGAGCATGTTTGACGCAGTTATCGCCTGCCTGTGCGTCGCACGCAGACAGGGGCGAATCAAGGGCAATCTGAGCAGCTGCGGATACTTTTGCATAAGGGTGCTGAATATTAAAAAACAGAGCGCATTCAAATGCCCTGATCAAGAGGTGAATCATGTTGAGTCGGTTGATATGCACGGTATTGTTTCTAATAGGGAGCAATCTGGCCAGGGCGGAGAACACCCTGATTTTCAGCGACAGTATCGAAGGAGCAGGCGAGAGCGCCATTGAACACAACGCAGGCGCGGCGCATCAGAATCATGCAATGCCGGGCGACATCATTAAAGAGGGCAGGCCGGAGGCGGGCGCCGCAACAGAGGAGCAAAGGCCGCAGGGCCCGTTGTCTGCCACGGACAAAATTGTCAAGCGATTCATGGCTCTGGACAGCGATGAAAGCGACGGCGTATCCTTTGAAGAATATATGCTCATGGTGAACCAGCGCGCCGAAGACCGCTTTGCATCCATGGATGGCGATGGCAATGGCGAGGTCACAGGCAATGAATTCCGAAAATTCTGGAAGCAGCGCAAGGCGAAGTGGTATCGACTGAAGAATTAGAAAAAAGGCAACTACTCAACGGGATCGGCGTGGCCGCTCAGATTGCCATGGTTTTTATCAGGCAGCTGGAGCGCCATCGGCAGGCCAAGCAGGGCGATGGCGGCGCAGGCGTAAAAGGCGACTGAATAGCCCCAAAGCTCTGCGATCAGGCCGCAGCCCATGATGCCGACGGTGCTGCCGAAGCCAAAACCGGCGGCGGAATACCAGCCCTGGGCGGCGGCGTGGCGGACTTCCGGCGCCAGGCGCCTGACCCAGGCAATGGCGGCGACATGAAAGGCGGCGAAACTGGCCGCGTGCAACAGCTGCAAGCCGCCGATCAGCAGCGGATCAGCGGTCAGCCCCGTGCCCAGCCAGCGCACTGCAGCCAGACCCAGACAGGTGGAAAAAACCAGCGCCGGCGGCGCCTCCTGCAGTGGCCGGGACCAGCGCCACATCAGCACGATCTCAGCCACCACGCCAATGACCCAGCAGAGGCCTATCTGCCAGCCCGCATAGCCTGCTGCGGCCAGATACAGACTGAAAAAACCATAATAGGCGCCATGTGAAGCCTGCATGATGAATGCGGTTCCCAGCAATAGATAAAATGGCCTGGAGAAGCGGGACGACGGCTGCCGATCCTCGTTCCGCATGCCATCCATTTCGGGAAAGCCGCGCGCTGCCAGGGCCGTAACCAGCATCAGGCCGGCCAGCGCCATGGGGAAAGCGTTGATGTTGCGGTCGGCCAGCCAGACGCCGCCGGCCAGCGAGGCGAGCACAAAGCCGATCGAGCCCCAGACGCGCAGACGCCCGTAATCAGCCAGCGCCGCTTCGGAGACCGATACGGACAGGCCGTCGGTCAATGGCAAAATGGCCGCCCACAAAATGCCAAACAGCAATATGATCGCGGCAAGGGCGAAGGTATTAAGCGTCACGCCCATGAGCAGCGCCGCCACAGCGGCAAGCAATGATGCGACAATAATGAACCGGTGCACAAGCCGGTCAGGCCGCCGATCCAGCACATGCCCGACCCATGGCGGCGCAACCACTTTTGCAAAGGCCAGCAGGCCGGTCATCACCCCGATCAGCATGACATTCAATCCCAGTCCGTCGAGAAACACCGGAAAAAAAGGAAGGATCAGCCCCATGGCGGCAAAGTAGGCGGCATAGAACAGACGGATATGATTCAATGATGTCTGCGTGATCATGGCGAAAGAGTAGTCATCCAGATATTGCTGTCACGCAACTCGCCGCCCCGCCTTTTGCGAAATCCCTTCAGGCTGTTTACCCTTCGCGCCTTTCAGGTTGACTGCGGGGGTGAAAAATGCGTTATGACTGGACATCCGATGAAATCGAGGCCTTGTTCGAGCTGCCGTTCAATGATCTGATATTCCGCGCCCAGCAGGCGCACCGGGCGCATTTCGACGCCAACGAGGTTCAGCTCTCCACCCTGCTGTCGATTAAAACCGGCGGCTGCACTGAAGACTGTAAATACTGTCCCCAGTCATCGCATTACAACACTGAACTCGAATCCGAACTGTTGATGAGAAAAGATGAAGTGATGAACAAGGCGAGGATTGCCAAAGAGGAGGGCGCATCGCGCTTCTGCATGGGGGCGGCGTGGCGCGAGCCGAAAGGGCGCGCCTTTGCCCTGGTTCTGGACATGATCCGCGAAATCAGGGCCATGGATATGGAAGCCTGCGTGACGCTCGGCATGCTCACAGCGGAACAGGCGCAACAACTCAAGGATGCCGGGCTGAACTATTATAACCATAATCTCGACACCGATCCGGACTATTACGAAGAGATCATCTCCACGCACACCTATGATGAGCGGCTGGATACGTTGAGGCATGTGCGCGCCGCAGGCATGAATATCTGTTGCGGCGGCATTGTCGGCATGGGTGAAACACGCCGCCACCGGGCCGGGCTGGTGGTGCAACTGGCCCGCATGAATCCGCATCCTGAATCGGTTCCGATCAATATGCTGGTCAAGGTGGAAGGCACGCCGATGGCGGATGATGAGCAGTTTGCCGGGGATCTGGACAACTTTGAATTCATCCGCACCATCGCCATTGCCCGCATCGCCATGCCCGGCTCGCATGTCCGCCTGTCGGCAGGCCGTGACGCGATGAGCGAAGAGATGCAGTCGCTCTGCTTCCTGGCCGGCGCCAACTCGATTTTCTACGGTGAAAAGCTATTGACTACCGGCAATCAGGATGCCGAAAAGGATCGCAGGCTGTTCGCCAGACTGGGCCTTCGCCCGATGCAGGCCGTGGTTCCATCCAGCCGCCGCGTGGTGAATGCCTGACGTAATCAGCAGGCCGGAGTAGCTGCCCGGATTGGCCCTGATTTGTTCGAGTGCAAGCTTGCCTGCGCGCTGCGCGCAAGCAGGGAAAAAACGCGGAGTTTACTCCTGTAAATGAGCATTTTTGACGCCGTAATCGCCTGCCTGTGCGTTGCACGCAGACAGGGGCGGATCAGGGGCCTGAAGACCGGCATGACGCAGCAGCGCATCAACGGTTGGCTTGCGCCCTCTGAACGCGGCATAGGCGTCCATAATATCACGGCTGCCGCCAATGCTCAGCAACTCGTTTCTGAATCGCGCTGCTGTTGCAGGATTGAGCGCGCCCTTCTCTTCAAAGGCGGCATAGGCGTCAGCAGAAAGCACTTCGGCCCATTTGTAGGAGTAGTAACCGGCTGCGTAGCCGCCGGCAAAGATATGCGAGAAGCTGTTCTGGAACCTGTTGAAGGCCGGCGGAACAAACACCGCCACTTCATTGCGCACCGTATCCAGCATATCCTGAATTGAATCTTCGCCGGCCGGATCAAATTCGCTGTGCAACAACATGTCAAACAGGGAAAACTCAATCTGGCGCAACATCTGCATGCCGGACTGAAAATTCTTCGCAGCAAGCATTTTATCGAACAGCGCATCGGGCAACATGTCTCCTGTTTGATAATGGCGGGCGAACAAATCAACCGCTTCACGCTGCCAGCAGTAGTTCTCCATAAACTGGCTCGGCAACTCAACCGCATCCCAGGGCACGCCGCGAATGCCCGAAACGCCAAGCTCCGAAACCCTGGTCAGCATATGATGCAGGCCGTGGCCGAATTCATGAAACAGCGTGGTTACTTCATTATGCGTCCACAAGGCAGGCTTGTCGCCCACCGGCGCATCGAAATTGCACACCAGATAGGCCACGGGCAGTTGCAATGATCCATCCGGCCTCAACCAGCGAATGATGCATTCATCCATCCAGGCGCCGCCGCGCTTGTGCGCCCGGGCATAGGGATCAAGATAAAAACCGGCGATTATTTGCCCGTTTTGATCAAAAACATCAAAAAACATGACATCTTTATGCCAGAATGGCTTGTTTTCGTTCTTTTTAATCACAATGCCATAGAGCCGTTCCGCCAGCCCGAACATGCCATCAATCACATGCTGCTCGGGAAAATACGGCTTCAGTTCTTCCTGGGAAATCGCATATTTCCTTAAACGCAGCTTTTCCGAGGCGTAGGGAATATCCCATGCCTGCAACTCCTTCAACCCCAGTTCAGCAGCGGCGAAGGCCCTCATCTCCTGCAGCTCTTCTGTCGCCATGGCCTTGCTCCTTGCCGCCAGTTCACGCAAAAAGCCGGTCACCTCGCCAACATCCGCCGCCATCTTGGCGGCCAGTGAATATTCGCCATAATTGCCAAAGCCGAGCAGGGCCGCCGCCTCGGCGCGCAGCTTGAGCAGATCCTTCATCACCGGCGTATTATCCCACTCGCCTGCCGCCGCGCGCGTGGCAAATGCCGTATATATTTTCTGCCGCAAGTCGCGCGCATCAGCATACTGCATAAACGGAATATAGGACGGCGCATCAAGCGTGAACAGCCAGCCATCGACATCCTCCTGCCCGGCGCGCTGGCGGGCGGCGTCGCGAACCGAATCTGGCAGTCCGGAGAGATCATTTTCATCCGTAATCGTCAGTTTAAAGGCGCGCGTGGCATCAAGCACATGCCTTTCAAATGTGGTCGCCAGATCGGAAAGCGCCATTTTTATTTCCTTGAAACGCGCCCTGTCAATGCCTTCAAGCCCGGCCCCGGACAAGCGGAAATCGCGCAGCGCGTGTTCAATCACCCGCTGCCGCTGCCCGCTCAGGTCGGTGAAATCATCCCGCTCCCGCACCTTTTTGATGGCTGCATACAAGGCTTCGTTCTGCGCCAGCTCGGCAGACCATTCTGCCATCTGCGCCACGCCCTGCTGGTAAACAGGCCTGAGTTCCGCACTATCGCAAACCGCATTCAGATGCACCACCGGCCCCCAGATGCGCGACAACCGCTCATCCAGCGCCTCCAGCGGCAGCATCAGCGAATCCCAGTCAGGATCAGCGATTTCAGTCAGCCCGGCAACAGTTTGCCGCGCCTCATCCAGCGCCTGCTCCAGCGCAGGAAGCACATGCTCGGGCCTGATTTCATCAAACAGGGGAAGCTCGGTCGTCGCCCCTCTCAATAGCGGGTTTACAGCAATATCATTCATGCCCGGAACAATAAGTCCGGCCAGTCCCGACGCAAGCGCTGTCGTGCTCCAGGCATCCAGCATCTCCAGGCCGGATCGCTTGCGTTCATGCAAACGCTGCACAGGCGGCGGGACCGCGGTAGCCTGCGCGCATGGAAGATCGCATGATTGAACTGGAAACCAGAATCTCTTATCAGGATCACATCATCGCCGAGTTGAATGATGTCGTGACCAGCCAGCAGCAACAGATCGATCAGTTGGCAAAGGCAGTAAAACAGTTGCGCGAGCAATTCAGGGGCAGCTGCGGTTCAGGCCTGGCGCGCCCGGATGAAGAGATTCCGCCGCCTCATTATTGAGAATAAGTTTCCGCCACAGGCAAGCAAGGCTATAGTTGCCGAATGATGAATACGGGTGTCTGTTATGTCTGAAAAACCCTGGGGCGGTCGGTTTGATTCCCCAACCGATGAATTTGTTGAAGCGTTTAATGCATCCATTGATGTCGATGCGCGCATGTATGCCGAGGATATCGCCGGCTCCAAGGCGCATGCCAAAATGCTGGCTGCGCAGGGCATCCTCAGCCATGAGGATGTGAACGCCATAATACGCGGGCTGGATGATATTCTCGGCGACATTGAAAGCGGCGAATTCGAGTTCACCGTCGGACTGGAAGACGTGCATATGAATATCGAGGCGCGGCTGACCGAAAAAATCGGCGATGCCGGCAAGCGCCTCCACACCGCGCGCTCAAGAAATGATCAGGTGGCGACCGACGTCCGCCTTTATCTGCGTCGGCGCAGTGATGGAATTATCGCGAAAATCCACCTGTTGCAGCAGGTGCTGGTGGCGCTCGCCGAAGCGCATGCAGATGTTATCATGCCGGGCTTCACCCACTTGCAGGCGGCCCAGCCGGTCACATTCGGGCACCATTTACTGGCTTATGTGGAAATGCTTGAACGCGATGCAGGCCGCTTTTCCGATGCGCGCCGGCGCATGAACCTCAACCCCCTGGGCTCTGCCGCCCTCGCCGGCACATCATTTCCGATTGATCGGGCCATGACTTCAACGGCGCTGGGCTTTGACGGCCCGACATCCAATTCGCTGGACGCGGTTTCGGATCGGGATTTCATTATGGAACTGCTGGCCGCCGCCAGTATCGCTGCGGTGCATCTGTCCCGATTTTCTGAAGAGCTGATCCTGTGGATGAGCGCGCAATTCGGCTTTATTGATCTGCCGGACGCCTTTTGCACCGGCTCGTCCATTATGCCGCAGAAGAAAAATCCTGATATGCCGGAACTGGTTCGCGGCAAGACGGGCCGCATTATTGGCGGGCTGGTCGCCATGCTGATGACGGTGAAGGGGCTGCCTCTGGCCTATAACAAGGATATGCAGGAAGATAAAACAGCCATCTTCGACGCCCTGGACACGCTGGAAGACAGCCTGCGCATCTTTGTCGGCATGCTGCCCGGCATGACAGTGAACACAGCGGCGATGTACGCAGCCGCATCGTCCGGCTTTGCCACGGCGACCGATCTGGCCGATGCGCTGGTTCGAACCGGCGTCCCGTTCAGGCAGGCGCACGAGATTGTCGGCAAATCGGTTGCGCACTGCATCCGGGCCGATATCGAGCTGCATGAAATGAGCGCAGCCGATTGCGCCGCCATTGACCGGCGACTGACTGCCGACATGGTGCGCGAGCTTTCTGTTGAGGCCAGCGTGGCTGCGCGCAACCATATTGGCGGCACGGCGCCGGAGCAGGTGCAGGCGCAAATCGCCCGATGGCGACAGCGGCTGGAAGGCAAATGACGCCGGTACAGCGCAGATGGATCGGCCTGCTGTTGGCGGTGCTGTTGCTGGGCGGCTGCGGGCGCAAGGAAGTTCCGCAAGTTATCAGTGGCGCTGCGCCGCCTGAGCTGCTGGGGCTGAAGCATGAAGTCCAGGGCGCCACGCTAACGCTGACGTTCCGGCTGCAAGGCGATCCGGCCGGTCTGGGCTATCAGATTGATCGCACTGAAATTGATCCCTATTGCCAGTGTCCGGGCTTCTGGCGCCGGGATTTTGAACAGCCGCCGCGCCCCGGGCTTGGCGGCAAAAAGCTGACCCGGGCTATTGCCCTGAAGACGGACAAGAAGGAATTTGTTTTTCGCGTTCGCGCCTATGATGAAGCAGGCAGACTTGGGCCATGGAGCAAATCAATTCGTGTGCGCGCCGTGGATTTATTCAAGTAGTCCGGGGTAGTGAACATGCGAGATAAATCGCGCCAGCTGCGGCTTGCGCAACTGGGCGCTTATCCCTTTGAACGCCTGAACGCCATGCTGGCTGGGCAGCCGGCCAATCCCGCGCTGGAATTGATCAATGCCTGCGTCGGCGAGCCGCATCGGCCTTTGCCGGAGTTTGTCGCCCCGACGCTGGCGGCCGGCGTCGGCGGCTTTTCCCGCTATTCATCCACCCGTGGCGACGCCTTCCTGCTTCAGGCTATCGCCGACTGGCTGCAGCGACGCTACGGCCTGAGCCGGATTGACCCTGCGACGCAGACGCTCAGCGCCAACGGCACGCGCGAAGCGCTGTTTGCCGTAGCGCATGCGCTGGTCAACCCTG
>CAYTFI010000078.1:0-7827 GCA_964437065.1 uncultured Zetaproteobacteria bacterium | reverse complement strand
TTAGTTTGTTCATTGCTCCATCCTCTCAACATTTGGAACCTCCGACAAACCCGGGGCGATTCAGTCGGTACGGTTTGACGGATATAGCGCGGGGCGTAACAAAAAGAGCATGATGAACAGATTCCGGGCTTATTCATGAGGATTGAAAGAACTGTCATTCAACGACTCGACAAGACGAAATCCGATTAACATGAAACAAACAACGCGCCTGCATGGAATTTTCCGCTCTGTGATTGATTGGACTATCGCGCCTTGTGAAGCAACACCCATTGCTTCACAAGACTTGCTTATCGCGGGGTGGGAAAAATCCATGCGCGTTAGGATGTGTTTCAGGTGTTCGGTTTGTTTTGCGTGACAGCCAGGCAGCATAGGCCTCGGCATCCGCGACGCTGACCAGCACAACCGGATGATTCAGTTTGTCCGCAGGAGGGCTGTGATTCGTCCAGTTGTAACGGCGCGCACGCTTATAGGAATGCGCCAATCCATACGATTGCCAGGTTCGCGCATCGACAAAGGGGGCTTATAACCGGTTTCGGCTACAAAACGGGCGTATTCGCTCTGCGTCACCGGCGTTTTTTGAATGCGGAAGGCAGGAAGGTTCAGCCTGTGCTGCGGTATTTCATGGTCAAACCAGCCAAACTGGCGAATCCGCTCATGACCATATCCGGCGGCGCTGATCTTATAGCCAAGCTGAACCTGGGCAATGCCGCTTCCCACCAAAAATTCACCTGCAGGGATGGTTACCCAATCGCCGGACTGCACAGGCGGCGTAAAGAGCAAGGCAACCGAGCATGCGCAGGCGCCCCGCAGCGTGCGGGCCAGACCGCATAACAAGCGTTGCATATGCGTGGGTCGTTCCTGCGTGCGCCTGCTTTCAGATTGTCTCATGTGTTGGAGTCGGCCAAAAACATCAGTTGCAAATCAGGATGAGCTGCTAGCTGCCCGTTAAAAATGCAAGCAACTCCCCCATCAGCTTATTGATAGCTGCGTATCTCTCAAGCGGAGCGGCGATGATCTCGGCTTCGGACTGCACATATCCAGCGTCCGCCAACTCGGCGCGGCAATGGGACACGATATTTCGGGCTGATTCCGGCGTGGTTTCCAGATGAAACTGTAAACCGATAACGCGCCGGCCAAGCTGGAACGCCTGATTCTCACAGCCCCGACTTTTCGCAAGCTGAACAGCGCCGTCTGGCAGATCGAAAGTTTCACCATGCCAGTGGAAGGCGTTCACAGACGCCGGGAACTGAAACACGGAAGGCCCGGATGGCGCAACGCCGTGGACTGGAAACCATCCGATCTCCTTTTTGTGATTGGCATATACCCGGGCCGCCATGGCGCTGGCGATGAGTTGCGCGCCAAGGCAGACGCCCAGAACCGCTTTGCCGGACTCGATACAGCTTCGAACAAACTGCTCCTCGCGAGCAAGCCAGGGGAACGCCTCCCGATCATGGACGCTCATCGGCCCGCCCATCACGACAAGCAGATCCACGCTGTCAATATCCGGCAGCTCGTCATCGGCAAAGAAGCGGGTGCGGGTTATTGCGTATCCGCTTGCCTTTAGCCATGCCTCAATGCTGCCAAGGCCTTCGAACTGAACGTGTTGCAGGTAATGTGCGCGCATTCAAACTCCCGTATATGATCCTAGAAAAAGCAGTTGACAGCACGCAGATGGCGCAAGCTCTTGATTTGCCTGGCTATATGAAAAAATGCTCATCACCAATAAGGTGACTCCGCATTTTTTCATTACACCCTTCAAATCAATATCTTACACTCTATACGCACTTCCAACTGCTCTTTCTAGGATGATGTTTTTTAGTCATAACCGAGCCGAAACAACGATCGCCTTGCACATCAGAACGGCAATCTCAACGCCTTGCACAAGAACTGCATCAATGGCGCAGCGGCGACGAAATAATCGCAGGCAATCGCTACGAAATCATCCTGTTCCGCCAATGCGGGCGACAGATCAGAGATAGCAATAAAATCCTTGCGTTTTAAATCCTCAATGAACCGGTGGTCGCGATCGTATCCCCTGGGCGGACGTTTGAGACTGTCCCCTGCCAGCGTGAACCAGCGGCGGAACACATCATCATCGCGCGCCGCAAGCCACGCATCGGGCTGCTCGTCAATCGCCTGCCGGATTTGAGCCAGCGCCTCGGAAGGCGGATGCCAGATGCCCACGCCGATAAACGCCTCGGAGGCGCTGATATGCACGTAAAACCCCGGCGCATGAACATCCCTGCCCGCCTCATGGCGAAACTGGATGCCGATATTGGTCTTGTAAGGCGTTTTGTCCTTGCCAAAACGGGTGTCGCGATAGACCCGCATCAATGAGCCGCCCGTCTTGCGGGCCTCGGCGCGAAAGTGCGGTGAAATCTCTGTCAGTCCCGGCCCCATGGCCCTGATAAACGCCAGCGCCGGCATTCTGACCTCATCCTCATAACGATGTTTATTATCCTGAAACCATTCACGCCTGTTGTTGGCGGCCAGATCCCTGAGAAAATCAAATGTGGCGGAGGAAAAACACCTACTCATGGCTGCATCCGTCAAAATTCGCCGCATAATGCTCAATCCATTCGCGCGCCAATTCTTCCCTGCTCAACTGCCGCCCGCTTTCTCTCGATCGCTTGCAGTAATCCTCAATACTGCAAAGCTGCTCAACCATGCGCGACCGAAAGGCGGAATTTTCATCCAGGAACTTCACGCCAACCTCAAACTGGGCACCCGCATCCCTCTGCCAGCATACAACGCACAAGGCTTCAAACGGAGGCTGAGTAAAGTAAATATCTATTTTCAGCTGTGCGCCTTTTTCAAATGCAACATTGGTCAGAAATGCGAGACCGCCCTCCCCCACGTCAGATAAAGGCGCCTTATGCCGGGAATCTTCCTCCTGTGGATAAACCCGAACAGGAATATCCACCGCATGGCGGATAAACGATCTGCGTTCATTCGTCTCCGTATTCATCTTCAGCTTTTCTTTCCCAGATATTTCGGCTCCAGCCCCATCTGACGATAGGTGCGAAAGCGCTCGCGCGCCGCCTGTTTCAATGTTTCATCCCAGCCATCGACAAAATCCACGATATGGGAAAACCCCGATACATCCGGCGGCACTTCCAGGCCGCCATTGATCAGCACGGCCGCATCGTTATCACGGTTGATTGACTGCGCCAGCAGGATCGGCTGCTGCGCATTGACGGCCTTGTCAGCGCCCGCCAGGGCATGGGCAAGAAATGATTCCGGATGGATCGTCCACAAGCGTTCGTTTAACTGAGCGGCAAAGCCCGCATCAGGGCAGAGAATCAGCACATGCGGCTGCAAACGGCCGCGCCGGAGCAACAGGCGGGAAATCCCCTCCACCCTGTCCGGCCTTTCCAGCGCCTCAAAGTGAACCTGAAGTTCATTGCCCATGTTCAGCACCTGTTAACGCCATTTTTCTCTTCCATAACTGTATCAGAATGATCAACGTCGCCAGCGAAATGATAAAAGCCAGTGGCTGCGCGGTTGATGGCTGCACACGATAGCCAAGCCCGAGCACCACCGCCTCAATGATCACGATCAGGCCCGGTATTTTCCATGCCCAGGGCGAGGCCTGCCATGACTCAACCGGCCATCGGGCAGACGCTGTCCACAAGACCAGCATTGTCATCATGCCTGTGACAAGACCTGCCGCCACATCAACAGGAAAATGCACCCCGCCATAAACGCGTCCCGCCGCAGCCAGCAAAAAAATCAGGCAGACAAGCCATCTGCGCCAGTCCTTCCTCGACCACAGCAGCATCGCCGCCATCACCATGACGCCATCGGACGTGGCATGACCGGAGGGAAAGCTGTGCGACATCAGGCTCGCCCCCAGCACATGCACGTTTTCCAGCACTGCCGGCGGCCTCGGCGCATCAAATATGCGCTTGAGCAGCTGCGCCAGCAGGCCTGAGACAATATAGGCCAGCAGCGATACCAGACCCATGCGCAGTCGAAACAATATCAGCAGCGAGCACAGCAGCGCGATAATCAGGCCATCGCCCAGGCCGCTTACAAGGCCGAAAACAGCATCGCCCATAGAAGAATGGGCATCGTTGATCAATCGGAAAAGCTGGTGATGTTCGGTCGCCTGCATGGCAGGCACGCTACTCGAAGATCAGCTTCTTGCCATCTCTGGCCCTGATTATGCATAAATACTGCCGTGTCCTTGCTTGTCCCTTTGTCCGCAACGAACACCTCGTCAGTCGTCCGTATGCATGGATATGCACTCCCTCCCCGGAATCCGTTGCGAACAAAGTACCGGCGCAATCATCACGGCGATTCATGAATAGTCAGGGCTAACAGGGCCGAGACGCAATTGTCTGCGCCGTCTGCTATCTGACTGATGCTTGCATCCAGCATATAGCAGGGCGTGGTAACGAGCTTCAGGCGCTGATCGACAACGATTTCTGCATGCGTGGCTCTTTGATGCACGCCGCCCATCGCCTCAATTGCGCCAATCGTTCCCTCATCCTCCCCGATCGTCACCCTGGCGCCGGACAGAATTCTGGCCAGGATGGCAGGCGCAATACAGAGCGCGCCAATCGGCTTTCCGGCGTCCGCCATCGATGTAACCGCATCACGCAGCTCAGGATTGACCCGACATTCCGGGCCATCAAAAGCCAGCGACGACAGATTTTTCGCAGCGCCAAATCCCCCCGGCAACAGCAACGCATCAAAGCCGGCCGCATCGAACTCGCCAAGCGGCCTGATGCGGCCGCGCGCAATCCTGGCCGACTCAATCAGCACATTTCTTGATTCTTCCATCTCCTCCCCGGACAGATGGTTGATCACATGATGCTGTTTGACATCCGGCGCAAAGCACCGGTATTCAGCCCCGTGGCGATCCAGCGCCAGCAATGACAGCACTGCCTCATGAATCTCGGATCCGTCGAACACGCCGCAACCGGATAATACTACTGCTACTTTTGCCTGCGCCATCGCTACGCCCCCAATCGAAAATATTCCCTCGAATCGTTGAACTTCAACCATCGCCAAACATCAATCATAACGATTCAGCCTTATCGTTCCAAGCCAAAATCTGTGAATCAGATCCCTGCTCAGCTGCCTGGATTATCTCAGCGCCCGGGCAGGTTGCCAGCCGGATCGCACCGCCCGTTCCAGATCTTCGGGATCGTCAATATCAAACCCGACATCCAGTTGCAGGCAAGACAAGCCCAGCCGCCGGATACGGGAAAGCGTTTGCTCCAGCACCTTCTCGGAAGACCATGTTATTTCATCAAACAGGCCCTGAGCTGTCCTCATGGCGATCAGATCATAGCCGCCGTCTTCAACCGGGCCGACCACCACTTCATGGCCTTGCAAGGCCGCTGCGGCCTGTAACAGGCGTGAATCAGGCATATGGGGGGAATCCGTCCCCAGAAACAGAACGGCATCGGCGCCGTCGGCAAAGCCCCGAAACATAAGGCGGGACATGCGCGCACCAAGATCGCCGCCGCCCTGCGGACAAAGCGGCAGATCAAAATCTGAAAAAAATGAATGCGCCGGATCATCGGCGGCAATGCACACGAATTCGAACAGGCGCGCGGCCCTGCGAATCACCGCTTCGGCCATGCCGGCATGCAGTCCGGCAGCCTGTTCAGGCGAATAGCGCCCCAGCAGGCGGGTTTTCACCTGCCCGGCAACCGGGGCCTTGCACATAATGAACAGCTGAATTTTCATCGCACGTCCCGGTACATGGCCGCCAGTTTGTCAGCAGGAACGCCAAGCCAGTAGAGAAGGCGCAGCTTCCACATCAGCAAAATGGTGCACATGACGCCCTGCGATTGCCAGCGGCGGCTGGAGGTGGTGACGCGCTGCCGCAGACAGGCGATGTCGCCCCGCCTTTTCAGCCGTTTGGAAAATTCGATATCCTCCATCAAAGGCAGATCGGCAAAACCGCCCATTTGTTCAAAAATCCCCCGGCGCACAAACATCGCCTGATCGCCAGTGCTGATTTTTGACAAGCGTGAGCGAAGATTAATAAACCGGGAAATCATTCGGCAAGCGGGATGGCTGCCGGACAAGCATACGTCAAATCGCCCGCCAACCATTTCAGGCTGACTCATCACCGCCTTCATAGCCGATATATTACTTTCATCCAGTTCAGTATCTATATGTATAAACAGGAGAATATCACTGCTACAAACGCTTGCGCCAGTGTTCATCTGGGCAGCCCTGCCGCGCCGGCAGGGTAGCCACGTCAGACCGTGCTGATCCAGCAGTTGCGGCGTCTTATCCAGCGAGCCGCCATCCACAAACACAAGCTCATCGGCATGCAATGACTTCAGACCTTGAATCTTCCCGCACAGCTCCTGCGCTTCATTAAGCAGCGGAACAATGACGGCGACTGTGCTGTCATCTCGCATGATTCAGGCGCCTCTGCTGAGATGGATTCAATCTATTCAACCTGGAAACCTCAGTTGGGAGTGCGTGCAGGGTGTAAGATATGGATTTGAAGGGCGTAACGGAAAAAAATCGCCGTCACCTTGACGGTGATAAGAGTTTTTCCGTTTAGCAAAGCAAATCCAAAGCTTGCGCCATGTGGGCGCTATCAACTGAGGTTTCCAGGTTCAACAGTCAAAGAAACCCAGCCGCTCCCGGCTTGCCGAAAATTGGTCACCTGCCCGCGCCAGACCCGCCCGGCCAGGGCGATGAGCGATTCGCCATGCATATAAAGGCGAATATCCAGCTTCATTCGCCTCCCCTCAAGCTCGACCTCGCTGGCCGGAATCAGTCGTTGAACAATAGTTTCAGCCCTGTCAAGCGCAGCAAAGCGCTTTCGGCTTATTGCTTTCCCCAGCATAACCCCCTTGCCGCCATGGCGGGCAGCGGGCTTGAAAACCCACCCCCTGCGCTCGGCCCACGCCTGCTCCGGATCGAAATCGGACATGCGCCGGGTTTCAGGCGTCACGGCGCGAATCCGGGCCGCCTGCTCCGCCCCAAGGCATTGTTCAAGCAGCCCCGGCCTCCACCAGTCCACCATGCGCGACTTGTCTCCGATCAGGGCGTAACTGCGCGGATGCGGGTTCAACACCGCCTGACCAAGCTCATATGCCCTGCGAATGCGCCAAAGCGTTCGGTCTTGCAGATAGAAGTCCGTATGCCGGTTGTAAATCGCATCTATGCGCTGACCCTGAATGAACAGGCCTGCATCCCTCAATTGCAAATCTTCGGGCGAACACACCACAACCTTGCGCCCGTCCCGACGCAGCAACCCGGCATAAGCGCACATTTCAGGATACATATATTGCCCCGTGACATCCTCATCCATAATGGCAATACAGGCCCATTGATCCGGGAACATACCCAACAGCCGCTGCTCCAGCGTTCCGGGCAGGATATGGGACGGCGCAGGCTGAGGCAGCCACTGATCGTCGCCGATATACAGGCCGCCCGCGTTATTGTTTATTTCAATCAGCTTCGGGCCATCCGGCGTCAGATGAAAATCATAGCCCATCAACACGCTCGGCCAGTCTGCCGGAATACGCGCTGCCTGCGGCAGGCCCGGCTCCAGGGCTGCAAGATAGACCGGATTATCCTTTAGCCGGAACACAGCTTGCGAGAAATTCAGCATGGTCTGAAAGTCATGGGCTGAAACGGGTATCGGCGTCGTGCTGGCCAAGCCTGTAATCATGCCGACAATGCTAGCGGAAACCGTGCGCCGGAACTATTAAACCTGGAAGCCACAGTTGACAGCACCCACATGGCGCAAGCTCTGAATTTGCTTTGCTAAACGGAAAAAACTCTTGTCACCAGCAAGGTGACGGCGATTTTTTCCGTTACGCCCTTCAAATCCATATCTTA
>CAYTFI010000077.1:0-7863 GCA_964437065.1 uncultured Zetaproteobacteria bacterium | reverse complement strand
CATGCGCCCTCCAGCGTTTTCAATGTTTGCAACAGGTCGCCGCCTTTTTCAAAGGCTTCATCCCAGCGAAAGCGCAAAGCGGGCAGGCGTCGTTTTGACAGGGCGCGGCGAAGCTCATGTTCAAAATGCGGCGTCATGCGCGACAACGCCTGCATGCACGCCTGAATATCGCATTCTCCCGCATGATAGACCCACACCGTCGCCGATTGCCGGCCCATGCTTTCAACATGCGTGATGCTGACGCCGGCAAAGCGGGGATCCGCCACGTCACGCAATATCAGCGTGGAAAGCAGACGCTGAATATCCGTCAACAACCGGCGCTGGCCGGCGACCGCGTTCATGTCGTTAAAGAGTTGCTGAAACTTCCTCAATGACATAAAACTCGAAGCTGTCTCCAACCTTGATATCATTGAATTTATCAACGCTCATGCCGCATTCGTAACCGCTTTTAACTTCCTTGACGTCATCCTTGAAACGGCGAAGCGACGACAAAACGCCATCATAGATCAATACGCTTTCACGCAATACGCGCACATGCGATCCGCGCCCGACATAGCCATCAGTGATATAACAACCGGCGATCGCGCCCACCTTCGGCGCCTGGAACACCTCGCGCACTTCCGCCTCGCCGGTTACCTTTTCGACCTCCTCAGGCGCCAGAACACCTGCCATCGCCGCCTTCACCTCATCAATGGCCTCGTAAATAACCTTGTAAAAACGTATATCTACGCCTTCAGCTTCAGCTACTTTCCTTGCCTTTGCCTCGGGGCGGACGTTAAAGCCGATAATGATGGCATTGGAGGCGGACGCCAACATCACGTCGGATTCGGTGATGCCGCCAATGGCCTTGTGCACAATCTTCACTTTCACTTCATCGGTGCCGGCCTTGGCCAGCGATTCGGCCATGGCCTCAACAGAGCCGGTCACATCGCCCTTGATCAGCACGGGCACTTCCTTGACGCCGCTCTGCATATTGGCAAACAACTCATCCAGGCTGGCGCGTTTTTTGGCCTCTGCGCCCTGCTCGCGCTCTTTATCCTTACGATAACGAACAATTTCACGCGCCTGCTTCTCATTCTCCACGGCGTAGATTTCCTGTCCGGCCTGCGGCACGGATCCCAGACCAAGCAACTCAAAGGGGATGGACGGCCCGGCGGTGCGATGCTGCACGGAATTTTCATCGACAATGGCGCGCAGGCGACCGGTGACCGAACCTACGACAACGGTGTCGCCCTGTTTGAACGTGCCATTCTTTACCAGCACGGTTGCGACCGGGCCGCGACCGCGATCCAGACGCGACTCAACCACAATGCCCTTGCCTCGACGCATCGGATTGGCTTTCAGTTCAAGGATTTCAGTTTGCAGGGCAAGCATTTCCAGCAACTCATCAAGACCCTCGCCGGTCTGGGCGGAGACAGGAACAAAAATCGTGTCGCCGCCCCACTCCTCCGGCGTCACCTCATATTCGGACAACTGGCGCTTGACCATTTCAGGGTCGGCGCCCTCTTTGTCCATCTTGTTTATTGCCACAATCATCGGCACGCCGGCAGCGCGGGCATGATTCAGGGCCTCGACAGTCTGCGGCATAACGCCGTCATCGGCAGCCACGACCAGCACGGCCACATCGGTCAGGCTGGCGCCGCGTGCACGCAGGCCGGTGAAGGCTTCATGGCCCGGCGTATCAACGAACACCACGCGCTCGCCGCTCTCCAGCTTAACCATGTAAGCGCCAATATGCTGGGTGATTCCTCCCGCCTCTGCTTCGGCGACATGCGCCTTGCGCAAGGAGTCAAGAATGGATGTTTTGCCATGATCGACATGGCCCATGACCACCACCACCGGCGGGCGCGGCTGCAAATCAGCCGGATCATCTTCAGTGACGTCTTCAATCAGCACATCTTCAACGGCCGCCGCATTGATCACCTTGGCGATATGGCCGAACTCTTCGACGATGAGCACGGCGGTATCGGCATCAATGCTTTCGTTCACCGTGGTCATGATCCCCATTTCAAATAGCTTCTTAACGACTTCAGAGCCCTTGATGGCCATGCGACTGGCAAATTCAGAAACCAGAATCGGATCGGTAACTTCGACCGTGCGAACGACAAACGCCTCATCGTCTTTGGTGATCGGGGCGTCCCGCCGCTTGCTGCCACGGGCGAGCCTGGCCATGCGCTCTTCCTGCTGCGGGGTAAGCACCTGATTCCTTTTTTCCGAATAGGCTCGACGCGCGGCCTTTTCAGCCGGGGAGAGACGCCGCAGCGGTCTCGGGCCGGCCGACCCCCGGCGACGCTGGCCTGCCCCCGGCGGCGGCGCATTCGGCTGCGGCGCCACAGCCACGGATGGCGCGCGGCGCGGCGCAGCGGCGCCCGATGGCGCAGGTCTGGCCGGGCGGGAACTGTTCCTGCGCTGGCTGGCCCGCTCATCGCTGATCTTTTTTTCTATCTGCTTGACTGATGAACGAGGCGCTCTGGAAGCAGCAATCTGAGCCGGAGTAAGTCCATGCCGAATTGTTGTGCGCGGCCCTTTATGACTGCCACGGGCTGCGCCCTCGCCACTCTTCCGGGGCTGTTGCGCTGGATGCGCCGGTTTGGCCTGCGCCAACTGCGGCCTGACATTTGACGCAGGACTTGCAGCTCGGGGCTTGTTTCCGGGCTTTTTCGCATCGCCCTGTTTTTTCGTGGCAACGGCGGCCGCGGCCCGTTGCGCCGGAGAAATTTCAGCGGCTTTACCGCCCCCGCCCTTAACCGGCGCTGAAAGCTTTTTCTCAGCAAGCGAGGCGCCCGGCTTGCCCGGTCGCGCATGGCGGCGACGCACCGCAACTTCCACCGTGCGTCCCCGCCCTTCAAGGCGGGCGCCGCTACGCGACTGGCCTGCAACCATCGGGCGATTCAACGTGAGCGTTTTGCCGCCTTTCTTACCGCTATCGGATTTTGCCGTTGATTTAATAGCGGCGCGGATCTTATCCTGATCATCCTCATCCAGCGTGCTGGTGGGGCCGCTGACCACCACGCTGCACTGCACGGCGAGGCGCTGCACCTGCGCCGCCGTTACGCCAAGTTCTTTTGCCAAATCAAGGATACGCTTTGTCATTGTTTAACCTGAACCCTTTATACGCCCATGCCAGGCGCAATATTGTTCCATTTTTGTTGCCATTGCCGCATCTCTGCCAGAAGCATCCATTGCTGCAACCGCCACGCACTCCCGCCCGAGCATTTCACCAAGCCATGACCTTGATGCTACGCCGACCAGCGAGGACGCAAATCCTGCTTGCTTTCTTTTCTCAACGGCATCGCCAAGCTGACGAACAACCGCATCGCCCGCATCGCCCGCCAGCAACACGAGCTGCGGCGCAGTATTCCATAAGCGATGCATTACTGCATCTCTGCCAATCTCAACCCTTGGCCGCGCCCGGCTGAATAACTGCGCCAGATGCTGCTTTATGTTCTCATCAATCCGCTGTCGCAAGCCATGCCACTGCGGCAACGAGACTGAAAATCCGGACTTCAGCGACATGAGCCGCTTATCGCTCATGCCATTGAGACACGACTCGCGCATGCACAGATAGGCCCCGCGCCCCGGCGCCTTTTGCAGCAGATCGGGCCAGATCACCCCGTCGCTATCAACAACCAGGCGCAACATTTCAGACTTTCCCAGCGATTCACGGCAACCCAGGCAACGCCGCATCGGCGCCATCGGATCAGCTGCTCCTCAGTCAAACCAGCCGGAAGTCTCGCGTGCGGTGATAATTAATTTTTCCGCCTGCTCCCGGCTCAAGCCTTCAATATCCTCAATTTCATCAACCGCCGCATCCGCCAGCGCATCCACCGTTACGATCTCGCGCGCCGCCAGCTGCTCAGCCACGTCTCGCGTCATGCCATCAAGATCAAGCAGGGAGGCGTTGCCATCGCCTTCCTCTTCCCCCTGCTGCAAGGCAATATCCAGCAGCACATTGCGCGCCCGCTTCTGAAGCTCCTGCGCAATGTCTTCATCCAGGCCCTCGATGGCGGCAATATCCTCAATGGCGCAATAGGCCAGATCGTTGAGGCTGAAAAAGCCCTCGCTGACCAGTACGGCGGCAAAATCCGCATCAACATCCAGGCCCTGTTGAAAGGCCTCCTGCGCCTGAGCTGTTTCCTCATGGCGGCGCTCCTTCTCTTCGCCCGTGCTCATCAGCTCAAGCTTCCAGCCGGAAAGATCAGAGGCCAGTCGCACATTCTGGCCACGGCGGCCAATAGCAATAGCGAGGTTTTCATCGCTCACCGCCACCTCAATGGTATTGGACGCCTCATCCACCAGAACACGCTCGATTTCAGCCGGCGCCAGCGCATTGACGACAAAGGCGGCCGGATCATCCGTCCACTCAATAATATCGATTTTTTCGCCGTGCAGTTCATTGACCACGGCCTGCACGCGGGCGCCGCGCATGCCAACGCACGCGCCAACAGGATCAACCGAACGATCAGTTGCGATAACAGCAATCTTGCTGCGCGAACCCGGATCGCGGGCAATCGCCTGAATGCTCACGATGCCTTCCTGAATTTCCGGAACCTCCTGCTCAAACAAGCGCAGCACCATGCCGGCATCGGCCCGGGAAAGGAACACCAGCGGCCCCTTGGACTGATTGCGCACCTCGCGAAGGAAGGCGCGCACGCGATCCCCCTGACGAAAGGTTTCGCGCGGCAGCAGATCTTCACGATACATCACCGCCTCGCCACGACCGAGATCCACATATACATTGCCGCGTTCGACGCGCTTGACGATGCCGGTGATCAGCTCGCCCACGCGCGATTCATATTCGGCTATAACGCGATCCCGCTCGGCCTCGCGGATCTTCTGATTAATCACCTGCTTGGCCGTCTGGGCGGCAATGCGACCCAGCTCAATCGGCGGCAGCGGCTGACGGAACTCGGCGCCCATTTCAGCCCCGGCGTCCAGCGCCCTGCCCTGCTCCAGGGTCAGGTCATTTTCCTCTTCTTCAACTTCCTCGACTACGGTGCGCACATGAAACAGGCGAATCTCGCCCGTCGTCCGGTCTATTTCGGCCTCTACATTTTTTCCCGCATAGGTTCTTCGCGCTGCTGTTTTCAGCGCCTGCTCCATGGCCTCCAGCACCAGTTCGCGATCGACGGATTTCTCACGCGCCACTGCATCGGCCACCTGTAACATCTCTACGTTCATAACTGCATTCTCTCGTTCCTTATTTTTGATAAGTCATCGCTTCTTGCGGGACGCATCTTTCCAGTTAATGGCCCGCACAACCTTGCCGACTTCGGCCATGGCAACCAGACGCTGCCGGGCTGCCTCCTTTTTGTCCTCAATCAACAACGTAAAGCATACATCGTCTTCCGATTCCACCGGCCCGAGGTTTCTGCCCTGCTGGCTCGTTCCATCCAAAAAAACAACTTTAATCCATTCGCCCTGATGGCGCGTAAAATCAGCCGCGCTCACCAGCGGCCAGTCCAGTCCCGGCGAAGTCACCTCCAGCCGATAGGCGCCCTGTATCAGATTCTCGGCGTCCAGTTGCAGGGCCAGCGCCCGGCTAATGCGCGCCAGTTCGTCCGCATCTATGCCGCCGGCGCGATCGACAACCGCCCTGAGCAACTGGCTGCGGCCGCCGCTGCCGATGCTGATTTTCAGAATATCCACGCCCAGTTCGTCGGCAATCGGCTGCAACAATGTTTGAATAACCGATTCCAACGTCCTGACCGCCTTCATAAAGCAAAAAAAGCGAGCCGTAGCTCACTTTCAACGGGGCGCATGATACCTGCTTCAGTGACGAACGCAATCTCTTTGACGACTTTCAACAGCGAGCCGGTTCGTCTGCCCCAACCAGCAAAGCCCGAGCCAAACAGACTTGAACCGGAGAGGGCCAGAGATGAGATGAACAGCTAACGGAGCATCAGCTTTTCCTCGAACAGGAGATAATCATTGTCGTCGGCATGTTGCAACGCCCGCTGAAGATGCTCCCTGGCTTCAGATGTCAGGCGCCCTGCAAGCAAATTTCTGTACACGCCTTTATAGAAATGATCCGGAATCACGGCGATTTTATAGCGAACAGCCACGGCATTTTGCGCTATCTGATCGACAACATATTCACGCGTGACGCCCGGCATCAGGCGCGTATCCTGCAACTCCTGCCAGTCGCCGCCCCTGAACTCAACTTCCCGAACAATTTCCCATGCCTGACTGTCAATCTCGCTGCCGTGAGCATCCTCGGTTTGGGCAAGAATGATAATCCTTGGCGTAACATAGGTCGGAAAGGCATGACCGATCCACCTGGATGCGAGGGCGAGAACCGCCTTGTCCCCCCTGCGGAGCAGCCTGATATCCAGTCCCTTGCGAACCATTTCCTTATCATGAATACCGCGAAACTCATGCCTGCGATCAGGCATATGACACTGCTGACAACTCACGCCTTCTGCGGCAAAGCGACTGTTCTTCCACTCGAACACGGTGTTTTCAAGCGGCTTGCCATTGATCGCGGCAGAGCGGGGAAACTGATGACATTTGGCGCAAAACTGCGACTGCTCAAAATCTCCCGTGGCAATAAATCCGCCATGCGCCGACGCATTCTGCACCCCCACGGCGCCATTGCCTTTCGGCGGAGGACCAAACCGCTTCCAGCCGCGCACATGGCAGGCCGCGCAACTCACCCCTGAATGCCTCAGCGGCACCCCCCCCGCTCTGGCCGCAGATTCAGCGCCGGCCTCGGGATCAAATCCCTCAACGTGCGAAAGCCTCAATTTAACAGATGCGATCATTGATTTCTCATCGCTGTAGAGCTGTTCGGCCAGAGGCGCATGACATGCAAGACAGTCATTGCCGGCGGCATGGCCCATGGCAGGGATTTGCCCGACCAGACCGGAGGAATAGGCATGCGCATGCAGGCTCTTTTTCCAGGCGTCGAACTGCTCCCTGTGGCAGCCTGCGCAGGCTTCGGGATGCAGATTTGACTCCAGTTTGCTCCAGCCATGCGGCGCTTTTCCGTCAGTCGCCCCCGGCGCCTGCCAGTAGCCCTGAGGCAATCCCGGATCTGCCTCCTCAATCGCTTTGCCCCCAATGCCTGATGCCGTGTCAGAGGCAATGGTGGCCGCCCTCGCCACTTTTTCAGCCGAATCAGGATCCCCGCCGGACAGCTCTGATACAATCAGCAACAGGCCGGCTGCGATGACGCCCGCCGCAACAGCATAAGCTGAACCTTTCACAAATGCTGTCGCACCCTTGCCCGCCTGCCTACTGCACGCACTGCCAACCACGGTTTTCAGGACTGTTCTTCATCAAGCCCCAACAATAACGTGTTTTTCGGCTTCACCACAACATAAAACCCAGGAACCGCCAAGCCGCCCCTGATGTCGTTATGCGACAAAGCGCCGGGGACGTCAATGAAGCATCAGCGATGTTCGCGCCGATACTGCATTCGATAAGCGCGATAATACGCCGCCATGGCAGTCATTTCTTTTGAATTCCTGTCAAACTGCTTGCCTTTCATCGGGTTGAGCAGGCAGTAGTTGATCATCTGATCCAGTGAAACCACATCCCCGACCATGCCGACAAAATGCGGGAAGTTTTTGTTGCGCTCCAGGTGGAGCGACTCATAGTCGGCGTGACAGGACATGCAGGCTACGCCGGCGCTTCCCAGATTCTCGTCATCATTCCACAGCTTCTTACCCAGATCAACGGCTTGCTGAAAGCTGTCAAAGGCATGCGGTCGAATCGGTATGTTTGCATCGGCGGAGCAAGGATTAGCCGCGCAGGGATTAGCAGAGCAGGGGTTAGAGGCGCACGGATTCATATTCTTTTTCATAGCGCACGGATTGGCGGCGCACGGGTTCATGTGCTCTTTCATGGCGCACGGATTGG
>CAYTFI010000076.1:0-7884 GCA_964437065.1 uncultured Zetaproteobacteria bacterium | reverse complement strand
GCTAACCTCTTTTGTCTCGTCTTAATATGCATACAATTTAGAACACTACACTAGCCAGGTTGCGGGTAACAAGTTGCCGGTAGCAGGTTACATGTTTTTTCTCTTGCATTTCACAACAGATTGAATCTCTTCAAGCAGTCCTTCTTCGCCTTGCCCCTGCTGCGATAGCACCCACAGCGGCGCTCCCTGCGGCCAGATGGGCGCCAGCTTCACCGCATCCTTGGCGGTAACAGCCACATTCCGGCGTTGCGCCGTTAATTCTTTTACATCTTCAGTGCTGAAGCGATGATGGTCAGGGTATGCCTTTTTCCCCGACAGGGTTATATTCATGCCTGCCAGGTCGCTGAAGAAGCGCTCGGGGCGGGCGATGCCGGCGGCTGCAAAAATCGTGTCCGGTCGCTCTTTTTGCACGCCCGTGATGTCCTCAAGCATGTCCGGAACAGCCGACCACCGCCATTCGCGATCATAGCCGAGTGCTTTGCCTTCTCCCTTCCCCGTGCGCACAATGATGTCGGCCCGGGACAGTGCATGAACAGGTTCGCGCAAAGGCCCGGCTGGAATCATGTGACCGTTGCCGACGCCCTCGGCGGGGATCAGCGCAATGTTGCAACAACGTTGTAAATGGCAGTACTGGAAACCGTCATCCAGAATGAGTATGTCGCCATGTTCCCCGGCCAGCCGGCTTCCGGCAATGCGATCTCTCGCGGCAATGACAGGACAGGCTGACTGCTCGGCCAGCAGACGCGCTTCGTCGCCGACCACTGACGGGTCGGAGTCAGCGTTCACGAGCACGGGCTTCTTGCCGGCGCCGCCATCTCCGCGACACAGAATGACAGGCCTAAGGCCGCTGTTTTGCAGCGCATCGGACAGCCAGAGCGTGAAGGGCGTCTTGCCGCTGCCGCCGGCCGTGATGTTGCCTATGGAAATCACCGGCAGGGAAGCGGATATCGCATGTCTGGCCCGATAGCGGATATGCATTCGGCTGATGGATGCGTAGATGCGCTCGGCAAGGCGCAACAACAGAGGCGGCGGTGAAGGCGACCGCCACCAGATTTGTTCAAGCCATGCGCTCGATGCGCTGCGCAATTTATTCAGATACTGCATTTAAACGTTTGGCAACCATGGTCTGATTGCCTTGATCATGCGATCAAGAACATGGCTTTTGTCCTCAATAAACAGCGCCGCCTGCGCATGCAACTGCGTTAATTCTTCAGGTCGGTTCAACAAGCGGCTGACGACAGCCTCAAGCTCCCGGTCATTATGCGCCATGATCACTGCATTGCACTGCTTTAAATCATCCATGATCGACTTGAAATTCTGAATATGGGGGCCGGTGACGACGCCGCGCCCGCAGATGGCGGCTTCCAGCGGATTATGCCCGCCGGTGTTGGCGATGCTGCCGCCGAGAATGACAATATCCGCGATGGTATAAAGTTCGGTGAGAATCCCCATGACGTCAATCAGGACAAAGTCGGCATGGTTCCGGTCGCCTTCCGACCAGCGCGCCAATTTGTGTCCTCGTCCGCTGATCAATTCAGCTACGGCGTCAAACCGCTCGGGATGACGGGGCACGATGACGGTGAGCAGATCCCTGTTGCAGGCATGCCAGGCAGGCCACATATCAAGAATGCGGGCATCTTCCCCCTGATGCGTGCTTGCAACCAGCAGGATGGGGCGGTTGCAGCCGGCATCAAGTCTTTGGCGCAATTGCCCTGCATCGACCTTCGGAGCAGCAATGGCATATTTGAGGTTGCCGACGGACTGGATCTTTTCGGCGCCAACCCCCATGGCTTGCAAGCGATCAGCATCAAGCCGGCTTTGGGTCAGAAAAAGAGAAACATGCGCCAGCCAGCGCCGCCATAGAAAGCGCGTGGCAAAATATCGCGGAAATGAGCTGTTGGAAATGCGCGTATTGATGCTGATCACAGGCACGGACTGTTTGCGGCAGGCCCTTAACAGGCCGGGCCAGAACTCTGTTTCCACCAATAACAAAAGGGCGGGCCGAAGCCGGCCAGACAGTCGTGACATGCACCCCGGAACATCCCATGGCAGAAAAGAAACAGAGAAATCTTCCCCCAGCAGTCGCTTCGCATGGGCGAAACCGGTGGCGGTCACCACGCTCAGGTGGATGCGGAAGCCGCCGGCTTGCAAGGCTTTGATCAGGGGCGCGACAGAGCCGACTTCACCGACAGAGCAGGCATGCACCCAGATGCAGCCGGGGCGGGCGGGGGGCAGTGCAAGCGTCAGATGTTGTCGCCATTTGGCGGGCGCGCGGCTTGAAGCTTCCATGCCCGTATTTGAACAGGAAGCATGTTGTATTGCCAGAGGACGGGAAAGTGGCGAGCGGAAAACTTGGCATTTGATTTGCTGGCGTTAACATAAAACACATGCCGTGCATGATGCAGGCGCATGCAAGGGGACGCATTATATGATTGTTGCCATATTATCCATTGCCGCCATTCTTTACATAGCTTTGCAACTGGAAGATAAATATAAAATTCCATCTCCGGTTGGGCTGATTGCCCTGTCTTTCGGATTTCACGCGCTGTTTGGCAGCGTCTATATGCTTACCGGCGACGCCGAACATTTTGCCCGTCTGGTCATACTGTTGCTGCCGATTCTACTGATTTCCGATTCTATGGAGTTAAAAGTCGCCGAGTTGAAGGAGCATGGCTTGAGCCTGTTTATGCTGGCTGTCGTCGCCGTGGCGCTGTCCATTGTGGCGGCGTTGATGATCGGGGACATGCTGTTTGGCCAGTTTCACCTTTCGACGCCGGCGATTATCGTGTTGTTTGCCATGGTTTTGGCGACAGATCCGGTCTCCGTGGTCAGCATCTTTTCCAATTTTGAACTGCCGCACCGGCTGAAAATTCTGTGTGAAGGGGAAAGCCTGTTCAATGATGCCACGGCCCTGATTGTGTTTGTGTTTGTCGGCCTGTATGCGCTGGAGGGCGGCGACATCACCATCGGTTATGTCAGTGAAATCAGCGCGATTGTGGTTCTTGGCTCGGCATTGCTGGGCGCCGTGGTCGGATATATCGGCCTGATCGGCCTGAAAAGCACCGAGAATCGCATCGCCGAATTGCTCGTATTGATCCTGACTGGCTATGGCGCCTTTGAGATTGCAGAACATTTCTATGCGCTGCTTAATCTTATCGGCGCCCACTCGCACATGCACCTGTCCGGCATTCTGGCCTGTATTTTTGCCACAGTGACTGTGCATCATATTATGAGCAAGGAGATTGCCTATGACAAGATGCGTATTGAAAAAGAATCAGCCTATATCCGGCGTGAATCAAGCGAAGAACACTCTTCCCGCAACCTGATCAGCCTCGCCATTGACACCATCGAGGCGACGGTTGAGGAGCGCGATCGCCATATGCGCACCAAAGAGGATGTTCAGTTGCTGTCTATTGTGGCCAATACCGTGCTGTTTGTGGCTATGGCGGAAATCATCAATCCTGATCTGCTCTGGCAATATAAAACAGAGATTCTGGCGATGTTCCTGGCTACGACAGTGATTCGCGCTGTTATGATGGCCATATTCGCCATTCTCACCAACCAGACCAAAAAAATGACCGATGTGAACTTTCGCTGGTGGGGCGTGCTGACCTTTGCCGGCATTAAAGGCGGCTTGTCGGTCGTGATGCTGATGATGATTCCCCCGTCGTTTGAGCACCTGGAAATGTTCAAGGCGATTGTGGTTGGCGTGATTCTGTTATCGACATTCATTTACGCAGCCGTTCTGACAGCCATCATCGCGGGCAACAGCGAGGTGTTCGCCAGGGAGCTCAGAGAGGAGCACTAGTCCGCGCCAGGCTTGACGCAGGTTAACGCGCATGGATTTTTCCACCCCGTGATAAGCAAGCCTTGTGAAGCAATGGGTGTTGCTTCACAAGGCGCGATAGTCCAATCAACCACAGAGCGGAAAATTCCATGCAGGCGCGTTGTTTGTTTCATGTTAAAAAAAAGGCTCTGCGAATGCAGAGCCTTTTCAAATAATATCTAATGCCTACAGGGAGGGGAGGGAGGAGAAAGAAAACATTAGATGCAGCGAACAGTATTGGCCCGCTGTGATGTCATGGTTAATTCTACATTAAATTTCTTTTATTAAATTCGGGCCAGGTTCAATTCTAAAGGGCTGGCGGACGCCCTTTTCTCTTGCTACGACTGCAATGCAAAACTGACTGCGAAAACCGGGTAAATACAACCAGCGCAAGCAACCTGGTTGCTCATGCCGCCCGGATTGAAAAAAATGGGGAGACTCCGGTTTAGCCTTCCTTGACCGGAAACAGGCTGCTTCGTAGTCTCGTCAAACCTGTCATGGGCCACCAATATGCCGGAGTTCAACCTGATTCATGCGCGAATTTGAAAAGATAAAACGCCTTCCTCCTTATGTGTTTGCAGTTGTTAACCAACTGAAAATGGAGCTCCGCCATGGCGGCGCGGATATTATCGATCTGGGCATGGGCAATCCGGATCAGCCGACGCCGCAGCATATTGTCGATAAACTGTGCGAGGCGGCGCAGGACGGGCGCAATCACCGCTACTCTGTCTCCCGTGGCATTCCGGGGCTTCGGCGCGCTGTCTGCGCCTGGTACAAGCGCAAGTTTGATGTTGATCTTGATCCGGAAAGCGAGGCGATTGCCACGATCGGCTCCAAGGAGGGACTGGCGCATCTGGCCGTGGCGATTACATCCCCCGGCGACCTGATTCTGACGCCGAATCCCGCCTATCCGATTCATCCATACGGCTTCATTATCGCTGGCGCCGATATCCGTCACGTGCCAATGGGGCCCGGGCGCGATTATTTCGAGGAGGTGCAGAAAGCGGTGAAGGATTCCTGGCCGCGTCCGAAAATTCTGGTGGTCAATTTTCCGTCCAACCCGACGGCGCAGGTTGTTGATCTGGCATTTTATGAGAAGCTGGTCGATTTCGCCCGGGATAATGATCTGATTGTGATTTCCGATATCGCATATGCGGAAATCTGCTTTGATGGTTATCAGTGTCCGTCGATTATGCAGGTGGCCGGCGCCAAAGATGTGGCGGTTGAGTTTTACTCGCTCTCCAAGACATATAACATGCCGGGCTGGCGCATGGGCTTCATGGTTGGCAACAGCGAGATTGTGGCGGCGCTGGCCAAAATCAAATCATATCTGGATTATGGCACATTTCAGCCATTGCAGATTGCATCGTGCGCGGCCCTGAACGGGTCGCAGGAGTGCGTTGAACAGATACGTTTGATGTATCAGTCGCGCCGCGACGTATTGATCGACGGCATGCACAAAATGGGCTGGATGGCTGAAAGGCCGAAGGCGACGATGTTCGTCTGGGCCGAGATCCCGGATGAATTCAAGGCGGCTGGGTCGCTGGAATTTTCCAAGCGAATGCTCAGGGAAGGCGGCGTGGCGATTTCCCCGGGCATCGGTTTTGGCGACTACGGCGACAACTACGTGCGCATTGCCCTGATTGAGAATGAACACAGAACACGTCAGGCGCTGCGCGGCATGCGTCAGTTTTTAAGTGCAGGAGCATGAATTTTTCACCACAAAGGCGTGAAGACACAAAGAAAAGATATAATAAGTCATTGATTTGTAAGGAAAGTGAAAACCGCGTTTTTCGCTTTCCGTGGAGTAAAAAGGCCAAGGACGGACTTTTTACGACTTCATCATGTTTATGAATAATAAAACTTTGTGCCTCTGTGTCTTGGCGGTTAAAGCTGAATTGGAGCGATTGAATGAGTGAAATTCGAATTGGGCTGCTGGGGCTGGGGACGATCGGCACGGGCGTGGCCCGTATTCTGATTGAGCAGCGGGAGCTGATTTTCCGGCGTTTGGGCAAAACCGTGCGTCTGGCGGCGGCGGCGGATCGGGAACTGGATCGTGATCGGGGGCTGGATTTTTCCGGCGTTCGATTGAGTGATGATGCATCTGACGTGGCGGGCGCTGATGATGTTGATCTGGTGGTTGAGCTGATCGGCGGTTATGAACCGGCGCGCAGCTTTGTCGTTGCGGCGCTGGAGCATGGCAAACATGTGGTGACGGCCAACAAGGCGCTAATTGCCAAACATGGCGAGGAGCTGTTTGCGCTGGCGGCAGAAAAAGGCGTGGCAATCGGATTTGAGGCGGCCGTGGGCGGCGGCATCCCGTGCCTGAAGGCATTGCGTGAAGGTTGCGCGGCCAATGCGGTTGAGTCCGTGCATGGCATTCTGAACGGCACCTGCAACTTTATCCTGACCAAAATGGAGAATGAAGGCGCCGACTACGCCGAGGTGCTGAAAGAGGCGCAGCAGCTCGGTTATGCCGAGGCTGATCCGACCTTTGATGTCGAGGGCGTTGATACAGCCCACAAGTTGTCCATTCTGGCGGCCATGGCTTACGGCTCGAGAATTTGTTTTGATGAGGTGTTCACAGAGGGTATCAGCAACATTACTGCGTCGGATATTGAATCTGCATCCGAGCTGGGTTATCGAATCAAGCTGCTAGGCATTGCCAAGCCGCACGGGGACAGGGTGGAAATGCGCGTGCATCCGACGCTTGTTCCGATACAGGCCCAGATGGCGCAGGTTTCCGATTCCTACAATGCGGTGCAGGTGTCCGGGGATTTCGTCGAACATACGATGTTTTTCGGACGCGGCGCGGGCGAGCGACCAACAGCTTCGGCGGTGGTGGCCGATATTATGGATATCGCACGCGTGCATCCGGATGGCGTCGCCATGCTTGCGCCGCCTATGGGCTTTGTTGACGCCGAGCGCCGGGAACTGCGCACATTGCCGATGGATGATGTCGAATGTGAATACTATCTTCGGCTGATGGTCAGGGATGAGCCGGGCGTGATTGCCGCTGTGACCTCGATTTTGGCCGATCACCGCATCAGCCTTGAAGCCCTGATGCAGAAGGAAAGGCATGCCATGCATTCGGTGCCGATTGTCATGCTGACGCATGAGACGAAGGAAGGGAACATGCAGGCGGCGATTAGCCGGATTACCGGACTGAGGGCTGTCGATGAAGATGTGCTGATTCTGCGTAAAGAATCGGCAGTCGCATAAGCTCAAGAGGAAGCCATGCCCCGATACGAAGGAATCATTAACCGTTACCGCGCCTTCCTGCCGATTGGCAGGGATGATGCGGTCATCACCCTTTATGAGGGAAACACGCCATTGCACGAGTCAATGAATTTGCGCAATGCGATCAATCCCGAGCTGAAAATATTCCTTAAATTCGAAGGCCTGAACCCGACCGGTTCATTCAAGGATCGCGGCATGACGATGGCCGTGACGCAGGCCTATAATGCCGGATCGCGCAAGGTGATTTGCGCCTCTACCGGCAACACGTCGGCGTCGGCGTCCGCCTATGCGGCCAACTGCGGCATGGACGCCTACGTGTTGATACCTGATGGCAAGATTGCGCTGGGCAAGATGAGCCAGGGCATGCGCTATGGCGCTAAAGTCATCCAGATTCGCGGCAACTTCGATGATGCGCTGGAGCTGGTGCGCAGGATTTCCGCCGACGGCTCGATTTCGCTGGTCAATTCAGTCAATCCATATCGCATTCAGGGCCAGAAAACGGCCTCGTTTGAAATCATAGATGAGCTGGGTTTTGCCCCTGATTATCATGCCCTGCCAGTTGGAAATGCCGGTAATATCACTGCTTACTGGATGGGATATAAAGAGTATCATGAGAAACGCATCTCCAAAACGCTGCCTAAAATGATCGGTTTTCAGGCTGATGGCGCCGCTCCCATTGTTTACGGCGCGCCGGTTGAAAATCCGGAAACCGTGGCAACGGCCATACGCATCGGCAAACCGGCATCATGGCAGCAGGCCGAAGCGGCGCGCGATGAATCCGGCGGCCGTATTGATGCGGTGACTGATGATGAGATCCT
>CAYTFI010000075.1:0-8038 GCA_964437065.1 uncultured Zetaproteobacteria bacterium | reverse complement strand
CGCCCCGTTTTCCCATGGCTAACGGATTTGATGATATGAAACAGTTTGCGTTAAAGGTAAAAACCCGGCCATTGCCGGTGCAGATGATTGCCCCGAAAAGCCACCTGATTGCCGACAACAATGATAAGCCGGCCATGCGCTTTCGTCTGGGCGACGGCGATTTTACGGCGCAAGGCCTGGCCTGTTATGCATCCGGACAGGGCAGCATGGGCATTCACTGGCTTGATCGACAGCGCCGACTGGTTGAAGCGCTTCCGCTCAAGTCCCTTGCCAGGGGCCGAAGCAGGTTTAACTGCACCATTCCAAGCGCCAGTGAAGCGGGCGTCTATTACTGGTTCAGCTATCCCCTGATAAAGGTTGCGCAATGAGGCTGGCGGCGTAATTGCCCGGCGCTTCCCCGCCTCAACCGGCCGGGACAATCTTGCCTTTGCGCACGCGAAACACGTCCATCTGTTTCTGCCCTACGCCCGAGGCGTCAAAGCGCACGCGCCCGGTTATCGACCGAAAGCCTTCCGGCTCCCTTAACTCGTTCAGAATGTCCTGTCCGTTCAAGCCAAGGCGACTTGTGATCACCGCAATGATGCGCATCGAATCATAAGCCAGAAGCGTTAATTCAGAGGTCAGCTCATCGCCCCATGCCTCCCTGTGCATAAAACTCAGGCGTTGCATCTGCGGATCATCTTCTGCGGCTTCGGCTCCGGCGGCCCTGCCTGACGAGGCAAATCGCGCCCTCGACAGATAACGGCCCCGATCATCCATGAGGTGGCCATCCTGCCATCGACTGCTGCCATACAACGGGATGCCGGTAATGCCCGAATAGGCCAGCTGCCCGGCCAGCAATGACACCTGCTTGCCGCTCTGAGCCAGATAGATTGCGTCAAAATTGATCGGCATATCAATTTCCATCTCAATATCCGGCAGCAACAGATCCAGGTCTTCATCCAGCTCGCTCAGCAATTCTTCCTCATCAGTTTCGTAGCGCAAAAGCCTTAATTCATCCCGATGATCAAGGGCTGCCTCATCAAAATGCAGCGTATTCAGTATTTTCCCGCCCAGCGAGCTAAATACCGAAGCAAACATTTCCGCCTCGCTCAAGCCGCCGGCCCTGGTCCCGTCATCAATAACAACCAGTTTTCTCGCGCCATGCAGCCAGGCGTAGTTGGCCATAAAATAGACCTGCGCCAAAGGCGACATGGTATGAATAAACAGGGCTGGCGAAGCATCCGCCAGATCAATGCGTCCGGTCAGGCTCATCACGGGGAGTTCGGGCCGAAGATATGGCAGCAAGGCTTCGGTTGATTCTGCCAGCAGCGGGCCGATGATCATATTCACTGATTCAGCCGCCAGTTGATGATATGCAGCGATAGCGCCGTCGCGACTGGAGGCCGTATCCTCTATGCGCAGCGTGATATATGCATTGGAATCCAGGCCCTCCATGGCCATGCGAACGCCGCGCAGGGCGGCCTCGCCATAGCGGGCGAACTGCCCCGTCAAGGGCAATAAAACACCGATCGTCGCAGCCCTTATTTCGCCATTCGCCCAGGCCTGAAGTTGCTGAGCCTCGCGGCTGTCGGGCAAGGAGTTGGCCAACAATTGCCTGATGCGCCTGACCGTTGCTATCTGTCCGGTCATTAAATAGGCCCGTCCGGCGTGCAAATCAAAACCGGCCATCAGTTGCGGCGGCAACGATCCATCGCTGTGCAGTCGCTCAATGGTCTCCAGCGAGGCGCGTCGGGCGGCAAAACGCAACCAGCTGTCGCGTCCGCCAATATCAATTTCAGCCGCCGCCAACAGCCATTTCACCGCATCCCTTTCCGGCGCAGACCGCGCCACCGATGGCGCCAGATCCAGTATGTCGTCGGCCAGCTCGCGAGTCAGGCGATTGTGCAACAGGGCCAGCCTCATCTCGGCCAGAGCGCGCCCGACCCGCTGCTGTTTCAACCACCATCGGGCCAGCCAAAAATGGCAGTAGGGCGTCAAAGCATGGTTTGGCATCGCCTTTATGATTTCGAACGCCGCATCGGAGGCGCCGGGTTGCTGGTGTTCCAGCAATAGCTGGACTTTGCGAAAGCGGGCCTCCTGGCGCAGCGGGGAATAGGCCGTGGCGATCAAATGATCGAATTCGCTCAGGATGGCATAAATATCTTCACCCGCTTTCGCCCGCGCCATCAGCAAATGAATTTTGGCCGAGCCTTTGGGCGGCAATGCCATGCCTTGCAGCATGGGCGTTTCTGCCGGCGCCGTGCGCTTCATTTCTGTTCGGGGCTTCTGCGTCACAGGCACGGTTATCGGCGGCCTGCTCTGACAGGCGCTGATCAACAGGCTCAAGCCCGCCGCCATAATGACACAAAACAATCTGCCAGGCGGCATCGGCATTGCAGCGAAGTGCGAATGAAGATAACGTATCCACAACATGGAATCGCAAGCTAATCATCAAATGACATGCGGCCAACTGTTCATCGTCGCCACGCCCATCGGCAATCTGGGCGATATCACCTATCGCGCCGTTGAAACCCTGAAAAATGTTGATGTCATTGCCGCTGAAGATACGCGCAACAGTAAAAAATTATTGCATCATTATGGCATCGGCACGCCCATGATCGCTGTGCATGAACATAATGAATCCGCCATGGCCGACGCCCTGCTGGCGCGCCTGCAACGGGGCGAAAACATTGCCCTGATCTCTGATGCGGGAACGCCGCTCATTTCCGACCCCGGCTACCGCCTGGTCAGTCGCTTGCTCAAGGCGCATATGCGCATCACTCCTGTTCCCGGACCCAGCAGCGTGATGGCGGCGCTGTGCGCCGCCGGCATGCCGACGGATCATTTTCGTTTTGCCGGCTTTTTGCCCCGTAGCGGGGCGGCCCGCAGCCGTGCGCTTCGTCACATTGCCGCCTGCGATGAAACAACCATTTTACTGGAATCGCCGCGCCGTCTGCTGGGCGCACTGACAGATATGCAGGCGCTGTTCGGCGAAACCAGAGAAATCGTTGTCGCCCGTGAACTGACCAAGCTATACGAGGAATTTGTCGCAGGCTCGCCCGGCAGCCTTGTCGAGCACTTCAAAGCGCATGCGCCGCGCGGTGAAATTGTCGTGGTCATCGGGCCGGCCGACGCGCAGGCGTCGGCGCTGACCGATGAGAATATTCTCAACTGTCTGGCCTCTGAATCCGTGCGCAGCCTGCCGCCCACAGCCAGGGCCAGGGCCGTAGCCAAAAGCCTGGATATCTCCAGATCCCGCGTCTATGCGCTGATGATCGCCGATGACTAATCCCCTGGGCGCATGAGCACAAAAAAAGGACAGGCGGGAGAAAAGTGCGCCGTCCGTTATCTGCGGCGCAGGGGCTATGCCATTCTGGGACGGAATTTACGCCTGGGCCGGGGGGAGCTGGATATTGTCGCCATGCGTCGGGACCTGCTGGTTTTTGTCGAAGTAAAAACACACAAAACAGTGGAATCCGCTCTGCTCGCCGTGCATCCGGACAAGTGCGCCCGACTGCAATCCGCCGCCCTGATCTGGCTGGCCGGCCATCCCGAGCGCGCCCGCTTGCAATGCCGCTTTGATTTAATCATTATCACCCCCGGAGTCGGCTTGCCCGGATGGACGCTGCCACGGATTGAACATATGAAAGATATCATAAGGTGAACAGATGCATCAATTGATTCGACAGGCCATGCAGGATGGCATCGAACTGCGTCAGCAATGTATGGACAGCCTTTCCGGGCCCTTACTGGCCGCCGCCGACGCCATGGTTGGCTGTCTGCAGGCAGGGGGGAAAATTCTTGCCTGCGGCAATGGCGGTTCAGCCGCCGACGCCCAGCATTTTGCCGGTGAGCTGGTGAACCGCTTTGAAACGGACCGTCGCGGTCTGGCCGCTGTGGCGCTGACCCACGACGCCTCGGTAATCACCAGCATTGCCAATGATTTTTCCTTCGATCAGGTGTTCGCTCGCCAGGTTGAAGCCCTGGGCCGTCCGGGCGACCTGCTGCTGGCCATCTCAACCAGCGGCGCATCCCGCAATGTATCCATGGCCGTCGATGCTGCAGCCGGCGCAGGCATGCAAACCATCGCCTTAACCGGCGGCGACGGCGGCGCGCTGGGGCGGCATGATAATGTTCGCGTGCTGTTGCATATTGCGCACTATTCAACGCCGCGCATTCAGGAGATGCACATCACCTGTCTGCATCTATTGTGCATGCTGATAGATCACACCATGTTCGGAGGCAAATCATGACGGTCAAGCCACTGTCGTTTTCATCCATTAAAACGGTTCCCCTTGCCGCTCGCAAGGTAGATAGCGACGGCAAGGATTTTGGCGCCCCCTATAAAGCAGGCAGCAGTTTTGAAGATTTTCTGTGCTGCCTGCCCAATCTGGGCTGCGCCGGCGACCTGTTCCACATGCGCGATGCCATTGTCTCCGCCCATCGGCATGGACATGCTGTGATTCTCGCCTGTGGCGGCCATGTCTTTGACGCCGGACTGGGGCCGATGATCTGTCGCCTGATTGAGCAGCGGATCATCACCGGCCTGGCGCTCACAGGCGCAGCCATGGAGCAGGATGTCGAAATTGCAATTTCGGGAACAACGGTGAAATCGCATGATCGCGAGCTCGCCAACGGGCGCTATTGCGCCACGGAAGAAACCGGCTGCCTGATCAATGATGCGATAAACTTTGGCATCCTGGAAAACTGGGGCATCGGCAAAAGCGTTGGCAAGAGGCTTCAGCTTTCAGATTTTGAGCATCTTGACCATTCCGTGACGGCGACGGCCTGTAGATATGGCATTCCGGTTTCGGTGCATCCGGCCATTGGCGCAGATGCATTTGCGCTGCATCCGGCCACGCATGGCGAATCGCTGGGCGCCGCCGGCATGATCGATCTGCGCCTGCTGGCGGCCATGGTCGCTACGGCAAGCAATGGCGTAATCCTCAATATTGCCTCCAGCGTTGTCATGCCGCGCGTGCTTGTTCATGCCATAGACGCAGCACGAAATCTCGGCAAGGAAATCACTCTGCTCACCTCTGCGGTGATAGACCCGGCAGCCAGCGCCAGCGCCATATCCGATGTCGTAAACCGCTTGTCACAGCCTGATGGACGGGGATACTGGCTATCCGGCCCTGATGAAATTCTCGTTCCTATGCTTTTTGCCGCCGTTCTGGAAGCCTTGGGCGATGATGTCGTTTAGCCGGGCCTTTTTCAGCCGTTGCCGCCTGCCTGTGCGTCGCACTCGGACAGGAATAAATCAGGGGTGATCCGAGCACCTGCATCTCGACAAGCCGACGGGGAGCGCACTATGTCCAAACCTCTTTATCTTACGCTGATCATGCCATTCATAGCCTTGCAGGGGTGCGTCGCCACTGCCGTCGTAGGCGGCTCAACAGCAGCAGTCAGCAGCGTGAATGATGAACGCACTCTTGGCAATCAGGTTGATGATGCGACCACAGCAGCCAACATTGATTCGCGACTCATTTCCGAGAAAGATATGCCCTCGCGCTGGGTCAGCGTGCAGGTGATTAAGGGCAATGCAACATTAACAGGCTATCTGCCCAGCCCGGCCCATATCAAGCGCGCTGTTTTTATCACCAGGCAAGCCAAAGGCGTTCGTTCCGTGCATTCCGAGCTCAAGGTCGGCGAGCCGGAAATTGGCAGCCTGCTTTCAGACACCTGGATTACGACTCAGGTTAAAGCGGCTCTGTGGAAAGACAAGACGGTGTCCGGCTTCAGCATTCATATCGAAACGGTTGATGGCAAGGTGTATTTGCAGGGCGTGGTCAACAAATTAGGCGAGCGTCAGCATGCCAGGGATATCGCGCTCGGGATCAAGGGCGTCACAGCCGTCGTTGATCTGATGCAGACCAGTGAGAATTGAGCTGTTCAAATTCCGTAATACGCATGGATTTTACGTTACAGGCCCGACAGAAGGTTCAGCAATGGCGCGCTGAAGGAAAACGCATTGTTTTCACCAATGGCTGTTTTGATTTATTGCATCCCGGCCATATTGATTATCTTGCCAGGGCAAGGGGCCTCGGAGACAGGCTGGTCGTCGGCCTGAACGATGATGATTCCGTCCGCCGTCTGAAAGGCGCCGCCCGCCCGATCAACCCCTTGAACGAACGCGCCATCATGCTGGCGGCGCTCAAATCCGTCGATCTGGTCATCCCCTTTTCCGAAGACACGCCCCTGCAGCTGATCATCGCCGTAAAACCGGACATTCTGGTCAAGGGCGGCGACTATAAGACCGAAGATATTGTCGGCGCCGGGGAAGTTCGCAATAACGGCGGAAAAGTGGTTGTGATGCCGTTTGTTGAAGGCCATTCCAGCACCGGCCTGATTTCCCGCATTCACGCAAAAGGGCAAACCACGTAAGTCGTACTTCTCCCGCTGCGCGGGAGAAGTATTTTGATGCGGGTCATGCCGGCAAACGCTTTGGATAATCAAAACTGATCAACTCGGCGCCGCCCGCTTCCAGGCCGTCCCAGCCTTCCTGTTTCAAACTCAGCAGCGCCACGCCGCAGGTTGGCACATTGTCAATCCGCACCCTGGCCAGCATGTTCACCATCTCCGTGATGCCGGGATTGTGCGCCACCAGCGCCGCCGTCCGCACCTCATCCGGCAGCAGCCGAATGATATCCATCATCGTACGGGGGGCGGCGAGATAAAGCTCGCGGCGCCAGTCAATGCTGCTGGCGGCAAAGGCAAGCTCATCGGCGATCATTCGCGCCGTCTGAGCGGCTCTGCGGGCGGAGCTGGCCAGCATGGCGTCAAGCGCCAGACCGGCTGCGGCCAGCCTGTCCGCCAGCCGTCCGCCCATAAGCGGCGCATCATGAAGACCGCGCCTGTTCAACGGGCGATCAACATCGAACACGCCCGGCTCGTTCCAGCTGGATTTGGCGTGTCTGATCAGAATCAGCGTTTTCAACCGGCGGCGCCCAACAGCTGCTGCGCTGCATGTTTTGGATTTTCTGCGCCAAGCAGCGCTCCGATCACGGCCATGTATTTTGCTTTCAGGGCGGCGCAGTTTTCCACAGTAATGCCGCCAAGCGCCACGACCGGCAATTGCGCCTGCGATGCCAGGGCGTCAAATGCATCAACCCCCAGATGCGGCGCTCCGGGGTGACTCGCTGTCGCGAACACGGGCGAAAGCATGGCAAAGTCCGCGCCGTAACGGCTCGCCTGCCCTAGCTCATCCGCACTATGACACGAAACCGATACGCTTTTGTCGGGGTCCGCCAGCCATTGACGAACGGCAGGGATGGTTTCTATATCGGCGCCGGCCAGATGCACGCCGTCGGCATCCACAGCCCGGGCAATATCCGCCTGCGTATGAATAATCAATTGCACATGATGACGCCGGGTTATTTCGCGCAGTCGCGAAGCCAGGGCCAGCAGCCTTGCCGATGTCAGATCCTTTTCTCTAACCAGCACGGCGTCCGCGCCGCCATCCAGGGCCTGTTGCACGGCATCAAAAAACGGCTCGCCCGGATACCGACATGTGTCGGTGATCAGGATAAGCGACGGCGGGGTCAGAATTTTTTCAGGATCCAGGTTGGCGGCGAAATGCGTTTGTAACCGCCAGGCAGTCGCTGCTCGAAAATGCCATCGCCATCCTTGTCGTACAGATAGTAGGCAGGCAAGCCGCCCCCTGGCTGCACCTTGATTTTATAGATGCGACCATGGGATGAATATTCTGTGATGGTGGTGGCGTCTCCCCTCTGGTAGGAGCGAACCGCTTCGCCTGTCTGATCGTCCGGAGATTGAAACTCCTCGTCCAGATTTGCCGCACGTTCTTTTATATCGGGCGCCTGGCTGCTTGCCGGCTCGTCAGAAAGTTCAGGCGGCGGCAACACGGCAGGCTCCGCCGATGCAACGGGCGCAGGCAGCAATGGCGTCAGCAGCAAGCTTCCAAAGAAGACGGCGCGGCGCAAATGGCGAACGAAGATCATATGGGAAGTATAGCGCCAAATGAACAGGGCGACAGCTTTATTAACATGAAATGATCCCGATTTTGGTTGCAGGCATTCCTCAGCCTCAACAGGCT